>JAJRUQ010000121.1 GCA_024277705.1 Gammaproteobacteria bacterium
AAGGCGAAAACGTTCACGCCGCTCAGGAGCCTGATCACTTAAAAGAATTGAAAGCAAGCTGTCGACAAGCAGGTCTTTGGTCCATTCTGTTTCCATAAAGCCAAGTTGAGGTTCTTCTTTTTTTAGTGGAATACCTTCGTTTGCCCAGAAATTTTTTAATGTCGGCCATACTGAATCAGCGTCCTTATCAAACTGTAACCAGTATAAACCGCCTTGTGACTGTAGTGATACGCCGTCTGTTTCGGGTAATACTTTTTTTATGG
Source organism: Gammaproteobacteria bacterium (assembly GCA_024277705.1). Lineage (GTDB taxonomy): Bacteria > Pseudomonadota > Gammaproteobacteria > SZUA-229 > SZUA-229. Next base: position 264 of record JAJRUQ010000121.1, read on the forward strand.
TACTGCCCGAGCCGGCGGCAAATGACACTGAACTAAAAGATAGTATGACAATAAGAACAATACGTAATGGATACATAATAAACCCTGATTTAACCGCTGGCTTTGTAGAAAGCACATGATTTTACCTAATTCGCCGGTAGATAACCCTGTTATTTTTTAATTAATCACAGGCTACTGAGGATTTAAATTTTTTAGCAGAAGTGATCTGCCGGGTTTTGCGAAACAATGCACTTAGTGTTATGGCAACAGGGCAGCAGTGATTTGCGGCATGAATTGCAAGCGCTTGCTGAGTCACAGCGAAGTGATTTTTAATGGTTATAAAGCAGGCGATGGTTTCTCAATCCATAGTCGTTGAGTGAGGTTTGCCGGTGAGGAAAGCTGCTGTGTATTCTGTCCTGGTACCTGTTTATTGAATGCCATTGCTCAATAATTGCGTCATGTCTTTGGCGTTCAGCGGGTGGCTGAAAAAATACCCCTGTATTAGCTGGCAATTTTGCTGTTGCAGGAAACTAAGTTGTTGCGGGGTCTCAACGCCTTCTGCGACAATATTTAATTTCAGGCTGTGTGCCATGGCGATAACGGCAGAAGTAATGGCTGCATCATCCGGGTTTCTGATAATATCACTGATAAATGAGCGGTCTATTTTCAGGGTGTCCACTCTAAAACGTTGCAAATAACTTAAAGATGAATAACCGGTACCAAAATCATCAATGGCTATTCGGAAACCATAAAGATCCAGTTTGTTAATGTTTTCCAGTGTTTTTTTCTGTTTATCCATTAAGATACTTTCTGTTATTTCCAGCTCTATTTGGCTGGCCGTTATGCCATGTTTTTCTGTCAGTTCAACCATTCGACTGTAAAATTTCTGGTTATGAAATTGATGGCCTGAGACATTGATCGACATACTGAGATCAGTGTAACCGGCCTGTACCCAGACTTTTAACTGTTGACAGGCGGTTTCCATTATCCAGTCACCAACTTCAATAATTAAACCGGTTTCTTCAAGCAGAGGAATGAAATCGGAAGGTGGAATCAGACCTAGTTCCGGGTGCTGCCAGCGAATGAGTGCTTCAACACCGGTTATGTTCTGTTCTTGTGCAGTCACCTGAGGCTGGTAATAAAGCACAAACTCATTATTTTTTAGTGCCATGCGCAGGTTGTTTTCCAGTGTCAGTCGCTGTACTGCGCGTGCACTCATGTCTTTTGAATAAACTGGTAATTATTTTTACCCAGATCCTTGGCGCGATACATGGCAATATCCGCATTTTGCAATAAAGCATCAGCATTCTTGCCATCATCAGGAAAAATACTGATGCCGATACTGGCGGTTGTATACAGACTGTGGTCATCAATAAGGATGGGTTTTTCCAGGCAGCCCAGAATTTTTTGTGCAATATGAGTAATATCATTTTCGGAATTTACATTATCCACCAGCACAGCAAACTCATCACCACCGAGGCGGGCGATGCTGTCATCTTCACGAATCGTGTTTTTCAGGCGATGGGCTATTTCCATCAGCAGCTTGTCACCGATAATATGTCCTAAGGTATCATTAATATTTTTAAAGCGATCAAGGTCAAAAAATAGCACAGCGGTACGTTCGCGGTTACGTTTGGCGTGTGTTAATGAACGCCGGATTCTGTCCATGAACAGGATCCGGTTAGGCAGGCTGGTTAAGGCATCATGGTGAGCAATGTATTGCAGCCGCTTTTCGTTTTCCATGCGCTGGCTAATGTCACGGCCGGTGGAAATAAAGTGGGTGATTTTACCGTCTTTATTCTTTAGTGGAGTAATGGTTTCATCCTGGTAAAATAAACTGCCATCGCATTTTTTGTTGATTAACACTTCGGTAAAAACATTACCGCTAAGGATGGTGTCCCACAGTTTTTTATAAAACGCCTGATCCTGGCGGCCGGATTTGAGGATATTGGGTTTTTTACCGATCAGTTCATCTTTACGATAACCGGTGGTTTTTTCAAACATCGGGTTTACATACTCGATGACACCTTTATTATCAGTGATCAGTACCATATCTGCGGTTTGTTCCAGTGCACTGGACATTTTTTTCATCTGCAGGTCATCAATATACTGCTGGGTGATATCACGTGAAACACCCTCTACACCAAGTATTTCTCCCTGTTCATTAAAATAATATTGTGCATTGGATGACAACCATACTGTGTGACCTTCTACATGGCGAAGGGCTGCGATGAAATTGTGCACACGACCATGGTTATTACCCAGCTTCTGTAACAGGTCATTACGGTCTTCAGGATTGATATACAGGTCAGCCAGCGGTGTTCCCAGAATAGCATCGATTTCATAACCAAGAACGCCTGTGCCGGAAGGGGAGATCATGGTTAACAGGCCGTTACTGTCGGTACGGTAATAAATATCCTGCATGTTTTCCAGTATGGATGCCAGCTTTTTTTGTGATGTTCTGATTTCATTTTTAGCAATGCCGTGTTCAATATGGGAGGCAATCTGCTGGGCAAACAGGCTGAGGATGGATTTTGTCCAGTGTCCCATGTGCATGGGTTTGGTGTCCATGACGGCGATCAGGCCGATTTTTTTTCCTGAAGGTGTGATCAGCGGCGCTCCATAATAACTTTCTATACCCATCTCACTGAGCACAGTATCCCTGGGGTAAAGTTGAGCGGCATTTTCCGGCACCATTTCCATCTGATTATTTAAAACATCGGAACAGGGGGTATGCAGTAATGAATATTCGAAATTTTCACCAAAGTCTTCACCGGTCCATAGCGCCTGCAATGTGATTTTATCGGTGCAGCCTTCAGTAAACAGGCCTAGAAATGAAAACCGGGCGTTATATGCCTGTGCCAGATTAAATACCATGCTTTTATAAAAAGCCAGCATGTCATCAATCACTGAAAATTCAACCAGGGCATTTAATGCATTTTCAACATATTTACGTTCTGATATATCCTGTATGGTGCCGACAATTTTATGTTGCCGGGTTTCTTCATCAATATATATTTTTGCTTCGCTATGTATAATACTTTCGTTACCATCGGGCTTGATGATTCGGTGGTCAATATTATAAAGACCACCATGCTCGAGCTGTTCACGAGCATCTTTTACAATGGCGGTATCGTCAGGATGGATAAAGTTGATGAAGGAATCAAAGCCGGGATCGGTTTGCTGCGGACTGGTACCAAGTATTCGATAAATTTCTTCTGACCAGAATGCTTCTTCGGTTTCAAGGTTGCATTCAAAAAAACCAAGATGTGCAATATTTTGTGCTTCGCTCAGTTTTCGGTGGATGTTTTCATTTTCCAGTTCATGGTTCTTTCTGTCAGTTATGTCGGTTACTACGCCAATATAGCCGGTAGTTTCATCAGTGATATTTTTTTCGGCTGTTGCCCTGCACATAATCCAGACAATTTTGTTTTGTGGGCTTAAAAAACGGCATTCCATTTCAAAGTCATGGTTGTTGTTTAGTGACTCATTCCATTTGTCAAAAACCAGTTGGCGGTCTTCAGGGTGAATAGCTTTTGACCAGCCGTCACCACTGGCTTCTTCTGAGCTCATGCCGGAAAGCTGGCACCACAACTCATTAACATAAATGCACTGACTGTTAATATCGGTACGGAAGATACCTGCCGGTGAAATATTGGTCAGACTGTAAAGCTGGTTCTGGCTGTTCTCCAGTGCCTGTTCTGTCAGCGTCTGCTTTTCCTGTGAACATTTGCGTTCCAGTTCCATGGCGATACGCTGGCCGAATATACGCAGTAACGCCACACTTTGTTCATTGAGCTCATGGTGTTTTTCATCCAGCAGGCAGGTGGTTGAGATGACATTATCCGCACTGTCTGTTGCGGGTACACCATAATAGAAAAAGGCTTTTTGCTGCTTGAGGAAATCAACCTGTGGAAAAATATCAGAGACCTGATCAAAAAACTGCCCCTGTTTACCTTCCTTAACCAGTGCACATGGTGTAAACGCCAGTGGTACATGGCCAAGATTGGTTTTTAGCTCGCCATCAACATGCGCGCACAGAAAATACAGTTCCTGATTTTTTATTTCGGTAAGAACAACCACGCGGACATTAAAAAACTCGGCGATCATGCCGGCTATTTCCCGGATGATTTCATCGGGTTCACCTGACAGTAGCAGGCTTAACTCATGGAGTTTTTTAAGTTGTTTTTTAGTTCCTGCCATAGATCATCACTTTTCAGGAATGGCTTCCCTGCTGGATAATTTTATGTTGTTATAAACAGATAGAAATACGAGTATAGACAAGAGTGCTGTAATAGCTACAAATGCGTAAACATACAGGTTTGCGGAAAGTTTCCTGTATTCAGATAAATTTGATAAAACACAGGCTTAAGGTAGCGCTGATAAATGATTATAAATTCTGCCGGTATTATCAAAGGTGTTTTAAAAGACTGTATTTTAGTTGTTGAATATCATGTCGTTGTGCCTGCCGGCGGCCGGTAGCAGAAAAACAGTAATAATTGAGCTGTTGACTAACTGTTTTTCTTTGATGATCTGTTTTTGCCCATTCAGACAAGTTGAGGTATTGACCATTGTGCAGAATTATCCTGCGCAATTGGGTAATATCCGTGGCGTGCTGAATCCGGCGTTGTTGTTTCTGTTGATGATGCCATTGCCGTATCCGTGGTTGTAGATGCCGGCCTGTAATAATACCGGCAATTAAAAGCAACGTTGCCATTAACCACCAGGCCCATGCAGGCATCTTCCATTGTCGCGGTAAGTCGTGTGATATTTCAGACAGGCGGCCGCTTGTGGTGTCGAAAAATCGCAGTGTCAGTTTTAAAGGCGGGCCGAAAGGCAGTAACCAGTCCGGCAGCGGGGCGGTGTAAATACTGTGGTCACCAGGATCGTTATAAGCTGACTGCTGTGTGTTGCTGATAACAATGGCGGATGATTTTTTGCCATTGATGACAGCCAGCTGTGTATCCAGACCCGCTATGCCGTAAGGGATAATAGCGGCGGTTCTGATATCAAGCTGCCACTGTTGTTCGCCATCTTCGGGGGCAGACACCGGGCGGCTGCTGATCTTTAATTTGCCGACGGGCAGTGTTGGTGGCAGATAGTTAGGCAGCGCTTTCACCTGAAATTTTTGTACCGGCAGATAAAACTGGCGACGGTTGCTGCCTGCTATCTGATAGTTAACCGGTGGTAAATCCAGTGTTTGTAAACCTGATTCCAGCGGATAAAGAATCCAGCCGGTATCAAAGCGGTAACCACCCCCGGCTAAAATATGACGTTCGGTGGTTAATACCCGTGACAGAAATTTCGGATGCTGCGGCGCCTGCAGTTTGATATGTGCAGCATAATCCGGGGTTTGTATCTGTATGCGTATAATGACGGCTTCACGTTGCCACGGGGTATCAGTGGATATGTGCCGGTTCAGTTTGATGGCAGCATTGTTTACCACCGGCGCAGTGATATTGATACTGACTGCCTGACTGTAGGCCTTACCAAGTTTTAATGGCGGCATCTGGAAGCGTCCTGTTTTTCGCGGCTGAAGCCGTAGCTGTAAAATCTGCAGCGGATTTCCATGGTCGTCCTCATCGCTATATTCATTTTCAAAGCTTATTGCGGCAAGTATCTGCCATGTTTGCAGGTCGATATCTTCCAGTTTTTTGCTGCCACGATAGCGAAGCGTGACACGCAAATATTGCCCCCACTGTTTTTCAGTCGCGGGAATTAAAACCGTGAGTTCACTGCCCGGTTTTTTGCTTTGCGAATGAAGCGGAGTACTTATTACTAAGGCCAGTAGTAACACCAGTAATACGTCTGGCATTAAAATAATATTACGTATTACCATGGCGCTACCCCGGGCAATATTTTTGGGCTCTCCGGATGGGCCGGCATGCCTTCTTCCAGTTCAAACAGGCGTTGCCAGTATTCAACCTTGTGTGCCGCCATCGGGTTCTTGTTACTGAAGCGGCTCCAGTCATGTTGGCGCTGTTGGTGTTGAATCTGAGTGTTTGACAGTTGTGCAAAATTCTGGCTGCGCTGCATATAGTAGGCCAGCTGTTCTGCGCCTAGTTCTGGAAAACGGGATTTTTCCGGTATTGTATTTTCAGTTTTATCAGTGAGTATTATAGTCATTGCCGAGACACGTTCATTATCAAGCTCGCCTTGCTTGCTATCAGCCGAGTGTTGTGCTGAATGTTGACTGTCTGCCTGCTGTTGTCGGCGACGTTCTATATTGCGTTGTACTTCTTCACTGAAGTCCAGATTGTTCTGGTAGCTGGCCTGTTGCGGCTGATAACGCAAAGCATCTTTAAACAGGGTGATGGCTGATTTGAAGTCGCCCTGGCTGAAAAAACTATTGCCAAGATTAAAGGCAGCGCGGCCGCGTTGCCGCTCCGTTTCTGCCTGCCATGCGGCACGGCTAAAGGCGGTAATGGCACAGTCCAGTTGTTTGTCCTGAAAACAGCTGGCACCTTCACCCATGCGTGCATGGTAGCCGTTTACACGGGCGTAATATTGCGCGGCGGTGGCATAGTCCCGTTTCTGCCAGTGGCTGTATGCCTGATGTAATATTTCTGCCTCATCAACCTGAGCCCGGGCATGTACAGGCTGCGGCGGGATGAGCCAGACAAGTATGAAGATGGTCATGCTTGCGGATAACTGCCGTGGTATTGATAAGTGATTAAACATGATCAGTAACAGCGCAGGAATCAGCAACCATGGAAACAGTTCATGCCACATTGCTTCATTATAATGCTGCGCAGACAGGCGAGCGGCGGTGTTCTGCCATACCTTTATCAGCCGGTTGTGTACGGAGGGATTGAGTCGGGTGTAGAAGGTCCCGGGGGTTTCCGCCAGTTTCTGTAGTTCCGTTTCTTTAACACGGGTTACTACCGTTGTCCCTTCATATTGCAACCAGTGTCCGGCACTGTCAGCCAGTGCCACGGGAGAGGGGCTGCCAACGCCTAACAGATGCAGCGTGATATTCTCTTTTTGTAACTGCCTGCTTATCTGCGCCAGCTGCTGAAATTTTTCCGCGGCTACGTCACCATCCGTGAGCATGATAATAGCGCGTGATCCGGTCTCTTTCGTCAGTAGTGATTTTGCCTGTAACAAGGATTGCACAATGGCACTGCCATAGCTGGGCAACTGAATCTTGTTAAGCAGAGAAGCGGTTTCCTGTAAGAATGCTTTGTCAGCAGTGACCGGTAATACAATATGTGAGGCACCGGCAAAGATAACCAGACCCAGTTTCAGTTTGTCTTTTTCACCGGCCCAGCGGGTGACTACATCATGTGCCTGTTGCAGTCGACTGGGGAAAATGTCACTGGCGAGCATGGAACGTGAGTGGTCAATGACGATAACCGCTGCCCCCTGTGGCGGTTGTAAATCCTGCGCTGCAGAAAGCAGTAAACGTGGCCCGGCAGCGGCCATGGCAAGCAGCAGCCAGATTAAAAATTGTGAGGCTGTCAGCCAGCGTTTACGTTTCTGTATATCGGCTGCAATAATCCAGGGCAGCAGAGCGGTATCGGCATATCGATGCAAACTGTAGCGCTGTTGCAGTAGCCGCCAGAGCATCAGTACCAGCGGCAACAGGGCAAGCAGTAGCCACAGTGGCTCACGCCAGTACAGCTGTTGTAAAAACAGGGTCATGGATTTGCCTGACTGTGGCCGGATTTTTTAACCCTGACATTCGGCAGTAAAGTTATTACCATTAACAGTAGCAGGGCAGTAAGTAACGGCCAGTGATATAAAGGCTGTTGCCGGCGTGGCTTGAATTTATCACCGGCTATTATTTGATGGCGTTGCTCTATGTTGCGCAAGGCGGCATCCATGCTTGCCACATCGATGGCATGAAAGCTTTCACCACCGGTCATTGTTGCCATCTGTTGCAGTAGTTTTAAATCCACCGGTTGGTAGATAAGTTCACCTGTTTTACTGGCCTGCCTGTCGCTTGAGCCAATGGCGATGGTATGCAATATGACGCCCGCATTGCTGGCACGTTCGGCACCGGCAATGGGTGATAGGTTTCCACTTGGAGCATCGGCACTGCTGATTAAAACCATCACTGTTTTATTATTTATGTTATCGGATTGAATATAGTCTGCTGCAATAGCTACCGCGTCACCCAGCGCCGCCTGTCGCCCGGCGATGGTTGGCTTAAGCTGATGAATCATGTGTCTGACCAGCGTCCTGTCTTCACTGGGCGGCAGTAAAATAAGTGGCTGTTCACCGAGTACCACGATACCGATTCGTTTACCGCTGAAGCGCCGTGAGAACCGGTCGAGCAATGCCTGTGTCATGCTCATGCGATCGACCCGCTGTCCATCGAGACGGTAATCTTTCATTACCATGCTGATCGAGGTATCGATGATCAGTAGTATATCGGCCGATGTCGCAGGCATTTTCACCTTTGCTCCAAGACGAACCGGTTGCGCTAGGGCCAGTAACATCAGGCAACTGCATAAGCCGGCTAAAAAATAAGTAGCAGTGTTTTTATATGAATACTGCTTCCGGTATGCCAGTGCCTGCGGGTGTCTTACTGATGTTGCTGCCATCATCTGACTTTGCCGCTTCAGCCACCCCTGTTTTTGTAACCATGGGCTCAACAGTATAAAAATCAGTAGTGCTGGTATCAGCCATAACCAGCCGGGTTGCAACAGTAAATAATCCTTCATCATTTTACTGATAAGCAGTGTTCTGCTTCAGTCAGTAACTGCAACATCGCATCATCATCCAGACCATGACGGCTGTAACAGGCTATTTGCAATGTGTTGGAAAAAGTCTGCTTGTTTTGCGCTGGGCTAAAGGTGGAAGTACTGAGGTACTGATGCGGAGCGTTTTTCTGTAGCAGATTCGCCAGTTGAAATGCGCACTGGCGGTTATTGATGTTTTGCTGCTGATATTGCCGGCGTAGCCACTTTAATCGTAGTTTTTGTACCTGCTTTGCCGAGTGTAAATGGCCATAAGCGGTTGCCGCCACGATCGCGGTCAGCAGTAAAAAATATAGCCAGAAATTATCAGCCGGTGCAGCCGGTGCCATGGGTGGCAATATATCCGCTATCTGTACCAGTTCGCTGTTGTTCATGCTGCTGTGGTTTGCAATGCTTTGCTGATATCGTTCTCATGGCAAAAAACATGACTGTAGAAAATGCCTGCATTCTGGAAAATATTTTTCAGCTGTTGTTGTCGTTGTCGAAAAATCAATTGCTGTTGTTGCTGGATACCGGCATCGCTGCTGTTGACCATATTACCGGTGATCGTTGATGTTTGCTGCCACACCAGTTGTAAACAACCGGCGTCCGGTAATTGTTGTTCCGCCGGGTCGTGTATACCGATTGCCCAGACACGATGTTGTTCGCCAAGTTGATAAAGCCGGGCTAATACATCCTCTTCAATATCGTAAAAATCACTTAACAGATACAGGTGACTGCCCGGTGGCAGTTGCTCGGCAAGCAGTGATAAAAACTGCTTCATATTTATTGTTGATGAATGAAATAAGGGCGGGCAGGGTTTGCTGGCCAGCTGTGCCAGTTGATAAATGCCATCCTGACCACTTACCGGTGTTTGCCACTGCAGTGACTCATTGATAATCAGGCTGCCCAGTTCGCAACCGTTGCGGGCTTCCCAGCTGGCGAGAAAGATCGCCAGTCGTGCTGCTTGCGTCACTTTCAGGCGTTGACGTGTGCCAAAGCGCATACTGCTGCGGCGATCGATCAGGAAGAAACTTGTCGGCGTCAGATCCTGCTGAAACACCCGTACCTGCGCCCGGCCGGTACGGGCCGTGGCGCGCCAGTTCATGTGTCGTGGTTCATCACCTGTTTGATAAGGCCGGGTTTCACTAAAATCGATTCCGCTACCGTGGCGATGTGAGACCAGATTACCGCTATGGCCCTGTCTGGGTTCCCGCATCAGCCAGGGGGCAGTATTGCCTGACCAGTGGTGTCCCTGCTGAATACATGCGGTTACTGCGGCGGGTTCTAGCAGTGGTTGATTGATTTGTGTTGCTACTTTTACACTCAAGGTACAGACTCAGGGTGCAGGTACACGTTTCAGTAGTTCGGCGATAATCTGCTCGCCGGTAATGCCTTCAGCCTGTGCAGAAAAGTCGAGCAGTATCCGATGGCGCAGCACATCAACAGCGAGTTCAATCACATCTTCGGGAATAACGTAGTCGCGTTGTTTTAACAAAGCGCTGGTGCTGGCGGCGCGTAATAAGGAAATGGCACCGCGCGGTGAGGCACCGGCTTTGACCATGTTGTGCCACTCTGGAATAAATGGTTTGATATTTCTGGTTGCCGCCACCAGGTCAACAATGTATTTTTCAATGACCGGCTCGACATGAACATCCGTCAGCTGTGCACGCAATGCAAGAATTTTTTCCGGGTCGGTGATGTGCGCGACAGCGGTATCGAGACGACCATCATCAACTAATCGTGTGCGGCGTAAAATTTCCATTTCTTCCTCCTGCGTCGGATACTGCATGAAAAGATGAAATAAAAAACGGTCCAGTTGCGCTTCCGGCAGACTATAGGTTCCCGCATTTTCCAGTGGATTCTGGGTTGCCAGTACCATGAATAATTTCGGTAGCTCATGGGTTTGCCCGCCCACGGTTATCTGCTGTTCGGCCATGGCTTCCAGCAAGGCCGACTGAACTTTGGGTGGTGCACGGTTGATCTCATCGGCCAGTACGATTTGATGAAATAACGGTCCCGGAATGAAACGAAACGTCCCTTTTGCCGGTTCAAAAATTTCACTGCCGGTCAGGTCGCCGGGCATCAGGTCCGGGGTAAACTGGATACGCTGAAAAGAAGCGTGCACGCTGCCGGCCAGTGCATGCACCGCCGTTGTTTTTGCCAGACCCGGCGGCCCTTCCAGTAACACGTGACCGCCGCATACCAGAGCGATGATGAGCCGGTCCAGTAAATCTTCCTGACCGACAATAACCTGCTGGAGTTGCTGCTTTAACTGCTGAAAGGAGAAGGTCGTCATGAATACTCTTTTGGGTTTATCGTTGAAGCGGGTTTAAAAATAACGGCTGTCTGTTTATTGTGCTTTTTCCACCGGTAAGCCGGCCACCTGCCATTCCGGGTAACCGTCTTCCAGTCGCCGTGCGTTCATACCTTTTTCGCGCAACCGAGCCACCGCATCAAACGCCAGTACGCAATGCGGGCCGCGGCAGTAAGCAACGATTTCCCGGTTCACATCATCCTGATTGCCGAGTTCCTGCAGTCGCTGTTCCAGTTCCTGCAGCGGGATATTGACCGCGCCGGGCACGTGACCGGCAGCATATTCTTCCGCCGGGCGTACATCCAGCACGGTGACCAGTCCGTCTTTTACCCGCGCCAGCAATTCGCTGCGCGGTATCGGTTCGAGATCATCTTTCACTGTCAAATAGGTGTTAACCAGGTGCTGTACATCGGTGACATGGCGCTCGGCTACCGCGCGTAGAGCATCCAGCAGGCGGATGACATCATTACCACTCAGGCGGTAAAAAACCTTTAGCCCTTCTTTGCGACAGCTGACCATACCAGCGTGGCGCAGCTGTTGCAGGTGCTGCGAGGTATTGGCCACGGTGAGTCCGGCGACCTTGCTGAGCTGCTCCACGCTACGCTCGCCCTGCGCCAGAAATTCCAGTAATTCCAGTCGGTTACCGTTGCTCAGTGCTTTGCCTACGCGGGCAAACTGGGAAAACAGTTCTTGTTTAAAGCTCATGCTTCATACCTTTGGGCTTGACATTATACAAAATTCCATTATTCTAGTAATCAACTAATCACTTGAATACTATATTAGTGGATTTAAGTATAGCATAAGTGGTTTATCCCACAATGTTGACAACACCGGCAACCGATACGGCACAGAGAAATACTATGAGCGACATCAATCAGTTTATTATGAATAACGAAGTCGTCATCCGACTGAGTTTTTTTCTCGGCATTTTTGCCGTGATGGCGATCTGGGAAGTGATCGCACCGCGCCGTGCACTCACCGTTTCCAAAGTTGTGCGCTGGACAAACAACCTGGCTCTGGTTTTTCTCAACAGCTTCATTTTGCGCCTATTGTTTCCGGCTGCTGCTGTCGGTGTCGCCGCTTTTGCCGATGAGCAGGGCTGGGGCTTGCTGAACTATTATGATGTCTCAGCCATGCTGGCGATTATTATTTCTGTGGTGCTGATGGATTTTGTCATTTACGTGCAACACGTCATGGTACACGCTATTCCTGTTTTATGGCGCTTGCATCGCGTGCATCATGCCGACCTGGATTACGATGTTACCACCGGCGCGCGTTTTCATCCGATCGAGATTATTCTTTCCATGCTGATTAAATTTGCCACCATCGTTCTGCTGGGGCCACCGATCGTTGCTGTGGTTATCTTTGAAGTGATGTTAAATGCCACTGCCATGTTCAATCACGGTAATGTGCGTCTGAATCCTGTGCTGGATAAATGGCTGCGTCTGATTCTGGTAACACCGGACATGCACCGTGTGCATCACTCGGTGGAAGATGATGAGACCAATAGCAATTTCGGTTTCAGTCTGCCATGGTGGGATCGTCTGTGCGGCACCTACCGTGATCAGCCTCGTGGCGGCCATGAAAAGATGAGTATCGGCATCCGTACGTTTCGTGAAGCTAAAATGACTTCCTGGATCAGTGCCATGCTGGTGATGCCTTTTGTCGGCAAAATGTCGGGTTACGCGATTAACCGTCGACAATGGACAGCGGGAGGTGATGATAATGAAGCGTAATATTATGCGTTTGCTGCTGTTAGTAATGATCGTTGCCGGTATCACACTGGTGGTGACAAACCGTGAGCAGTTAGATGCCACTGTGATACAGAACTGGATTGAACAGGCCGGTAATGCAGCGCCATTGTTGTTTATGCTGGTTTACATCATTGGCACGGTATTTTTTTTCCCCGGTGCGATCCTGACTTTACTCGGCGGTGCTTTATTCGGGCCGGTGTTGGGGACACTATATAACCTGACCGCCGCCACCATTGGTTCTATGTTGTCCTTTCTGGTTGCCCGCTATCTGGCCTCCGGCTGGGTAGAAAAGAAAACCGGCGGTCGCCTGAAACAGTTAATTAATGGTGTGGAGAATGAAGGCTGGCGTTTTGTTGCTTTCACCCGGCTGGTACCGTTGTTTCCGTTTAACCTGTTAAATTACGGCCTGGGCCTGACAAAAATAAAATTCAGTCATTACAGTATTGCCACCTGTATTTTTATGTTGCCGGGTGCGATCGCCTACACCTATCTTGGTTATATCGGTAAAGAAGCCGCCACTGGCGGTGAAGATCTGATTCAAAAAGTCATGCTTGCATTGACCCTGCTTGCCCTGGTTGCCTTTTTACCACGGATTATCGGCAGTATACGCAGAGGTGCCATGCTGGCTATCAGTGATTTAAAACAACGGCTGGATGCGGGTGATGATTTTTTACTGCTGGATGTACGTACCGCTGAAGATTATCACGGTGAGCAGGGACATATTGCCGGCTCAATGCTGTTACCGCTGGAGCAACTGGAACAACGCATTGATGAGATCAGTGATTATTCTGAAAAAACCGTGGTAACCATTTGCCGCACGGACCGTAAATCAGCGAAAGCGGCGCAACTGCTTGCCGAAAAAGGTTTTGCCGATGTGCATGTGGTAAAGATGGGCATGACCGACTGGCTGAAAAATAATTATCCGGTCGAAAAATAAAAGCCAATGTCCAGCGATGAACACCGATACACGCAGAATTTAAAGCATGATAGCCATTATCGGCTGTTGCCGGCAAAGCTGAACGATATTTCCGGCATCGCTGTGCGTTTAACTGAAAAGAAATAAGTATATTTATGAACACCCGAACTGCAGAACAGGCTATTTTTCATACCGTGAGGCAGTCGGGCAGTTCAAACCAGGGGCTGATGCCGGTCCGTTATCGTTTGTGGGTACAGTTATTAAGCATGGCAGCCTTTACTCTGGCGTTTGTCGGCTGGTTAAATGAAACCTGGTTGTTCTGGTTTGAAAATCCCATCTGGCTGAACCGTTATACCGAGTACGGCATCATTCTGGGTTTTGGTCTGTGGCGTATTTTTGCTGAAAAAAACACATATACCCGTAAACGGCTGATCATTCTGGTGTTCATGGTTACCGTGTTCTGGTGGCTGATTCCCTGGTTATATCCGATGTATGAACCTTATGTCGGTTTTCTCTGGGGGCAGCCGGTTTTTCCGTCCTTGCATGTACCCGGCACCATTACTTTTTTTATGATCCTTGCGGCGGTATTTCTTTTTGGCCGGCGTATTATCTGTGGTTTTAACTGTCCCTGTGTCGGTATACGTGAAACCGTTGGCTTTCCTTTTCGAGATAAAACCCTGCGTTCAACATGGAGCTGGCATTTACGTCACAGCAAATGGATATTCTTCAGTTATTATGTCGGTATTATGGTGGTTACCCAGTTTCCACCGAATTCGTGGACGGTAAGTTTTGTCGGCGGGTTTTATCTCATTGTCGCGGTAACATATTTCGGTAGTTTTTTTATTGCCCCCATTGTTGGTAACCGTTTTTATTGCCGCTATCTGTGTCCTTACGGTGCCACCTTTGGCCTGCTTAATCATGCCGGTTTTTATGGCATTAATATGGATACCGAAAAGTGTATCGACTGCCAGCGTTGTGAGCAGGTTTGTGATATGGGTATTCCGGTCTGGCAGCAGGGGAAAGACAGTGGCCGCGTGACGGCACTGGAAGATTGTATGGGATGTGCGCGTTGTGTGGTTTCCTGCCCGACCGATGCGCTGGAGATTCGCGATGTACGCAATGTCTTCAATAAATCACTGCAGCAGAACGGTAGCTATCTGCTCAGGAAGAAAGCGCCATTAAAGATTGTTCGTCAGGAACCAGAAAAACGCGCTGACACAGAACGTAAACAGGACTGGTCTGAAATACACGACACAGCCGAACTGGTACAGATAAAACAGCAGGCCTCGCGCTGCCTCGACTGTGGGTTCCCCGGCTGCATCAATGCCTGCCCTTTGCATAATCGTATTCCGGAATGGCTGGAGCAGGTTGCTGCTGGCAATATAAATAAAGCAGCAGAGCTTGCCTGTAGTACCAGCAACCTGCCCGAAGTATGCGGCACTCTTTGCCCGCAACATCGTTTGTGCGAAGGCGCCTGTACCAAAGCCAAAGAAGGTGACGGTGCGGTCACTATTGGCATTATCGAGCGTTATCTGATCGAACATGCAACACGATATAATGACAGCATAGCCGCTACAGGTAATCAAAAAAGGCATAAAAAAATCGCCGTTATCGGTGCTGGTCCGGCGGGTATCGCCTGCGCTGACGAGTTAGATAAAAAAGGATTTTCAGTCACGGTTTATGATCGCAATACAGAGATTGGCGGTTTACTGGAAACCGGTGTGCCGCCATTCAAGCTGGATAAAAAATTCATGCGCAGACGTCACGCTTTACTCGCAGCACAGGGCATTGTTTTTCAGTTGGGTATCGATGTTGATCAGGCATTGTTACAAAGCATTGCTAAAAAATCCGATGCTGTTTTTCTTGGCCTGGGCGCACAAACTTCACGCGATATAAAGCTGCCGGGACAACAGCTAAAGAACGTCAGAGATGCCCTGAGTTATCTGGCGGAGGTTAATGCGCAGAATGAAGCTTCACGATTACAGATAACAGGAAAAGACGTTGTTGTGCTTGGTGGCGGTGATAGCGCAATGGACTGCGCCCGTTCCGCAATTCGTCAGGGCGCAGAAAAAGTGACGGTGGCTTATCGTCGTGGTGAAGAATTTATGCGTGCTTCAGCGAAAGAACAACAGCTCGCCCGAGAAGAAGGTATCGAACTTTTATTCGAATACGTTCCGACCGATATTACCGGCGAAACCTGCGTTGACGGCGTACTTTTTGAGATCAATAAATTTCAGCAGTTTATACGCTGTGATGTCGTTATTCTGGCACTGGGACAGGTTAATAAAATCGAAAGCTGGATGGGTACATTTGGTATTCAAACAGATGACAGGGGTGTCATTCTGGTTGATGCCAACGGCAGAACCTCCAATGAAAAATTTTATGCCGGTGGCGACAATACCAACGGGCCTGATCTGGTGGTTACTGCAGTTAAAGCCGGCCGCATTGCCGCCGCCGGAATTGAGCAACAACTCAGTGCCGGTTTTATTGCTAAACGATTTTCAAAGCCATCATCGATGCCACCGGCAGAAAAGACGCCTCTATCAGCTGCCGTCAGGATCATGCCATGAAAACAATATTGTTTCTGCTTTTACTGATAAGCCAGCCCGCAACAGCGCATCACAGTAAAGAACACACCATGCTAATGCAGGACACTAAGCAGGTTATTACTGAAATACAACAGGGGGTAGACAATTCCGCTTCGGTTTATCTCTGGCTCGGTATCGCTGCGGTTTTAGGTCTTGGCGTTATCAAACTGTTTAGCAAAAAATGAAACGAAGATTTCCACGATATCTTCTTGTGCCTTTAATCATTGCGCTGATCTCGATACCGGCGGGGTTCTTTTATGTTAACTGGAATAAAAGTGGTGATGGCGCCGGCCTCTATTCCAGAGACTGGCAGCCCGAGGCGATTTTCGCCTACTGGAACCCGAAAGATTTTTACCGCTCGGTTGATACTGTGGTTGGTGAATTCACCGGCAAGCAATGTGTTGAGTGTCATCAGGCGGTGACTCCGGGTGTGGTCAATGACTGGAGCAAAAGCCGGCATGCAACACCGGCAAACGGACAGCCAGCGGTTTTTTGTTCAGACTGTCATGGCAGTAATCACCAAGATCTGCATTTACCGACACCTGATGTTTGCGGCAACTGCCATGATAAACAACACCGCGAGTTTGTTGCCGAAAAACGTTATGGTTTTCCCAGCCATTCGCTGGCAATGGAGCGCGCCTTAGATGCAAAACACTTTGCTGACAAACCCAAAGCCGAAGTCACCGCCTGCCTGCAATGCCACTCGGTTGCCAGCAAGTGTGATTCCTGCCACACCCGCCACCTGTTCAGTGCTGCCGAAGCACGCCGCCCGGAAGCCTGCATTACCTGTCATAGCGGGCCGCCGCATCCTGACGATGAAACCTATTTTAATTCGAAACACGGTCAGCTATATCTTGCTGAAGGTCAAAACTGGGACTGGTCAAAAGCACTTGTAAAAGGCAATTATCCGGCACCGACCTGTGCTTATTGTCACATGGATGCCGGCAAGCATCAGGTCGCCGGTAAATCGATCTGGAAGTTCGGCATCAAACAGGTTAATCCGCTGACTTCCGGTAATGAAGTCAGACGCAAGCAGTGGATTAATTTATGTGCGGACTGCCATGAAAAAGACTGGTCAGCCGCGCGCTTAAAAGAGATGGATGCAGAAAGAAAAGCGGCCTGGAATAAATTATATAAAGCGGAAGGCATTCTGAAATCCTTACGTTCAGACAATTTACTTTTTCCTTCTGCTAATCAGCGCCCGCCTTATGCCATGGATTCAAAAGACAGTGTTTTTCAGTATGAACACATTGGTTTTTTTGAAGGCCAGGCGTCCGCTTTTTATAATGTGTCGGCCATTGAACGTGATTACTTTGAAATGTGGTATTTTAATAATCTGACCGCTTATAAAGGCTCTGCACATGGTGATATTTCTTTCGTGAATAAAGGCCATGAGGCCATGGACAGAAGTCTTGAGACAATAGAAAAAAAGGCTGATCGATTGCGTTATATTGGTGACATAGAAAAAAATCCGGAGAAAAGAAAAGATAAAAAAAGTAACGACGAAAATCTCTGGCTGAAGGGTGAGTACACACAATTCAATAGAGAGAATAACTGATGTATATGTCAGTGTGGCATAAGAAAAAACTGTCCTTGTCGCCGTTTCCTGTAATGCGTTTGTTATTTTACATTTTGTTTTTATGTTTAATAACAGCAAATGTTTTTGCAGCTGAAGACATGTTGTCAGGCATGACGCCATCCAGCACAAGCATTCTGCAGAATTCTGCCTGCGTCCAGTGTCATGAACAACAAAACAGTACACTGATCAGAAACTGGCAGGCCAGTGCGCATGCCACAGCAAGCCCCATCGTTAACTGCGTTAGCTGTCATGGTCAGTTGCACCAGGGTATTGCAGCTAAAGCACGTCGTGATGAAACCTGCGTCGTTTGTCATGGAGGTAAAAAAGCTCCGGTTGTGCACAGCTATTCATCGTCGAAACACGGCACTTTGATGCAGATTGAAAAAAACACTTATGACTGGAACCGGCCGCTTAGATCGGCGAATTATCGTGCTCCCGGTTGTGCTTACTGTCACCTGCAGCAGAATAATCATAATGTCAGCATGAGCATCAGAAAAAATCTGATGTCTGACGAGGGTGTTGCTGTCGTTCAGGATAATATACGCGCTGTTTGCCAGAACTGTCATGCTCCGCGTTACATCAGTCGCCTGTTTGAAAACGGTGAAGCCATGCTGGAAATTGCCCGCAAAAAAGTCCGTGAAGCCGATGCGCTGATAAAACAGGCTGAAAAAGTATTAACAGATGAAGAGCTGTTCGCTGCAAAAAAACAGTATGAAAAAATGCTGTCCCATGTTGAAAATGTCTATCTCGGTGCTGGTCATCAGTCACCGGATTATCAGTGGTGGCACGGGCAACCGGCACTGGATGGTGATCTGCTTCGTATTAAAGACAGCATCAGTGAATACTATCGATTGAAACCATGAAACAAATAATCAAAAAACACTACGTATTTATTCTTCTGCTTTTTTTTATTTTATTTATTGTGTGGCGGTTGCTTCGCCCATTAAATATTTTTATTGTTGATGACCGTTTTGCCTGGCCGGTTGATACTTCGCAGGCCCCCGTTTTGCTTGCAGATTTAAGCGCAACACAGTGTGCTGAGTGTCATCCTGATTTTTATCAGGAATGGAAAACCAGTATTCATTCACAGGCATGGACGGATCCATATTTTCAGGCGGACTGGCAGTTCGACGGCTTGCAGCATAATTGCCGGCTTTGTCACACGCCGCTGGATCGTCAGCAGCCGGAAAAAGTTCTGGCTTATCGTGACAGCGATAAGTGGGATCCGGTGCTTGTTGATAATCCGGGTTTTGATGAAAATTTGCAGCACGAAGGGGTGACCTGTGCCGCCTGTCATTATCGTGATGGAAAAATAGTCGGTGTGCTTGGAACCACCAATGCACCGCATGCGGTACAGAAAATAGCGGATCCGAATCAGATTTGTGTGCGCTGTCATATCGTTGAAGGTGAACGCTGGGATACTTTTTTTCGTTATCCTCCCTGTGGTACCGTGGCAGAAATAAGAAGGACTCAGCAAACGGACTTGCAGGCCAGGCATGATGATTTTGTCAGCACAATGAAACTGTTACCTGAAAAAGCAGTCGAAGGCATTAGTTCTTTGATCACTACAGGTAGTAGTGGTGAAGCATCGGCGCTTGATTATCCTTCACTTGCTTGCGTGCAATGTCACATGCCATTATTGGAGCGTCCACTGGTCGCTGCTGGTGAAAGACGATTGACACGTCAGCATCTCTGGCGTGGTGGTCACGACCCGGCGATGGTTAAGCAGGCGTTGAGTTTTGATTTTGCAGAATATAAACCGGCAGACAGTGAAACCGGCAGCAACCGGATCTTTCGTCTGATGATAACCAATATTGGTGCGCAACACTTTGTGCCAACGGGTACACCTGACCGTTACCTGAGCGTACAACTGCGATTGCTTGATGCGCAGGATAAAGTGATTGATGAAAAAAATTATCGCATCAGGCGTACCGTGATGTGGCGACCGTTTATTATTGATTTATGGGATACCCGGTTACGGCGATGGTTGCCGGAACATTATGAGTTAAGCGTTAACAATACTGAAAATGCGGTGAAAGTAGAGGCACTGGTGAAGTATCATTTGCTGGATGAATCCCGTCGCCAGCGAATAAATTACCACAACAAAACAGCAATTAATTATGAAATATTCCGCGGGAAAATCAGCTTATCTGACGAATCGGAAGAGCAGCAATCAGGAGACAGTTTATGAGTAAACGTGATCTGCTTATTATTGGCGGTGGTGCTGGAGGTCTGGTGATTGCCAGTGTTGCGGCACAGTTGGGCATGAACGTTACCCTGATTGAAAAAGAGGAAAAACTCGGCGGTGACTGCTTGCATTATGGTTGTATACCCAGCAAAACATTAATCCAGGCAGCAAAGGTTGCTTCACTGATGCGACGCGGTACCGAGTTTGGCCTGCCGGCGGTGTCTCCCGAGGTAGACATGGCAAAAATAAACGCCCATGTGCAATCGGTGATTGCTCATATTCAACCGCACGATGATCCGCAACGTTTTCGTGATTATGGCTGTGAAGTACTGTTTGGTGCAGCTGAGTTTATTGATGCGCATAGCGTAAAAGTTAACAACGAAATTATTCACAGCAAACGTTTTGTTATAGCCACCGGCTCCCGGCCTTTTGTGCCGCCGATTGAGGGTTTGCAGAAAGCTGCTTATCTAACCAATGTCGATATGTTTTCATTGCGAAAATTGCCGGAACGACTGGTGGTACTGGGTGGTGGCCCTATTGGTCTGGAAATGGCGCAGGCCTTTTCCCGTCTTGGCAGTGAAGTAACGATTGTTGAACAATTACCGCATCTGTTGCCGCAGGAAGACCCGGAAGTGGCCGATGCTTTAAAAGAAAAACTGGCGTCTGACGGTATAAAATTTTACACCTCTGTCAGTGCAGAACGTGTTAGCCGGGAAGGTGAAACACGAACTATTTATTGCAGTGATAATATTACATTGCAATGCGACCAGTTGCTGGTGGCTGTCGGTCGTAGAAGTAATACACAAAACCTTGGCCTGGATGCAGCAGGGGTAAATTTTTCCGCCCGCGGGATTGAGGTTGATGCACGTATGCGGACCTCACAAAAACATATTTATGCCGTGGGTGATGTCTGTGGTCCTTATCCGTTTACTCACATGGCAGAGTATCAGGCCGGTATTGTTATCAGCAATGCAATATTCCGTTTTCCGAAAAAAGCCAATTACCGGGTGGTGCCCTGGGTGACTTATACCGACCCGGAACTGGCACGTGTTGGATTGACCGAACAGCAGGTGAAGCAGCAGGGAATAACACCGACCGTATTACGTTTTGATTTTAAGGATGTTGACCGGGCGTTAGCAGAAGTTGATACCACCGGCTTTACAAAACTGATTACTTATAAAGGAAAAATACTGGGCGCCAGTATTCTTGGCCCGCATGCGGGCGAGTTGATTCATGAAATAGTACTGGCGATGCAAAGCGGTATAAAAATCAGTGAAATTTCGGCAACCATTCATGCCTATCCGACCTTGTCACAGATTCACCGGCGCACAGTAAATACCCTGTATGCACCAAAACTGTTTAGTCAGCGAACACGAACAGCGGTTAAATGGATTAATCGTTTGCTGCTATGAGCTGTAGTGGTTGAGACCGGATATGAGCGTTTTTAATATCTACATAATTCAATAAAACTAATGACAGAACCGACTTCTGTTGTTGGCCTTAAGAGAAGTTGTAAGTTTTAAGTTACAAGTTTTAAGTTTAAAAACTTTAAAAGCAATGGCCCGTAAGTAGAATAACGCAGGAGCAGTTATCGTGAACGCAAAAGACGCAAAAAATCCAGGTTTTTTTGGGCGAGCAGTACTTGCCGTTGCTTAAGTAGATAAGCTTTGTTCTGCCGGGTAATGCCCGGCCAGTGTTTCTGCCATTAATTATTGTTTTGTTTTTTTCGCGTCTTTTGCGTCTTTCGCGGACTAACGTTTTTTACTGCCTACTGCAAACTGCCAACGTCTCTTTCTGGCCGTTGTGGGTTATTCGATACGCCGGTAGTTCAGCTGACTGAATCATCAGAAATCGACAGGTTGCCAAATATGTGTTTCAGTGCGGCAATACGGTCAAGTGCAGATGCGGTTAATTTTTGTGCGGTTTGCATAACGCTTTCATTGCTGGCGGTTTCAACGATGCTGTCATAAAAGGCAAAACTGCGATCACAGCAGGACCATAAGCGTTTTAATTCTGAGCCGGGCTTGCTGGCTATGCTATCAAGGTAGGCATGGTAGGATTTAAGCTGTTTCAGCATGTTAAGAGTGCTTTCACCGGCCGCTGCCTGCGTACTCAAATATTCTTCATTATGGCTGAGTTGTTGTTGCGTATCATTGATAAGTGATTTTATTTGTGATGTGTGTTTGCCAATGTTGCTCATGGCGTTAAGCAGATAACGGTCAATGTGAATAGCAACGGTCAGCAGATCGATTTTGTTATGGATCAGCCGGGGGTCAAATACCGGTTCAATGTGGTTGTTATTGCGCTCAATATGGTAGGCGCGTCGTCGCTCTGCTTTGAGTAGAGCCGCATGTCCCAGTTCTTCACGGGCCAGAATTTCAGCGTGCTGGCGAACAATTTCATTTTCAGCTTCGGCGGCTACATAGGTATAAAAACGAAAGGCGATTTCTTCATTGTGTACGGCAAAGGCAAGTGCCCGGTAGGGTGAACTCTGATAAGGGTCACGTGCTTCATCATCATAAGTGGTCGCAACTCTGGGGTCACGCCATTTGACCGGGCTTATCTCCGGGTTTTCATTAATACCTTCCTGTAGCATCCAGTCCTGCAGTAAATGTTCATGTTCGCGTTCTTCTTTCACCATACGTTCAAATAGAGAGGCTGCTGAGTCATTGTCAGCGGCCCGCATTTTTACTGCCAGTTCCGAATAGCGTCGAATGGCTTCACGCTCCGCCTGTAGCGCCATCGACATTAAATCTTCCGGCGTTTTTATCTTGTTTGAAAACACCCTAAGCCTCTTTTTATATTAACTAATGCTCATATTGGTTTGATGTAAATCAAGGGACTTTTGTTGCATAACAGACATAATTGCGTCCCATGAAGCTCAATAGTACACTAGCCGGCGAATTGTTCACTAATTTTCAGGGATTAGCGTTTGTTCTTATTTTATTAGAACGCATTTTTCATTTGATATGAATTATCGTAGCGTTGCAGGAAATTTATTTATACTACTGCTATTTCAGTGGTTGCTGTCAGGTATTGTTCACGCAAATTCAGAGTTACCACGTTTTCTGGACACGGTTCCGCTGCAGGATATTTATCCGGGTGCTGATAGTATCGGCCATGCTGATGGTACCCCGGTTGTTGCTCCAGCTTTTAAACAGGGCGAACAGATCGGTTATATTTTCCTGACATCTGATTATGTCAATACCACCGGTTATTCCGGTAAGCCTATTCACCAGCTGGTGGCGATGGATAATAATGGCATTATCCAGAAAGCTTTACTGGTTGAACATCACGAACCTATCGTGCTGATTGGTATTCCTGAAGAACGTATCACTGCCATACTGAGTGATTATGAAGGCATGGATGTGGGTAAACTGGTGCAGGGTACGCTGGATCATGATGTTGATATTGTTACCGGTGCTACGGTGACGGTAATGGTAATGGACGACACCATTTTACGTAGTGCTATTAAAGTAGCACGTCAATATGGTCTTGCCGGTTTAAGGCCTGAGCGTAAAAAGACCGGTCCGACGGCAAGTATTAATAATGATATAAATACCGTACAGGACTGGACTGCACTGGTTCGTGAAGGATCGGTGCGTCGTCTGAAACTAACATTAAGCCAGATTAATACTGCGTATGATCAGGTGGCTGATTTTCGAGCTGCTGATTTCCCTGAACAGGGAGCTGCCGATGATGTATTTATCGAGCTGTATGCGGCAGTTGTATCTATCCCCGGTATCGGTCGCAGCCTGCTGGGTGAAAGTGAATATAAAAATCTGATGAAAAAACTGCAGCCCGGTGAGCAGGCAATACTGCTGGCAGGTGATGGTCGTTTTTCGTTTAAGGGGTCGGGCTATGTGCGAGGTGGCATTTTTGACCGTTTTCAGATTATCCAGGGTGATACCTCAATCCGTTTTCATGATCAATATCATAAACGTTTGCGTCAAATCGCCGCAGAGGGCGCTCCGCAACTGAAAGATGTGGATCTGTTCAGAACGCCGGCCAATATGAAATTTAACGCAGCAGAACCATGGAAGCTGGAACTGCTGGTGGGGCGGGATGTGGGGCCCACAGAAAAGATATTTCTCACCTTTGAACTCGATTATGTGCCACCCAAAAAGTATCTGACTTTTACTGAAAACAAGGTTTCCATCGATTCTGCTGAAAAAGCCGAGCCTTTCTGGAAAAAAATGTGGCAGTTAAAAATTCCGGAAATTATTGTTCTTGGTATTGCATCACTCATCCTTACTGTTATTTTTTTCTTCCAGGATGCGCTGGTGAAACGAGCGAAACTGACTGAATGGGTACGTAATACTTATCTTGTTTTTACTCTGGTGGTTGTTGGCTGGTATTTTAATGCCCAGTTATCGGTGGTGAATATTCTGGCGATGTTTAATGCTCTGATCAGTGGTTTTGACTGGACATATTTTCTGATGGAGCCATTGATTTTTATTCTCTGGGGATCGGTGGCTGCGGCCTTGCTTTTCTGGGGGCGTGGGCCTTATTGTGGCTGGTTATGTCCTTTCGGTGCCTTGCAGGAACTCATCAATAAAGTGGCTAAACGCTTCAAGGTCAAACAATATACCGTACCATGGGCAATTCACGAGCGTGTCTGGACGATTAAATATTTGATCTTTCTGGTTTTGTTCGGTGTGTCCTTATACTCGCTGGGCTGGGCCGAGCGACTGGCCGAAATTGAACCATTTAAAACCGCTATTATTCTTAAATTTATGCGCGACTGGCCCTATGTGCTGTTTGCTGTGGCAGTGTTACTGCCGGGCATTTTTATCGAACGTTTTTATTGCCGTTATTTATGTCCAATGGGCGCCGCACTGGCTATTCCCGGACGATTGCGTATGTTCTCCTGGCTCAAACGTTACCAGGAATGTGGCGCACCGTGTCAGCGCTGTGGCAATGAATGTATGGTTCAGGCAATTCATCCGGAAGGAAATATTAATGTGAATGAATGTCTGTACTGTCTGCATTGTCAGGTTGTTTATGTAGATGACCACGCCTGTCCGGTGGTGATACAGAAACGGCTGAAAAAGCAGCGGCATACGGTTAGAAAACAGGCGGTTGCCGGTAAAAAAAATTCGGCTATTGCTGAAGTCATGGCATTAAATAAAGTTGATGTGAAAGTAGATTTTAACAAGTAATAAGCTTTATCATGACTGCTGAAAATCAGTGTGGGTAAAGGTTTGATTAATCCGTCTGCAATAGTGCGGGCATTTCAAAAGGGGAAACCGATATGAGTAATGAAGACGATAAAATCGAAAACAGGGGTTTAAGCCGACGGGCATTGCTCGGAGGTTCAGTCAAACTGACGGCGCTTGCCGGTGCCAGTAGTGTCGTAGGGGTTGCTGGTTTTGCCGGTATGACGCCAGCAACAGCAATAGCAGCAGCAAAAAACAAGGCCGAAGTCGCGCCGGGTGATCTTGATGAATACTACGGTTTCTGGAGTAGTGGTCAGGCGGGTGAAATGCGTATTTTAGGCATGCCTTCGATGCGTGAATTAATGCGTGTACCGGTGTTTAATCGCTGCAGTGCATCCGGCTGGGGTTCAACCAATGAAAGCCGCAAGATTATGCGTGACGGTATGTTGCCTGAAACCAAAAAATTCCTCGACTCCGGCGGTCGCGGCGGCGTCTGGACCAATGGTGATTTGCATCACCCGCACATGTCATTTACCGATGGTACTTATGACGGCCGTTATTTGTTTATGAACGACAAGGCCAACACCCGTGTTGCCCGTGTCCGCTGTGACGTAATGAAGTGTGACAAGATGCTGGAAATTCCGAATGCAGCGGATATTCATGGTCTGCGTCCACAAAAATATCCGCGTACCGGTTATGTCTTCGCCAATGGCGAGCATCGTGTGCCGATCCCTAATGATGGCAGTATTCTGGATCAGCCTGAAAAATATCACGCTATCTTCACCGCCATCGATGGCGATGAAATGAAAGTGGCATGGCAGGTGATGGTCGACGGTAATCTGGATAACACCGATGCTGACTACCAGGGGCTGTATGCTTTCTCAACCTGTTATAACAGTGAAGAAGCCACTAATCTGGCAGGCATGATGGCAAACGAACGCGACTGGGCGGTGGTGTTTGACCTGAAAGCTATTGAAGCTGGCGTTAAAGCCGGTGACTTCCAGAAGATTAGCGGCGTGCCGGTACTGGACGGTCGTAAAGGTTCGAAATATACCCGTTACATTCCGGTGCCTAACAGTCCGCATGGTTGTAACGTGGCACCCGATGGTATTCATGTGATGTTTGCCGGTAAATTATCACCCACGGTGACGGTTATCGATGTCAGAAAACTGCCTGATCTGTTCAAAGACAAAATTAAACCGCGTGACTGTGTGGTTGCTGAGCCAGAACTGGGGCTGGGTCCATTGCATACCGCGTTTGATGGTAAGGGCAATGCTTATACCACGCTGTTCCTCGATAGCCAGGCAGTCAAGTGGAATATTCAGAAAGCAGTCGATGCCTACAAAGGCAAAAAAGTGAATCCTATTCTACACAAGATTGATGTGCACTATCAGCCGGGGCATAACCATACTTCGATGGGTGAAACCAAAGAAGCGGATGGCAAGTGGCTGGTATCACTTAACAAGTTTTCGAAAGACCGGTTCATTAACGTGGGTCCGCTTAAACCCGAGAATGAGCAGCTTATCGACATCACTGGCGAAAAAATGAAACTGATACATGACGGTCCGACTTATGCCGAGCCGCATGATGTTATTATTGTTCGTGCTGACATTGTCAATCCTGCGTCATTATGGACCAAGGGTGATTCTTTCTGGGCCGAAGCAAATGCACAGGCGAAAAAGGACGGTGTCGATCTGGGCACTACGTCTAAAATTGTCCGTGATGGCAAAAAAGTGCGGGTCTATATGTGGTCGGTTGCACCTAACTTCAGCATGGAAAAATTCACTGTGAAGCAGGGTGATGAAGTCACCATCTATGTCAGTAACAATGATGCCATTGATGATCTGACTCATGGTTTCACCATGGCCAATTATGGTCTTGCCATGGAAATAGGGCCGCAACAGACATCATCCATCACCTTTACTGCCGACCGTGCCGGTGTTCACTGGTTCTATTGTCAGTGGTTCTGTCATGCGTTGCATATGGAAATGCGTGGTCGTATGCTGGTTGAGCCGGCATAGGTTTTTATTGTTGTCTGGACAGCAGAATAAAGCTGAACGAAGCAGTTCGCCGGTCAGAAAATTTCTGGCCGGCGGCCTGTTTTTTTTTCTGCTATTCATCGCCTGTTCAGCACAGGCAGAAGAAATACAGGTGGCTCCCGGTAACGGTGTGTTGCAGGCAGCCATTGATTCAGCCAGTGATGGCGATACTCTGATACTGCTATCCGGAAGCTATTCCGGTTCATTGACTATTCACCGGCCCTTGAGTCTGCTTGGGAATGGTCACAGTATTATCGATGGTGAAGGTGTTTCACATGTGATTACTGTTTCGGCACCTGATGTGTTGCTCCAGGGTTTAAATGTCCAACATTCAGGCAATGACCTGAACAGTGAGGACAGTGGTGTTTTTATCACCGATAAAGGTGATAACGCTCAAATTATCAATAATCATTTTACGAATAATTTAATCGGTATTTATCTGAAAGGGCCGCAATCGGTTCTGGTTAAAAATAATGTCATTACCGGTAGCCGTTTTCATCGCATGAATGACCGCGGTAATGGTATTTATGTATGGAATTCACCGGGCTCGATAGTGGAGAGTAATACTATCCGTTATGGCCGTGATGGTATTTTTGTGACCACCAGCCGGAATAACAGTTTTCGTGGCAACCATCTGTCTGATTTACGTTTTGCCATCCATTATATGTACACGCATGACAGTGACATAACAAATAACATTTCTGAAAATAATCATGTGGGTTTTGCGCTGATGTTTTCTGATCGAATTAAAGCCAAAGGCAATGTTTCGATGAATGATCGTGAGCGCGGCCTGTTTTTTAATTTTGCTAATTATTCTGTTATCGAAGGTAACCGTGTAGTGGCCGCCGAAAAATGCGTGTTTATTTACAATGCTAATTTTAATCAGATTGCTCATAACTCTTTTGAACAGTGCCAGATCGGTATTCATTTTACTGCCGGTTCGGAGAAAAATGACATTTATGACAATGCATTTATCAATAACCGTACCCAGGTGAAATACGTGGGTACACGCTATATTGAATGGTCGAAAAACGGCCGGGGTAATTACTGGAGTGATAATGTGGCGTTTGACCTGAATAAAAACGGTATTGCTGATCAGCCCTATCAACCCAACGATCTGGTTGACCAAATTGTATGGCGACACCCGCTGGCTAAATTGCTGTTAAACAGTCCATCAGTGCAAATTTTAAAATGGGCGCAGTCTGAATTTCCCGGATTACATCCCGGTGGGGTGACGGACAGTGTACCGTTAATGTCACCACCGGCTCTGTCTGTGCCATCAGTAGAGCGGCTGGTCATGAGTAGTACAATAACAGCTTATAACGATGCGGGTATTTTCAGATGACCCGGGCCACCCCTGCAAACAATGTCATCACACTTGATACTGTCAGTAAAACCTATGGTAGCGAGACTGTTGTATCAAAAGTTGATTTAACTATTCAGGCGGGTGAATGTGTGGTTCTGGTCGGCCATAATGGTGCCGGTAAAACCACATTAATGAAACTGATGCTGGGATTAACTCGTCCCAGTAGCGGCAGGGTAAAGGTACTGGGTGGTAATCCTGCGGTCACTGCAGCAGTGGCACATCGTACTGCCTTGGGTTATCTGCCGGAAAGTGTGGCTTTTTATGAAGCCATGAGCGGTCGTGAAGTGCTGGCTTTTTATGCCCGCCTGAAACAGGTGGCGGTGACTGAATGTGAAAATCTGCTGCAACTGGTCGGCCTGGCGGATGCTGCGAAACGACGGGTAGGGACGTATTCAAAAGGCATGCGTCAGCGCCTGGGGCTGGCGCAGGCGATGCTGGGTAAGCCGCAGTTACTGTTTCTTGATGAACCAACCACGGGTCTTGATCCTTTGTTACGGCATCATTTTTATGAATTGATTGAAGCATTGCATAAAGCCGGTACCACCTCGGTTATTTCATCGCATGCCTTAAATGAAGTAGAGGCACGGGCCAGTCGTTTTGTCATTATGAAAGCCGGTATTATGGTTGCCTGCGGCACACTGGATGAGCTTTACCAACTGGCGGCACTGCCGGTCAATTTAAAAATCAGTGTGACTCCGGGGCAGGCGGCATCAGTCGCTGAGCGACTGGGCAGTGAAGTGCATATTGCTGAGGTCAATCATCAGAGTTTGAGTTTGTCCTGTGTTAACGGTGAAAAAATGCCATTGATCCGGCGTATCACCGGTTTAGGTGAGGTGGTTAATGATATGCAGATTATACCGCCACGGCTGGATGAAGTTTACCAGCACTTTATGAATGCAGAGGCATCCTCATGAGGTTGTTATGGATACTGGCGCTGAAAGAACTGCGCGATGGTTTTCGTAATCGCTGGATAGCAGCCGCTATTTTATTGCTCGGTGGACTGGCGCTGGCCCTGTCTTTGCTGGGGTCTGCCCCCACCGGATCGGTGAAAGTCAGTGCTATGGATATCAGTGTGATCAGTCTTGCCAGTTTAAGCGTTTACCTTATTCCACTGATAGCGCTGATGCTGTCTTTTGATGCATTGGTTGGTGAGTTTGAGCGCGGTACCATGCTGTTGTTGCTGACTTACCCGGTTACCCGCTGGCAGGTTATTCTGGGTAAGTTTCTCGGTCATGTACTGATTTTACTGATTGCTATTGTTATCGGTTACGGTGGCGCTATGCTGATTTTACTGCTTGCAGCGGATGCCGGCATGGAAGGCTGGCAGGCGTATGTCTCGATGATGATTAATTCCTTGCTGCTGGGCGCAATTTTTATCGCTCTGGGTTATCTGGTGAGTGTGCTGGTAAAAGAACGCGCCACCGCTGCCGGTACCGCTATCGGTTTATGGCTGGTGTTTGTGGTGTTATATGATTTGCTGCTGTTCGGAATTTTGCTGCTGGATGATGGCCAGTTGATCGGTCAGCAGTTGTTTGCAATGCTGATGCTGATCAGTCCGACAGATACCTACCGTATTCTTAATTTAAGTATGTTTGAAAGTGTCAGCCAGGCGGCAGGGATAGCCGGTATTGCCAGAGAAGCAGGGATGAGCAGTGTCTTGTTAATCAGTATGATGTTGTTATGGATAGTGGCACCACTGGCATTAACCCTGGCGGTTTTTCAGAACCGGGAACTTTAATTTGTTTATTCTGAGCACGGTAAAGAATTCGGGTATTGCTGCCGTTCAGGCCGTCTGTAAAATTCAGCACGGTATTGTGCACGGTCAAATATGTTAAAGCAGATAAAAAGTTATGTATAAGCCGGGTTTACTGTTCCTTATGGTTTTACTCAGCGCCTGTGAAAAAGGCCTGCCTTTTGATGTGCCACCGGCGCAGCCATTAACCAGAGATGCCAGTGGTTATTATTGTTTGATGACCGTGATTAACCATAGCGGACCCAAAGGACAGGTTTTTCTTAATGGTACAACGCAGCCCTTATGGTTTACCTCGGTTCGCGAGACCATTGCTTTTACGCTGTCACCGGAAGAACCTAAAAACATTGCCGCTATTTATGTCAATGATATGAGTGATGCCGACTGGGATAATCCCGGTGTGAATAACTGGATAGATGCCCGTAAGGCATGGTATGTTCTTGGTAGTGGCCGTACCGGTGGCATGAATGTAGCGGAAGCGATCCCTTTTTCCAGTAAAGCCAGTGCTGATTTATATGCCCGGCAACAGGGCGGAGAGGTTTATGTTTTTAATGCCATCCCGCAGGATTATATTCAGTAAAACCTGCCAGACTTATAATTAGTATGCTGAGCACCGTTAATGTGCTCAGCGATAGATTTCTGGCTTTCAGAGGGTTGTCAAACGCCGGTAAAGTAGGCTTCGTTTATCCACATATGCACATAAATACTGGCGATATAACCGGCAGCAATGGCCGGTGTCCATTTCAGATGGCCGAAAAAGGTATATTTGCCACGGGCCTGACCCATCAGTGCTACACCGGCGGCAGAGCCTACAGAAAGCAGAGAGCCACCGACACCGGCGGTCAGTGTTACCAGTAACCACTGTCCGATCGACATCTCCGGGTTCATGGTCAGTACTGCAAACATCACCGGGATGTTATCAACAATGGCGGAAAGCAAACCAACTGCGATATTGGCGTTGGTTGCGCCCCAGCCGGAGTACATCATTTCTGAAGCCATGCCCAGATAACCCAGGAAACCCAGACCGCCAACACAAAGTACCACACCATAGAAGAAGAACAGGGTGTCCCATTCTGCCTTGGCTACCGGTGAGAACACATCAAACGCCACCGGTGAGCCCATAACGGCATCATGTTCAACATCGTCGGTTCCCTGTATATCCTTGTAGATGGTTTTTTTCAGATAGAAACCAAACAGTTGCAGATAACCCAGGCCGGTTAACATACCGATGACCGGCGGCAGATGCAGAAAGTTATGGAATGAAACAGCGGTGCCGATAGTGGCCAGAAACAGGAAAATGATACGTTTTGCACCACGTTTGGTTTCGACCTTTTCGCCGGAGGCCTCTGGTTTAACGTTGGGAACCGCGAAGTGCATGATCGCCGCCGGTACCAGGAAATTGACCGCAGAGGGAACAAACAGGGCGAAGAAGGTCCAGAATTCAACAATGCCTTTTTGCCAGACCATCAGTGTGGTGATATCGCCAAAGGGGGAGAAAGCACCGCCGGCATTGGCGCCAACCACAATATTAACGCAGGCCAGGGTAACAAAACGGCTGTTATCACCACCCACGGCCAGTACCACGGCACACATTAGCAGAGCCGTGGTGAGGTTGTCGGCAACAGGTGAAATGAAGAAAGCCAGGATACCGGTTATCCAGAATAATGAACGGAAACCAAAACCACTGCGAACCAGCCATGCCCGTAAGGCATCAAAAACCCGACGTTCTTCCATGGCGTTGATATAAGTCATCGCTACCAGCAGGAACAGCATCAACTCGGCGTATTCCAGCAGGTTATGGCGTACTGCCTGTTCTGCTGCATGCGGCAGGCCGTGGTTGGCATAGTACCAGCCGATAATACCCCAGATAAGACCGGCTCCTAAAATGACAGGTTTGGATTTACGCAGGTGAGTAAACTCTTCTGACATTACTAGTAAGTAGGCCAGCACAAAAATACCGATGGAAACAAAACCAACCCAGTGGTTTGTCAGGTCGAGATGCTGATCGCCACTGGCAGCTGACGCCAGAACAAGGCCGGGTGTTGCAAACAGCAAGAATGCCGACAATAGTTTAATGAGTCGTGTTTGAGTATTCATTGTTTTTGTTCCTGAAAATTGTCTTCACCATGTTGTTCATGATGATTAAATAAGTATTCGTTATGGTTATTGCTAAGTTGTAACCGACAGTCTCTGGCGAGGTCTAACTATTTTTTAGGAATATATAAATCCGTAATTGTGCCTTCCGCCATTTCTGCAGCAAAGTTGAATGTCTCGGAGAGTGTCGGATGCGGGTGCACGGTAAGCGCGATGTCTTCGATATCCGCCCCCATTTCCAGTGCCAGTACTGCTTCTGCAATCAGTTCGCCGGCATTGCTGCCGACCATACCGGCGCCGATAATCCGGTGGCTGTTTTTATCAAACAGCAACTTGGTTAAACCTTCATTGCGACCAATACTTAAAGAGCGGCCGCTGGCAGCCCAGGGAAAAACCCCTTTGGTATATTCAACACCTTCCGCTTTAGCCTGCTCTTCAGTGATACCCATCCATGATATTTCAGGATCGGTATAAGCCACCGAGGGAATGGTTTTGGCATCAAAAAAGGATTTCATACCGGCAATAACCTGCGCCGCTGTTTTAGCTTCGTGGGTGGCTTTGTGTGCCAGCATCGGCTGGCCGACAATATCACCGATGGCAAAGATATGACTGACATTGGTGCGCTGTTGTTTATCAACATTGATAAAACCGCGATCATCCACGACAACACCGGCTTTATCAGCGTCGATCAGTTTGCCGTTCGGACTACGGCCTACTGCCAGCAGAACCCGGTCAAAGGTATCGTTTTCCGGCACCCCTTTACCTTCAAAAGAAACTTTCAGGCCTTTTTTCAGTGATTCGATGGCGGTAACTTTCGAATTTAACCAGATATTTTCATAGCGTTTTTTTACCCGTTTCATTAACGGACGAACCAGGTCGGGATCACAGCCGGGAATCAAACCCGGTGACAGTTCAACCACGGATACTTTTGACCCCAGTGCATCGTATACTGTTGCCATTTCCAGGCCGATGATGCCGCCGCCAATCACCAGCAGGCGTTTCGGGATGTCGGCCAGTTCCAGTGCTCCGGTGGAGTCCATCAGGCGATCATCGTCGTAGGGGAACCCCGGAATCTTGAAAACGGAAGAACCGGCAGCAATAATGGCATTATCAAACGAAATAATCTGGCCGCCGTCAGCATTGCTGACTTCAATAGTATTAGCAGAAGTGAATTTTCCGTAACCGGTAACAATCTGTACCTTGCGCTGTTTTGCCAGTCCGGCAAGGCCACCGGTGAGTTGCTTGATCACCTTGTTTTTAAAGCCGGCCAGTTTTTTGATATCAATTTTGGGTTTGCCAAAATCAATGCCATGGTCAGCCATTCCGGCGGCTTCATTAATAATCTCAGCCGTATGTAACAGTGCTTTTGACGGGATGCAGCCGACGTTTAAACAGACACCGCCAATGCTGTCGAATTTTTCAATCAGAATAACTTTTTTACCCAGGTCGGCGGCGCGAAAGGCTGCGGTATAGCCACCGGGACCGGAGCCGAGAACGACTACTTCAGCATGTAAATCGCTGTCCCCGGTAAAACTGGCAGCTTGTGGAGCCGTTTGTGCTGCTTCAGCAGGACTGTTTGCTGTTGCCGCTTCAGTGCTGCTTTGTTCACTGCTTTCGCTGCTTGCCGTTGAAGCTTCGTTGACTTCCAGTTTTAAAATCAGATCACCAAGGTTAACCTTGTCATTGACCTTGACCATGACCTCTTTTACCGAACCGGCTGAAGGTGAAGGTATTTCAATGGAGGCCTTATCTGATTCCAGCGTGATTAAAGGATCTTCTTCGGTGATAATGTCACCGGCATTGATCAGTACTTCAATCACATCAACATCAGCAAAGTAGCCGATATCAGGAACTTCTACGTTTACTATTTTGCTCATATGTTTCTACCGCCTGCCATTTTGATCAGTGGGCTAAATCTTTACCCGCAGGCGGATAAGATCTCTCAGCTGTGTTCGAGATGACAGTGTATGGTGTTAAGTTATGATTAGTCGTTTTGTGCATCACTGGCTAAAGTAACAGTCTACGTGTATCGGATAATACTTTACTTAAATAGGCGGTAAAGCGTGCGCCATCAGCGCCATCGATAACCCGGTGGTCGTATGACAGCGAAAGCGGCAGCATTAAACGGGGAGTAAATTCTTCACCGTTATACACCGGTTTCAGGCTGGAGCGTGAGACGCCCAGTATCGCTACTTCCGGTGCGTTTACGATAGGCGTAAATGCGGTGCCACCGATGCCGCCCAAACTGGAAATAGTCATGCAGCCGCCCGACATGTCAGCCGGTGACAGTTTTTTATCACGTGCGCGTTTACTGGTTGCAATCAGCTCACTGGCGAGTTCAAACAGGGTTTTTCTGTCGCACTCACGAATGACCGGTACCACCAGTCCATCAGGGGTATCCATGGCAACCCCGATGTTGATGTATTGTTTGAGTACCAGGTTTTCACCGCTGGCATCAAGAGAGGAATTAAAACGCGGGAATTCTTTAACCGCAGAAACCAGTGCTTTCATGAGAAAGGCTAATACCGTAATACGAAGACCTTCTTTTTCGTTTTCTTTGTTTAACTGTTTACGAAATTTTTCCAGTTCAGTGATATCGGCTTCATCAAACTGGGTAACGTGCGGTACGGTCACCCAGTTACGGTGCAGAAATTTACCGGTGAGTTTGTTGATTCTGGTTAATGGCTGAATTTCTATTTCACCAAACTGACTGAAATCAATTTCCGGCATCGGCTCGACACCGAGACCACCAGCCTGACTGCCCTGTGCCAGCGCCTGTTTTACCCAGACTTTAACATCATCTTTTAATATGCGGCCTTTGGCACCGGAGCCGCTCATTTGTGATAAATCTGCGCCCAGTTCGCGGGCAAATTTCCTTACCGCCGGGCTGGCATAGGCATTTTTGAAGCCATCTTCATTAATGCTGATGGATGCTGTCGGAGAAGGCCTCGGTGCTGCTGCCGGTGGCGGGCTTGCCGGTGCTGGCGCAGAAGCAGGCGTTTCTGCTTTTGCCGGAGCCGCTTCTGCCTTGTTTTCAGTTTGCGTTTCGGGTTCTGCTGCTGGCGTACTTGCTGCCGACGCTTCTAGAGTAATCAGCAAGCTGCCTTCTGAAACCTTGTCACCCAGACTGACTTTGATGTCTTTTACGGTGCCGGCAAAAGGCGAAGGAATTTCCATTGCCGCTTTGTCTGATTCCAGTGATACGATCGGATCTTCTTCAGCGATTGTGTCGCCGGCGGCAACCAGAATTTCGATAACTTCAACGCCATCAAAATCGCCAATATCAGGAACAAGAATGTCTTTAATTTCTGCCATTGTAATCTCTGCTGTTTTTAAGCCCTGCCTGTATAATCATCAGGCGGTTATTGGGTTCGGTTTTTTGCTATCAATACCGTACTTCTTGATTGCTTCGGCTACTTTAGATGCCGCAATCGTGCCTTCATCGGCCAGTGTTTTCAGGGTGGCAACAACGACATAGGCACTGTTCACCTCAAAGTGACGGCGCAGGTTTTTACGGGTATCCGAGCGGCCGAAACCGTCCGTGCCCAGTACGGTATAGGTGGCAGGTACATACTGGCGTACCTGATTTGATACCGTACGAATATAGTCGGAGGTGGCAATCACCGGTCCTTCTGCTTTTTCCAGCTGTTTGGTGATGTACGGAATACGGGCTTTTTTGCCGGGGTTCAGCATATTCCAGCGTTCGCAGTCGACCGCTTCACGAGCCAGTTCGTTGTAACTGGTAATGCTCCAGACATCCGCGCTGACTTTCCAGTCCTTTTTCAGCATTTCCGCGGCGGCAATGACTTCGCGCAGAATGGTGCCGCTGCCAAATAACTGAACTTTATGTTCACCTTTTTTCGCCTTGTCGGCACTGAACTGGTACATGCCTTTTTTAATGCCGTTTTCAGCACCTTTCGGCATTGTTGGCATGACATAGTTTTCATTCATTGAGGTCACGTAGTAATACACGTTTTCCTGTTCCTGTACCATGCGACGCATGCCGTCATGAATAATGACTGCCAGCTCGTAGGCGAAACAGGGGTCGTAAGCGACACAGTTCGGGATGGTGGAGGCGACGATCAGGCCATGACCATCCTGATGCTGCAGACCTTCACCGGCCAGCGTGGTACGGCCGGCCGTGGCACCGATCAGAAAGCCGCGGGCCTGCATGTCACCGGCAGCCCAGGCTAAATCACCAATGCGCTGAAAACCGAACATGGAATAATAAATATAAAACGGAATCATGTTGACGCCGTGAGAGCTGTAGGCGGTGGCGGCAGCAATCCATGAGGACATGGCGCCGGCTTCATTAATGCCTTCCTCCAGAATCTGTCCATTCTTATCTTCCTTGTAGAACATCACCTGTGCCTTGTCCTGTGGTTCATATAACTGACCGACCGAGGAGTAAATGCCGAGTTGCCGGAACATGCCTTCCATGCCGAAGGTGCGGGCTTCATCGGGGACGATGGGAACCACGTTTTTACCGATTTTTTTATCACGGGCGAGCGAGGTCAGAATGCGTACAAAGGCCATGGTGGTGGACATTTCACGTTCACCGGAACCCTGTAATAAAGCATCAAAGGTTGATAATGGCGGTACTTCCAGCGGTGCCGCAAGATGGGTGCGGGAGGGCAGGTAACCGCCCAGTGCCTTGCGGCGTTGCTGCATGTATTGCATCTCGGCACTGTCTGCTGCCGGTTTGTAATATTCAGCATTTTCGATCTGTTCTTCAGTGAGTGGAATATTAAAACGTTTGGCAAAGGTGCTGAGGGCATCCATGCTCATTTTTTTCTGTGAATGCGTGGTGTTCTGGCCTTCACCGGCTTCACCCATGCCATAACCTTTTACCGTTTTGGTCAGGATAAGGGTGGGCTGGTCTTTATGAGCCATCGCCTGTTTGTAAGCTGCATAAACCTTGTGCGGGTCATGGCCGCCACGATTCAAGCGCCAGATGTCATCATCTGACATATGGGCAACCATGGCTTTCAGGTCAGGTGAATTGAAAAAATGTTCGCGCACAAAAGCGCCATCTTTGGCTTTGTAGTTCTGGTAGTCGCCGTCAACAATTTCAGCCATACGTTTTTGCAGTAAACCGTCCTTGTCTTTTGCCAGCAGCGGATCCCAGTAATAACCCCAGATAACTTTGATGACATGCCAGCCGGCACCACGGAACATGGCTTCCAGTTCCTGAATGATTTTGCCGTTACCGCGAACCGGACCGTCGAGGCGCTGCAGATTACAGTTGATAACAAAAATCAGGTTGTCCAGTTTTTCGCGACCGCCGAGAGAAATAGCGCCCAGTGATTCGGGTTCGTCCATTTCACCATCACCGCAGAATGCCCAGACTTTACGGTTTTCTGTTTTTGCCAGGCCTCTGTCCTGCAGGTACTTCATAAAACGTGCCTGATAAATGGACATGATCGGACCCAGTCCCATGGACACGGTCGGGAACTGCCAGAAGTCCGGCATCAGCCAGGGGTGCGGGTAGGAGGATAAGCCGCCACCGTCGACTTCCTGACGGAATTTGTCGAGAGTGCTCTCATCAAGGCGGCCTTCAAGATAAGCGCGCGCATAGATGCCGGGTGCCGAGTGGCCCTGCATAAAGATCAGGTCGCCACCGTGATCCGGTGTCGGTGCATGGAAAAAGTGATTAAAACCGACATCATACAGAGTGGCAGCAGAAGCAAAGCTGGCAATATGGCCACCCAGCTCCGAGCTTTCTTTATTGGCACGAACTACCATGGCCATGGCATTCCAGCGGATGAAAGAGCGAATGCGGTTTTCCAGTTCAGGATCTCCCGGTGTGCGTTCTTCCAGGTGGGTTGGAATGGTATTTAAGTAAGCAGTATTATTGGTAAATGGCAGGTTGGCACCATTACGGCGAGCATCGTCAATAAGCTGCTCGAGCAGGAAATGTGCCCGTTCAACGCCTTCATTTTCTATGACTGCCTTCAGTGCATCCAGCCATTCCAGGGTTTCCAGGGGATCAATATCGTGTAACTCTGTCATCTCAATCTCGCACATTCGTCACAAATAACAGCATTTTAGTGAATAATGCTGATATTTAATGAATTTTTTAATTTTTGTTGGTAACTCGCTGAAGGTTATCACCTTTTCTATGCAAGTCAGAAGCGTAATTATAGAAGTTATGGTTACTTTAGTCGAATTTAATATAGTCGCTGTTATCAGGCTTAATGCAGGAGTGTTTTTTTTAAGCCAAAAAAAGCGCGAAACAGCGCCAGCTTGATTATGGTTTTTTGTTTGCTTGTTGTATATGGTGAATGTTTCTATTATGACTATGCAACAAAGCACAATGAAACAATCCGGATTTTTAAGTATAATCCGCAACACTTTTTAAGAATACACCACTGGAAATTACCATGTCTGCAAAACCAACGATTAAAAAAGCTGTACTCGCCTATTCAGGCGGCCTTGATACTTCTGTTATTTTGAAGTGGTTGCAGGACGAATACCAGTGTGAGGTGGTGACTTTTACCGCAGACATTGGCCAGGGTGAAGAAGTTGAACCGGTGCGTGGCAAGGCAGAAGCACTGGGTGTGAAAGAAATTTATATCGATGATCTGACCGAAGAATTTGTTTCTGATTATGTTTACCCCATGTTTCGCGCCAATACTGTTTATGAAGGTGAGTATTTACTGGGGACTTCCATTGCCCGTCCGTTGATTGCCAAACGCATGGTTGAAATTGCCAATGAGACAGGTGCCGATGCTATTTCGCATGGCGCTACCGGTAAAGGTAATGACCAGATTCGTTTTGAACTGGGGGCATATGCACTGAAGCCGGGGGTGCATGTGATTGCGCCCTGGCGTGAATGGGATTTGTTGTCGCGTGAAAAATTAATGAAGTATGCGAAAGACCACGGCATTGAAGTGGATTTTGATAAAGGTAAAAAATCTCCTTATTCAATGGATGCCAATTTACTGCATATCTCTTACGAGGGCGGCATCCTGGAAGATCCGTGGGCAGAAGCTGAAGACGATATGTGGCGCTGGACGGTATCGCCGCAGCAGGCTCCGGATACTGCGACATATCTTGAGCTGACTTATAAAAAAGGAGACATCATTGCCATCGATGGTAAGGCGATGACCCCGGCGCAGGTACTGAGCGAGTTGAACCGTATCGGTGGTGAAAACGGTATCGGTCGTCTGGACATCGTTGAGAACCGTTATATCGGCATGAAGTCACGTGGCTGTTATGAAACACCGGGCGGCACCATCATGTTGCGCGCCCACCGCGGCATGGAATCACTGACGCTTGACCGTGAAGTGGCGCATTTAAAAGATGAACTGATGCCGCGTTATGCCAAACTGATTTACAACGGTTACTGGTGGAGTGCAGAGCGTGAAATGCTGCAACAGATGATTGACGCCTCTCAGCAGTTTGTTAATGGCGTGGTGCGGGTTAAATTATATAAAGGCAATGTGGATGTGGTTGGCCGCAAGTCTGAAGACTCTTTGTTTGGTGAAGACATCGCCACCTTTGAAGATGATGGCGGCGCTTATGACCATAAAGATGCAGACGGATTTATTAAACTGAATGCACTGCGTTTACGGATGCAGGCAAGCCGCAGAAAGCAGTAATAATATTCAGGGATCGGA
This sequence comes from Gammaproteobacteria bacterium, assembly GCA_024277705.1. Classification (GTDB taxonomy): domain Bacteria; phylum Pseudomonadota; class Gammaproteobacteria; order SZUA-229; family SZUA-229. Next base: position 40,299 of record JAJRUQ010000121.1, read on the forward strand.
GCTACGTTACTGGGCCTTAAGAGAAGTTGTAAGTTTTAAGTTACAAATTGTAAGTTTAAAAACTTTAAAAACAATGATCCGCGAATTAGGGCAAGACGCCCGTAAGTAGAATAACTCAGGAGCAGTTATCGAGAACGCAAAAGACGCGAAAAAAACAAAACAATAATTAATGGTAGAAACACAGATCGGGCACTGCCCGACAAAACAAAGCTTATGG
>JAJRUQ010000122.1 GCA_024277705.1 Gammaproteobacteria bacterium
AGCTGATACTCAATATATGCATCCGCAAGCTCTTTCGCTTTTCTATCAAAAATTGGCTGGTTATTTCTTGCTTTGGCAATATAGTCCAAGTAAATATTTCGTGCTCTTTCACGTGCTAAATCAATATCTCTAGTACGCAGTGATTTTTTAATTGCTTTCTGCTCTTCCCTAACCCAAATATATACCTGCCAGACCTTGCCGCTTTGCGCTACACGAAATATTTTGATCTCACCATCAAACAGCTCATGCTCTTCTAATATTGTGTTACCTTTGCTTTTACGCGGCTTCCTTTTAGGTTTTGCGTTCACCGTCTCTGCGCTCTGTTTAGCAATAATTTCTTTCCAATATTCTGTAGCTACACGTTTAGCGCGTTCAACGTCTTTTTGCCGTGTCGACTTGCGTATGTATGCTTGCTCCGAGCCATTCCACAACCTAAATTGCCATACGTCTTTACTTTGCTTTGTCCTATAAAGCAAAAACTCGCTGCCATGCACTTCTACCTTTTCAGTGTAAAAATGCTGGTCAACGAGTTCTGTTGTTTTATTTGCTGCCACTAATTTCTGCCAATAGTTGTTTGTAGTTGCAAATAACTTGCGTGTACAAAAACAATATATAGCACAAAATCAATAACTTGTTTGCAACTTGCTAAAATGTTGCGTGTAACTATAATTTACATAATTACTTATAAATCAGCTAGTTAACTAATTTAATTTGTAATTATATTACTCCCACTCAATCGTCGCCGGCGGTTTACCGGAAATATCGTAGGTGACACGGGAAATGCCATCAACCTCGTTGATGATACGGGTGGAGACATGACCGAGAAAATCATAAGGCAGGTGCGCCCAGCGTGCGGTCATAAAGTCGATGGTTTCTACCGCGCGCAGTGCCACCACGTAATCGTAACGGCGGCCATCACCCATAACACCCACTGACTTCACCGGAATAAACACGGTAAAGGCCTGACTGACCTTGTCGTATAAATCATTTTTATATAGCTCTTCGATAAAAATGTGGTCGGCCAGGCGCAGCAGGTCGGCGTATTCCTTTTTCACTTCACCGAGGATACGCACGCCCAGACCCGGACCAGGGAACGGGTGGCGATAGACCATGTCGGCGGGCAGTCCCAGTTCAACACCGATCTTGCGCACTTCATCCTTGAACAGTTCGCGCAGCGGCTCCACCAGTTTCAGCTTCATGTTTTCCGGCAGGCCGCCGACGTTGTGATGGGATTTGATCAGGTGTGAATTCTTACTGTCGGCCGACTCGATCACGTCGGGGTAGATGGTACCCTGTGCCAGCCAGTTGGCGTTCGGCAGCTTGTTGGATTCTTCCTCGAAAATTTCGATAAACACGCGGCCGATGATCTTGCGTTTTTTCTCGGGATCAGCATTGCCTTTTAACTCATCGAGAAAACGCTGCTCGGCATCAACACGGATGACTTTCACCCCCATGTTCTCGGCAAAGGTGGCCATTACCTGGTCGCCTTCCCTGTAACGCAGCAGGCCGTTGTCGACAAACACGCAGGTCAGCTGGTCACCGATGGACTGGTGCAATAACGCCGCCACCACCGAGGAATCAACGCCACCGGACAGCCCGAGGATCACTTCATCATCACCCACCTGCTGGCGGATGCGTTCGATATTATCTTTAATAATATTGCCTGCATTCCAGTCCGAGGCACAGCCGCAGATACCGTGTGCAAAACGCTCGATAATGCGCTGCCCCTGTTTGGTGTGGGTCACCTCCGGGTGAAACTGCAAACCGTAGAAATGGCGTGTTTCATCGGCCATGCCGGCGATGGGCGCATTATCGGTGGTGGCGATACAAACAAACCCTCCGGGCAGCTCATCGACGCGGTCACCATGCGACATCCATACATCCAGCAGGCCATAGCCCTCATCGCTGACATGGTCTTCAATGTCTTTGAGCAGGGCACTGTGATTACGCGCACGTACCTGGGCGTAACCGTATTCGTGATGCTCGGCACTGCTGACCTTGCCACCGAGCTGAGAGGCCATGGTCTGCATACCGTAACAGATACCCAGAACCGGCACGCCCGCTTCGAAAACATAGTTAGGTGCCATCAGCGTATCGTCGGCGGTAACCGATTCCGGCCCGCCCGATAAAATAATCCCTTTGGGATTAAAGGCTTTGATTTCATCACCGGTCATGCCGGTATGATGCACTTCACTGTACACCCCCGCTTCACGCACGCGTCGGGCGATCAGCTGGGTATATTGCGAACCAAAATCGATGATTAAAATGCGGTCTGAATGAATATCATGCATAGCTGAGTCTTTCATCTATAGAAATTAAAAGCGTTAGCCGCAAAGAACGCGAAAGGCGCAAAATAAAGCTTAAAGATATTTTTAGTTTTGCGTACTTCGCGTTGTTCGCGGCAGAAAATTTTTTCTTATCCGTTTCTGATATTAAGAAGAGCGGTAGTTCGGTGCTTCTTTGGTGATGGTCACATCATGTACGTGCGACTCTGACATGCCGGCACCCGAAATGCGCACAAATTCCGGTTTACTGCGCATTTCTTCCATGCTGGTACAGCCGACATAACCCATGCTGGAACGCAAGCAACCCATCATCTGATGCACAATCGCACCCATCGGCCCTTTGTAGGCAACACGCCCTTCTATGCCTTCCGGCACCAGTTTGTCACTGCCTTCCGAGCTGTCCTGAAAATAGCGGTCACTGGAGCCTTTTTTCATGGCACCAATCGAACCCATACCACGATAAGCCTTGTAGGAACGCCCCTGATACAAAATGACATCACCCGGTGCTTCTTCGGTACCGGCCAGCATACCGCCGACCATAATACAGTAACCGCCCGCTGCCAGGGCTTTGGCCATATCGCCGGAATAACGGATGCCACCATCGGCAATTAATGGTACACCGGTACCTTCCAGGGCTTTGGCGACATTATAAATCGCGGTAATCTGCGGTACACCAACGCCGGCGACGATACGTGTGGTGCAGATGGATCCGGGACCGATACCCACTTTGACGCCATCAGCACCGGCATCAACCAGGGCTTTAGCGGCATCACCGGTGGCAATATTGCCGCCGATAACCTGTACCTGACTGTAATTTTTTTTCACCCAGGCAACCCGGTCGAGTACTGCCTGTGAATGGCCGTGGGCGGTATCCACCACGATAACATCAACACCGGCATTGGCCAGTGCCGCGACCCGCTCTTCGGTGCCCGCACCGGTACCCACGGCAGCACCTACTCGCAGGCGACCTTCAGCGTCCTTGGCGGCATTCGGAAAATCGGTGGATTTTTGAATATCTTTTACCGTAATCATGCCGCGCAGCTGGTAAGCATCATTCACCACCAGTACCCGTTCAATACGGTTCTCGTGCAATAACGAAAGCACCTGACCTCTGGATGCGCCTTCTGACACCGTCACCAGTTTCTCTTTAGGCGTCATCACCTCGGCAACCGGCTTATCCAGACCCTGCTCAAAACGCACATCACGGCTGGTCACCAGACCGACCAGGTCACTGCCCTGCACCACCGGTACCCCGGAAATTTTATAGCGTTCTCGCAAGGCAATAACCTCACGAATGGTGGTCTCCGGGGTGACGGTGACCGGCTCGGTAATGACACCACTTTCGTATTTTTTAACCGTATTCACTTCGGCGGCCTGTTCTTTCGGTGTCATATTCTTGTGAATAATGCCCAGACCACCTTCCTGCGCGATAGCAATGGCAAGCCGCGACTCGGTCACGGTATCCATGGCTGCCGACAATAAGGGCACATTTAAAGCAATATCACGAGTCACTTTGGTTTGCAGTGAAACATCTTTAGGCATCACCGTAGAATGGGCAGGAACCAGTAAAACATCATCAAAGGTTAAGGCTTCTTCGATTATTCGCATAACAATCCCCGCTTGGCGCTTTTTAGTAACTTGGAAAAAGCCAGATATTATACCCTAAAGCGACACCGGAAACACAAAGTAAAGACCAGAAATTCGGGCTCAGTGTAAAAACTATTTTTTTCTGAACCCGAATACAAGCTCAAATATCTGAATAGTTTTTTCGCTGGCCCCGAATATCCCTGACCCCGGAATATCGATGTCCATTGAGAAAGAAAGGTTATTTTGATAGACTTAAACTGTCAATGCCGGAAGCCAGACTTCAGCCGTAGTACTACCGCTAACATCGGCCATCAAGCCCGCCAGGGAGGAAGGCCTTTGATTTAATTCGTCATGCGCAACGGGCACAGCTTAAAAAAACTTAAGCTTAAAAATGGAGGTGTCAGTCATGTTTAATAAGCATATATCAATAGCAGCCATTCTTTCATTGCTGTGTTTTACCGCGATTTCTTCATTACCCGGAACAACGCAGGCAGCCACCATTGAGCTGCTTAATTTCAATGCGGTAATGAGCTCATCTACTCATCCAACATCAGGCTATGAAACACTCTCACTGCTGGTCAATTCATCCCGCTATGGTGCGGGCGGCTTTGCCGGCGGCCAGTACCGCCTTGATGGAAAGCCGCCACCGGATGACAACATGCCTGCTATCAGTTTCACCCTTGCGCCTGACAGCAGTGTGCTCGGGCCTGACCCGGTACCTTTTCGCCTGTTCATGGCCAAGCCGCCGCCAGATGATAACAGGCCGGCGACGCTTATAGGTGAACTGGATTTTTCCAGTATCAGCGGCTATCGCGACTCGCTTCAGCTATCGGGCCTGCAGGTACTTACGGTCGATTCAGCCGGTCGGCCAACAGGCGACATATACGATGTTGCGCCTTTCACCATCCAGTCGGTTCCGCCATCACCCTCCCTGCTGCTGATGGTGTTTGGCCTGGCGGGTTTAATGAAGATGAAAAAAAGCTTACCTTGAAATGGTAAAGTGGGGCCAGATGAAACTTACTGCTTTTGTTCTTGATAATATCGATATTATCAGTAAGTTTCATCTGGCCCCACTTTATCAAAACTATTGTTCTATGCAATATTTTGGAGTATAAATAGTGCCTCGTTAATCACCACCCTTCGGGGAAAATTATGAAAACAAAAACCATGATAATGACAAGTATCATCGCTGCCTGCCTGTTCAGTCCGCTACTGGCACAGGCCAGCAGTTACGAAAAAGCTGTCAGTGATGCTACCGCTTCCATCGATAAAGCCAAAGCCGTTAATTATGAATGGCGTGACAGCCGCAAGTTATTGAAAAAAGCCGATAAGCTAAACCAGGCAGGTAACACAGAGCAGGCAATCAAACTGCTTAAAAAAGCCGAGGCACAGGGCGAACTGGCGGTTGCCCAGGCAAAACAGCAGGCCGCAGTCTCCGGACCTCATTAACATTTCCCTATCTAACGAATCTCAGTAAAGCCTGCAAGCTCAACCATTGCAGGCTTTTTAATTAAAGCAGTCATTTACCGATATACGCAGCGTGGTGTTAAATCGTGGCAGGCATTCAGGACAATAAAAATATCTTCAGCGTGAGTACACTGAACCGCTCGGTGGCCAATTTACTGGAACAGGAATACAACTGGATATGGGTTGAAGGCGAAATATCCAATCTGGCACAACCGGCATCCGGTCACCTCTATTTCAGCCTGAAGGATAACAACGCACAGGTCAGTTGCGCCATGTTTAAAGGCCGCAACCGCAGCCTGAAATTTCAGCCGGACAATGGCAATCAGGTGCTGCTAAGAGCCAAAGTCAGTCTGTACCAGCCACGCGGTAACTATCAACTGATTGTTGACCGTATGGAAGAAGCCGGTGATGGTGCCCTGCGCAGACAGTTTGAAGCATTAAAAGCCAAACTTTCTGCTGAAGGCCTGTTTGATGAAATCAATAAACAGGAAACGCCGGCACTGCCTCAATGCATCGCTATTGTCACCTCAAAAACCGGGGCCGCCATTCACGATGTATTAAGTGTTCTGGCCAGGCGTTTTCCCTCGATACCGGTCAACATATTCCCCGTACCGGTGCAGGGTGCTGATTCAGCACCGGCCATTTGTAAGGCCATTAATCTCATTTCAGAAAACATCAGTAACGGCCATTTGAATTGTGACGTTTTATTACTGGTACGTGGCGGCGGCTCGCTGGAAGACCTGTGGTCATTTAATGAGGAAAGTGTGGCGCGGGCAATCCATGATTGTGCCATACCGGTGGTCAGCGGTGTCGGCCATGAAACCGATGTCACGATTGCTGACTATGTTGCCGATGTGAGAGCAGCAACACCTACCGCTGCTGCAGAGACCGTTACCCCCGACCAGGTTTCGTGGTTACAAAGCTTTGACTGGTATCAGCAACAACTGTCACAGCTTCTACATAATAAAATAGAACGCCTTCAGGAAAAGACACAATGGCTGCAACGCCGTCTGCAACAACAGCACCCGACATCACAACTCGCACGTTGCACACAACGCTACGATGAATTGAGCAAAAGATTACTACGAAATACTCAGCAAACATTGGCAACGAAGCAAAACGCTCTGCTTACCGTTAAGGCAAAACTGCAGGCACAAAACCCGATTTCATTATTAGAACAAAAACAACAAAGTATTAACTACTTAAACAGCAGACTGCTGCGAAGCGTGAACAACCTGCTGGCACAGAAAAAAGCATTATTAGGCAATGCCGCCAGAACCTTAAATGCCATCAGCCCATTACAGACCCTGGAACGAGGCTACTCGATAACACTGGATCAGAAAGGCATACCGATTGTCTCTGTTGAGCAGATCAATATCAATGATAAAATCGAAACCCGACTACACCATGGACGTTTTTTCAGTAAGGTTGAATCGATTCATTGAACAAAAAAAACCGATAACACCGGGGAGCGCTACTGCAGCGACTTGCCCTGAGGACAGAAATCATTAGTATTAAGCTTTTTAAGATAAACGGCAGTGAATCCCGTAAACCAGACCGGCAACTTGATAAAAAAATTACAAAATCATCCCGCTACGGATCTACCGGCCAGAACCTGATATTAGCGATTTGCTTGCAATGAATAGCTTATCTGTGGTAAAAAGTCGCTCGCAATATTTTTACATAAACAACATTTTTAAATAAGTCATTGATTTTATTTACATAATGTGAAAATCGGAGTTATAAATGGCAAATCCAGCGCCAATCGAAAGTCACACATATAAACCTTACAAAGAAAAAAAGGGTGAGGAATACATGAGTGAAGGACAAATTAAGCACTTCACTGAAATTCTTGAAACATGGAAAACCGAATTAATGTCGGAAGTAGATCGTACAGTTGACCACATGAAAGATGAAGCTGCTAACTTCCCTGACCCGGCAGACCGTGCCACCCAGGAAGAAGAATTCAGTCTGGAGCTGCGTACACGCGACCGTGAGCGCAAACTTATTAAAAAAATTGATGACACCATGGCACTGATGAGCAGCGGCGAATATGGCTACTGTGAAACCTGCGGCGTTGAAATTGGCCTGCGCATGATGGAAGCCCGGCCAACAGCAACACAATGCATCGACTGTAAAAGCCTGGACGAAATCAAAGAGAAACAGACGCGCGGCAAGTAACAATCGCTGGCAGTTTGAATTCAAAAAAGCCGATATTTTTTATCGGCTTTTTTATTTTTTGCCGCAAAAGATGAAACATGCGCAAAACAGACATAAGACCAGCGTTAATCTTCATTAGCGTTTTACGCCCTTCGCGATCTTTGCGACTTAACAAGCTTCTAAAATGCCTGACAATAAAGCTCAATTCTACAGAGGACGTTTCGCCCCTTCACCAACCGGCCCGGTACATTTCGGTACACTGATCGCAGCGGTTGGCAGTTACCTGCAGGCAAAAAAAAATAATGGCGAATGGCTGATTCGTATCGAAGATGTCGACATTACGCGCAAAGTGAAAGACGCTGATAGTGATATTCTCAACACACTTGAAAGTTTTGGTTTTGAGTGGGATGGCGACATCATGTATCAATCCCGGCAAACCGAATACTACGAAAACACACTGCAACAGCTAATGGCGCAATCATTAGTCTTCCCCTGCACCTGCTCACGAAAACAATTAGCCGAAACTGGCGAGCAACTCTACCCTGGTATCTGCAGGCAACGCAGGCTGCCGGAAACGAAAGAACATGCGCTTCGTTTACTGGCAAAAAATATTACTGTTGAATTTACTGATGCCATTATGGGCAAACAGAAGCAGAACATAAAGCAGCAATGCGGCGACTTTATTATTAAACGCCGTGACCATTTATTTGCCTATCAGCTAGCGGTGGTGGTGGATGATGCCAGACAGCAGATTACTGAAATTGTGCGCGGCAGCGACCTGCTCGATTGCACCGCCAGACAAATTTACCTGCAACAGCAACTGCACTATACAAGCCCGGATTATTGCCACCTGCCACTGGCTATCGATAAAACCGGTAATAAAATCAGTAAGTCAGAAGGCGCCGCCAGGGTTGATATTCAACACAAGGAAAAACTGTTATTGACAGCCCTGGTTTTTTTAGGCCAGCACCCCCCTTCACAATTAAGCGGTTCCCACTGCAGTGATATCTGGCAATGGGCCATCAGCCACTGGAACATTAACACGGTTCCTAAAAAACCATATTTATCCATACCTGAAATTTAATGCTTATGCTAGGATGCTAAACCACTGTGTTGACATCATTAATCATTAAATAAAGGGGAATTGCCGTGTCAGGTATTGAAATCAGTTCTGTCTTAACCGAAAGCCGTTTATTCAAACCCAGCCAGGAATTTACCAGCCACGCACGCATTAAAGCTGATGATTTAGCCGCCCTGAACAAACTTACCGAAGAAGATTACGAAGGTTTCTGGGCACAGCAGGCAAACAAGTATATCGACTGGCACGCTCCGTTCAGCAAAACACTGGATGACAGTAACGCGCCCTTTTTCAAATGGTTCAGCGATGGCAGCATGAATGTCAGTTATAACTGCATTGACCGGCACCTGGAAAAAAATGCAAATAAAACCGCCATCATCTTTGAAGGCGAAGCGGGCGATACCCGGTATATCAGCTACCAGCAGCTACACGATGATGTCTGCCGGTTTGCCAATGCCTTAAAAGCAAAAGGCATAAAAAAAGGTGACCGTGTCATCATCTATATGCCAATGGTGCCCGAAGCGGTTATTGCGATGCAGTCATGTGCTCGCATTGGCGCTATTCACTCTGTTGTTTTTGGCGGTTTTTCCGCAGAATCCTTACGCGACCGCATTGAAGATGCACAGGCCGTTATGTTAATTACGGCAGACGGCGGTACCCGTGGTGGCAAGGTGGTAGAACTCAAACAAGCCGCTGACAAAGCCCTGAGTAAAGGCTGTGACAGCATCAATAATGTTATTGTTTTAAAACGCAGCGGCCATGATGTAAGCATGAAAGACGGCCGTGACAGCTGGTGGTCAGATGCCATCGCCGGTCAGGCAACAAGCTGTGAACCGGAATGGGTCAATGCGGAGCACCCGTTATTTTTATTGTACACCTCAGGCTCCACCGGCAAACCCAAAGGCATCCAGCATTCCAGCGCCGGCTATCTGTTAAATGCCATTGTCACCAACCTGTGGGTGTTTGATTTGCAGGACAAGGATATTTTCTGGTGTACCGCCGATGTTGGCTGGATTACCGGCCACACCTATGTCGCCTATGGCCCGCTGGCTGCCGGCTCAACCATTGTTATGTTTGAAGGCGCACCGGTGATTCCCGATGCCGGGCGTTTCTGGAAAATGTGTGAACAGCATAAGGTAAGCATTTTCTACACCGCACCGA
>JAJRUQ010000123.1 GCA_024277705.1 Gammaproteobacteria bacterium
GGTAAACGTGTAGCAGCCATCGGCAATATCCGCCAGACTTTTTTTCGCCAGTGTTGCCGCATACCGGTTAAGTTCGACCACAGCAACACGATACTCCTGCAGACCGGTTTTCTTAACCAGATCCTGTAATCGTGCCAGCCCCCGACGATTGGCGGCGATTTGAGCGATAAAATCACCGGCAGACTCCTGCGGATTACGCATACATACCATTAATTTTTCAAAAACAGGGCGCTCAATTTCATCATTTTTTACGATAAAGGTCGGCTCGATCACCAAGCCCTCCTCGAACAAACTTGACGATAACGGCATAGAACCGGGAGTTTCGGCGCCGATATCAGCATGATGGGCACGATTAACCACAAACCCGATCAGTTCATTATTGATGAACAAAGGAGCAATGATGGTTACATCCGGTAAATGCGTGCCTCCTTTATAAGGATCATTGAGCACCACCATATCACCGTCAGTCCAGTCAAACATTAGCACCAGATCGCGCATAGCAAAGGCCATGCTGCCCAAATGCACAGGAATATGCGCTGCCTGCGCGCACAACTCACCACCCTCATCGAATATGGCACATGAATAATCCAGCCGGTCACGGATATTGGGAGAAAACGCCGACTTTTGCAGGGTGACTCCCATTTCACTGCAAATAGCGTCAATACGATTGGCAAAAATACTTAAACTGATAGCATCCATTATAAATAATTGACCGCAATAACACTGATAAAATTATGGAAATAGCTGTTTTTATTAAGAAAAATCATCATTTTTAGTAAATTAGAGTTGCATTATACACGCGTCTGCCCTATGGTAGCGCCCAGCGTAATTTTATAAAAACTATTGTCAGATTAACCCTTGACGAAAAACTCATTCAGGAGAATATCATGAATCCACTATTATCAATCAAAGGCACACTCGCCGTTGGTTTTATCCTTGCTATCGCCGTCACATTCGGCATGGGCAGCGGCATGGCAGGCCTGAAAGGTGCTGCCATGGTCTGGTTACACGTATTAGCAGGTGTTACCTGGATCGGCCTGCTGTACTACTTCAACTTCGTTCAGGTTCCAGGCGTTGGCGCAGCACTGGCTAACCCTGACGGCCCGACACCAGCAGCCATCAACAAATACATTGCACCAACAGCATTATTATGGTTCCGCATGGCAGCTGCTGTTACCTGGTTAACCGGTCTTAGCGCACTGGCCACACTTGGTGGCGGTATGAACGGCATCGTTGATGCATTCACCTTCCAGAACGGCATGGCCATCATCGGCTTAGGCGCATGGTTAGGTACTATCATGCTGTTCAATGTATGGGTATTAATCTGGCCAAACCAGAAGAAAATTCTTGGCCTTGATGGACAGGAACACAGTGCCGACGTTATCGCCGGCGCCAAGAAAGTGGCATTGATGGCATCACGCACTAACACTGCGTTATCTATTCCTATGCTACTTTGCATGGTAGGTTTTGCTCACGGTCTGTAATCAGCAAAATTAGCTTTGAAAAGGCGGCTCACTGTTTACGCAGTGGGTCGCCTTTTTTATTGGCTATTATTTATTAGTTAAGTGACGGGGGGGGAACAAAACGCAAAGCCCGACTAAGCGCCAACAATAACTATCATCCAACTACCGCTGATTCAAACAATCCAGTAATAAACCAAAAGCACACAATAAAGCCCTCTCCTACAAAAGCCAAAACACAGCCACCAACACTATTGCTTTACACAAAAGTACGAGTATAATCAGAACTTTAAAGCGGTAGCCAAGGCTGCCGCTTTTGCTTTTTTTGCACTAAATACAAAGAACTGCTGATGACCATAAATAATCACCTGATGAAAACCTATGCACCACTCGACATCACCTTCAAGCATGGAGAAGGTGTATATCTGTGGGATACAGAAAATAAAAAATATCTGGATGCTTTATGTGGCATTGCCGTTTGCGGCCTGGGCCACGCCCACCCCGCTATTACCAAAACCATCACCGCTCAGGCAGGAAAGTTATTGCACACCTCCAACCTTTACCAGATTGAACAGCAGCAGCATCTGGCTGACCAGCTGTGTGAGATTTCAGGTATGAGTCGTGTGTTTTTCTCTAATTCAGGTGCCGAGGCCAATGAGGCCGCAATAAAAATTGCACGTTTATACGGCCACAAAAAGAATATCGATAACCCCGGCATTATTGTTATGGAGAACAGTTTTCACGGCAGAACCATGGCAACCTTAAGCGCCACCGGTAACCGCAAAGTACAGGCAGGCTTCGAACCCCTGGTACAGGGCTTTATTCGTGCCCCTTATAATAATATTGATGCAATAAAAAATATTGCTGAAAACAACAATAATATTGTTGCTATCCTGGTTGAACCGGTACAGGGTGAAGGCGGTATTAATATTCCTGACGCTGATTATTTAAATCAGCTGCGTGATATTTGTGACCGGCATGACTGGTTGTTAATGCTGGATGAAATACAAACCGGTATGGGCCGTACCGGCGAATGGTTTGCCTTTCAGCACAACAAGATACAACCGGATGTAATGACCCTGGCAAAAGCACTGGGCAATGGCGTACCCATTGGTGCCTGCCTTGCCAGTGACAAAGCCGGTGATGTCCTGCAGCCGGGCAATCACGGATCCACCTTCGGTGGCAACCCGCTGATGTGCGCAACCGCCTCTGCCGTTATTGATACCATCAAAACTGAAAACCTGATCACTAATGCAAAACAAAGCGGGCAATATCTGCTTGCTGCGTTTACTGAAAAGTTAGGTGCGCTGGACGGAGTACGTAAAATACGTGCACTCGGTTTAATGATTGGTATCGAACTGGAGCCTGATCTTGTCAAACATGATTGTAGCGAACTGGTAAAAATGGCTCTGAACAAACAACTTTTAATTAATGTTACCGCAGGTAATGTTATTCGTTTATTACCGCCGCTTATTATTAATCAACAGCAGGCAGATACCATCATTAACACTGTTAGCGATCTGGTCACTGCCTCTCTTCAAAATAAAGCCGCTGCATAAAAGCATCAAATACTCATGAACAGCAATGAAAAAAACTCTGCTAAATCTGTCAGACACTTTTTGACCCTTACCGATTTAACGACTGATGAATTCAAACAGTTAATTTATCGTGCAATTGAATTAAAAACCATGCAGCATCGTGGCGAAGTTTTCGAACCGTTAAAAAACAAAGTACTGGCCATGATTTTTGAAAAATCATCAACGCGCACCCGGGTATCATTTGAATCCGGGATGGCGCAATTTGGTGGCCATGCCATTTTTCTTTCACCACGTGATACACAACTGGGCCGGGGCGAACCGGTAGAAGACAGTGCGCGGGTCTTATCAAGCATGGCTGATTGTTTAATGGTCAGAACGTTTGAACACAAAAAAGCTGAACGACTGGCAGAATATTCATCTGTACCGGTAATAAATGGTTTGACTGATGACGTACACCCCTGCCAGTTACTGGCCGACATGCAAACCTGGTTTGAGCAACGCGGTGACATTCAGGGGAAAACCGTCACCTGGATCGGTGATGGCAACAATATGTGCCATTCATATATGCATGCAGCAAAAATACTAGACTTCCAGTTGAATATTGCCTGTCCTGAAGGTTTTGAACCACAGCAGTCATTTATAGATGAAACCCGTGAGAATATCAGCATTATCAGAGATGCCCGGGCAGCCTGCAAGGACAGTGACCTGATTGTCACCGATGTCTGGGCAAGCATGGGACAGGAAGAAGAACAGAAACAACGCGAGCTGGCGTTCAAAAACTATCAGGTAAACAGCAAACTGATGCAACAGGCGAATAGTAATGCCTTATTCATGCACTGCCTGCCGGCGCACCGTGGTGAAGAAGTAAGTGCTGATGTTATCGACGGCAGTCAAAGTGTTGTCTGGCAGGAAGCCGAGAACCGACTACACGCACAAAAAGCTTTACTTGAATTTTTACTGGTATAGCAATACATAACTGATAATACAAAATACGGTCAGGTAATCTCTGATACCGTCCGAGGCTCCCCGATTTTTATTTCACTAAACAGAATGCTATAAAAATATATGTGTGCATCTACATCACACAATAACCCGCCTGTTCATGGACTTTTTTGCAGTCTGTTATTTTTCCTATGCGTTGTTATCTCAACAAATACTTACGCTCGGGAAGACGATAATAATTTTCTTGATTTTTCTCTTTGTCCGGCGGAAGACCCGGCAGCAAGCAGACATGTTCCACCACGTATTTTTTCATTAGATAAAATCGAGAATACCAATATCGGTGCTGACTTTTCTCAAACCAGTAGTGATGGCTCAACAACACTTGAAGGCAATATAATCATTGAGAAAAATGCCATGCGCATTACTGCCGACCACGCCAACTACAACAAACCAGCAGACTCCCTGACCTTTTCCGGTAATGTCCATATTGACTCAGAAACGATGTCACTCGATGCTGATGCCGGCACCTTTAAAACCAGTAAAGAAAATAATAACGGGGAGTTTAAAAACACCCGGTTTTATATACCGGTTAACAACATGAAGGGGATTGCTGAATCCATTGATACAAAAGACACCAGCTATTCCACTTTAAAAAACTCCAGTATTACCAGTTGTGACTGGCTTTCTCCCGACTGGCTACTAAGCGCTGACGAAATCAGGCTGGACCACATTGATGAGTACGGCAGTGCAGACAATGTCACCTTACGATTTAAAAGTGTGCCGATTGTTTATACACCCTACATTGAATTCCCGACCAGCAATAAACGCCGCAGCGGTTTACTGTTCCCGAACATCACGTCTTCATCATCGCGTGGTTTTGAAATGCAGTTACCCTGGTACTGGAACATTGCCCCCAATCAGGACGCCATCATCACACCTCGCTACATGGTTAAACGAGGTGCCGGTATGGACGGCAACTATCGCTATCTTACCCGCTCAACCAGGGGCGCCTTTAATGCCGCAGTTGTACCCTATGATAAAGTCACCAAAGAAAACCGCTATCAGGTGCAATACCTGCAAAAGTCAGAGATTCTTTCCAACCTGCTGCTGGATGTTGATGTACAGGATATTTCCGACTCTGAGTATTTCAATGATTATTCCAACAGCCTCAATACGACCAGCCAAACGGTGTTAAACCGTAGTGCAGAATTAAACTACGAATTAACAGAATGGCAACTGAAAGCCCTGGTTCAGGACATTAAAACCATTGACACCTCAAAGCCAACCAGTCGACTGGTTTATCAACGGTTGCCACAAATAACCTTCAATGGTGGCACACAGGTAAACGACAGCCTTTTTCTGTTTGAGTTTAATTCAGAACTGGTTGATTTCGGGCATCCAGACCCGACAAAAACTACCGGTAAACGTTTAACCCTGCAACCGGCGATCAGCCTGCCGCTAAGTGGCACGGCCTGGTTTTTTGACCCTAAGGTAAAATATAATTACACACAATACGATGTTGGCACTAAAGGAGATAGCATAACTCCGGGGGGAAACGTACCGGTAAATAAAGTCAGTGTACCCATGAGCAGTATTGATGCAGGACTGTTTTTTGAACGAGAAATTGAAGGGGGATACCTGCAAACACTTGAACCACGCCTGTATTATCTAAATGTACCCTTTCAGGATCAGAGCAACTCACCCCTGTTTGATACAACCATTCCAACTTTCAGTGTGGCTCAATTATTCAGAGACAATCGTTTCGTCGGCGGCGACCGCATAGGTGACGCCAACCAGTTAACACTGGCAGTGTCCAGCCAGATCATTGACCAGTTCACCGGTGAAGAAATATTGCGTACCAGCATTGGACAGATATATTATTTTGATGACCGTAAAGTTTCATTAAAAAATGACACTATCGACACCGCAAAACTGTCAAACTTTATTGCCGAGCTGGATACCACACTGGGAAACTGGCAAACCGTCATCGATTTCCAGTGGGACACCGAAACCAATAAACTGGCAAGAGAAAACTATTTTCTTCATTATCTGTCTGATCCCAGGTATATATTTAATATTGGTTATCGCAAACAGATCAAAAATGACCGGCTGTTTCTTGAACAAACAGATACATCCTTTGTTTATGGCCTGTCCAACCAGTTTACTGCCTATGCCCGCTGGAATTACTCTCTACTGGACAGAAAAGCCATAAACAACATTGCCGGGGTGGCCTATGACAGCTGCTGCTGGGCGATTCAATTAACAGCCCAGCGTCGCTTAAAGAATTTAACCATTACCAGTACAACAGAATATGATAACTCAATACTGCTACAATTCGTCTTTAAAGGACTCGGCGCAGTATCAAGTGGCGCTCATAAAAGCGTTCTTAAACAGTCAATTTTAGGCTACACTGACGTTTTTCAATAAAATTCACCTTGCTTCATAAAAATATGTTTTATAAAAATTTTTTTCACCGCTGCACATTCATCCTGATAATGACGGTATATAACTACGCAAATGCCGCGGTAAAACCCCTGGATTTCATCATTGTTATTGTTAATGATGATGTCATTACCAATACGATGCTGGAACATCGAGTTAGTGATTTCAAACAACAGCTTGATATCAGCCAGCTGTCACGAATAGATCCTGAGTCACTTAAAAAACAGGTACTGGAACGCATGATACGTGACACTATCCAGATCCAGCAGGCAAAACAATATGGCATTACTGTTGATGATTTAATGTTAAACCGTATGCTGGAACAGATCGCCAAAAGTAACAATATGACGCTTGATGCTTTTCGCAATGCTATCGAATCTCAGGGTATCAACTATTCGCGCTTCCGTGAGCAAACACGTAATGAAATTATCATTAAGCAGTTACAGCAACGTGTTGTAGCCAGTAAAATCAATGTTTCCGACCAGGAAGTCCGGCAATATATAGAACAGAGTGAATCCTCTGACTCTACCGCCACCCGTTATCATCTGCGTCACATATTAATTGCTACACCGGAAGCTGCGAAATCCAGGGACATAAGCCAGGCGCGTGAAAAAGCTTATGATATTTATAATCGTATTCTTAACGGTGAAAAATTTGAAGATCTTGCCATCAAGGAATCCAGTGGACGCAATGCTTTAACAGGGGGCGACCTGGGTACACGTAAAGCCAATGAACTGCCTCAGCTATTCATCCAGGCCATCAAAAACCTGCGTACAGGAGAAACATCAAAACCGGTTAAAAGCGCCAGTGGCTTTCATTTATTACAGGTTGTCAGCAGCTCAGATGATCAGGTGATGGTTGATCAGGTACATGCCCGACATATTTTAATTCGCACCAGCAGTGAAGTCAGTGATCAACAGGCAGAACATCTACTATCAGACTTAAAACTTAAAATTGAAAATGGCAAGAAATTTGCAGAAGTGGCCAGTGAGTTTTCTGAAGATCCCGGCTCTAAAATAAAAGGCGGTGATTTAGGCTGGGCCGGCCCCGGGGATTACGTCCCTGCCTTTGAAAAAGTGGCCAACAGCCTTAAACCGGGTACCATTTCCGAACCTTTTAAAAGTCCTTTTGGCTGGCACATTATGGAAGTCCTGGAGCGTCGGAAACAGAATCAAACTCAAACCAATAAAGAAACACAGGCGCGTAACGCAATTCAGAAACGTAAAATTGATGAAGAACTAAGACTCTGGTTGCGTCGTATACGTGATGAGGCCTATGTGGAATTTGTCGATAATGAACTATAGAACACTGATGAGCCGAAGCACCATATATTTTTACAACAACGCCCTGCATTGTTTTTACTAACACGATGCAGCATCAGGCAAAAAAACGCTTCGGCCAGAACTTTCTTGTTGACACCAATATTATTCAGCAAATTGTCGATGGCATACAGCCACAGCAAAATGATCTGATGGTTGAAATAGGGCCGGGCCTCGGTGCCATGACACGTCCATTATTAGCACGTTTACAACAGCTTAATGTTATTGAGCTTGACCGTGATATCATTCCAAAACTTGTCAAAAATTGTATCTTCACTGACCCTGGCAACAAGCATAAATTAATCGTCAATGAAGCTGATGTCCTTAAATTTGATTTTTCCTCTTTTTACGCTGCACAGAAAAAATCAGACAAACAACTTCGCATTGTCGGCAACCTGCCTTACAACATCTCTACCCCCGTACTTTTTCATTTATTAAACTACCGCGACATCATTCAGGACATGCACTTCATGTTACAAAAAGAAGTGGTTGACCGGATTGTGGCGACTCCCGGCAATAAGCTTTATGGCCGTCTCAGTGTCATGTTACAAAGTTTCTTCCACACCCAGTTTCTGTTTGAAGTTCCCCCCTTTGCCTTCGAACCGGCACCGAAAGTTAATTCTGCCATTTTAAGATTACAGCCTGATTCGCAATATGAAGCCAGTATTAAAAATTTTTCATTATATGAGACCCTGGTCCGACAGGCTTTTTCACAACGCCGAAAAACCATTAAAAACACCTTAAAAAACATTTGCAGCGTTGCCAACATAGAACAGGCAAATCTGTCGATTTCTCAACGAGCTGAAGAACTATCGGTGAAAGATTTTGTTAATTTATACCGTACGATTAACTGAATAATCACCAAGCAGCATTCGGATTAGTAAGTTAATAACTATGCAACAAGGTGATATAATTATCGGTAATAAGGCAAACCATACGCAACCACATGCAGATGAATAAAATTGATATCAAAGTTAAACCGGTTTATATTGCTGAGCAATCAGATCCGCTCAACAATCACTTTGTCTTCTCCTATACCGTTACCATTCATAATAACGGTACCATTCCTGCCAAATTACTGACCCGGCACTGGATCATTACGGATGGTGACGGTCAGACTCAGGAAGTGAAGGGTGATGGAGTTATAGGTGAACAGCCACATTTACAGCCGGGCGAAGGTTTCCAGTACACCTCCGGCACCTTCATGAATACACCTTTTGGCACCATGCATGGCAGTTATCAAATGATCAACGATTCCGGTGAGAAATTTAATGCTGAAATCCCTCCCTTTCAGTTAATCGCACCCAATACCCTGCATTAACCCAGGCTGCATATTCTGCAAATATCAAACGATGGCATTAAAACACAGTTATACACTACTGGCACCGATTTATGATGCTATGGTTAGCGGGCCTCTGGACGCATACCGGAAAAAAAGCATTGCCCGTATAAAAGACAGCCATAACAAACACATTTTTATCAACGGCATTGGCAGTGGGCTTGATATTCCTCACCTGCCGGATGATGCCACCTTTACCGGCAGTGACATTACCCCGGCGATGTTAAGCCGCGCAGAAAAACGTGCAAGACAGTCATCACTGAGCATTAAACTGGAAATTGCCGACAGCCAGGCATTACCATTTAAAGATGAATCCTTCGACATCATTATTACGCACTTAATTCTTGCTGTAGTGCCTGATGCTAACCTTGCGCTGCAGGAAGCCAGCCGCGTACTGAAACCAGGCGGACAGATTTTTATCTTTGATAAATTTATCCGCCCCGGACAGCTGGCTCTCATGCGCCGCTTATTAAGCCTTTTTATACAGCACATCGCGACACGTACCGATGTTGTTTTTGAGCATGTACTGAAAACCTGCCCACAACTTAAACTGGTCCATGACGAACCGGCACTTGCTAAAGGCTGGTTCAGACTGATAGAGTTAAAAAAACTATAGGTTTTATGTAATTAGCTTAAAACTTACAACTTAAAACTTTTTTCAGGAGCGATTTATGGCGACTTACGCCATCGGCGACGTGCAGGGATGTTACGATGAGTTACGAGCGCTATTAACACAGATAAAGTTTAATAGTGACCGCGATCAGCTCTGGTTTTGCGGCGACCTGGTTAACCGCGGCCCGAAGTCACTCAAAACACTGCGTTTCATAAAATCGCTGGGGGCTAATGCGGTTACAGTACTGGGCAACCATGACCTGCATTTACTGGCCACGGCCTATGACCACCAGAAACCCGGGAAAAAAGATACTTTCGATTCACTGCTGCGGGCTGATGATGCGGCAGAATTATTTAACTGGTTACGTCAGCAGCCATTAATATTTCATGATAAGAAAAAAAATATCAGTCTGATTCATGCCGGTCTGCATCCGCAATGGTCGATTAAAAAAGCAAAAAAACTGTCACAAGAAGTAGAGGCTATCCTGCAGAGCAATAATCACATCAACTTTTACAAACACATGTATGGTGACAAACCGCATAACTGGGTGGACTCTTTATCCGGCTGGCCACGCTATCGCTTTATTACCAACATTCTGACGCGTCTGCGCTATTGTGATGCGCAGGGCAAACCGGCGCTTAGTGCAAAAGGCGCTCCCGGAAGCCAGTCCAGAGATCTATGGCCATGGTATGAGGTACCCAACCGTTTATCTCAAAATGACTGCATCATATTTGGTCACTGGTCAACACTGCCACACGCCGGCATAACAAGCATCAATAATACCTACGCCATTGATTCCGGCTGCTTATGGGGAGGCGCATTAACCGCCTTGAAAATAGACGAAAGGCCCTTTCAATATATTCGTCTTGACTGCCCCGGCGCATTAAAACCACCGGCAAAATATCTAAAAAACCGGCCTAAAAAAAAGGCATCATAAAGATGCCTTTAAAAGGAGTCTATCAAATGAATTGATAACATTAAGATAGCATAACTATCATTAAGTTCCTTTATTCTGTTTTTTTTCTAGCGTTACAAAACGACAGTCATACAAATTCTTTTCATCCGCCTGGCGGATTACAGACGCCGACTCCTGCCACAGACTTTGATCAAACACAGGAAACCAGGCATCACCTTCAAACTCAGCATCGACATAGGTAAGATACATTCGACTTACCCGTGGCATCAGCATTTCATATACCGTACTGCCACCAATAATCACAAGCTCTTCTGCTTCTGCCTCAGCGGCTGCAGCCATCGCATCGCTAAAATCAGTGACACAAACCACACCTTCAAAACGAGTGTCCCGGTTTTTGCTTAATACAATATTTACCCGGCCGGGCAACGGCCGGCCGATAGATTCATGGGTTTTACGACCCATAACAATTGGCTTGCCCATGGTTACCGATTTAAAGTGCGTAAAATCAGCCGGCAAATGCCAGGGCAGCTGATTGTTATTGCCAATCAGGTGATTGCGGTCCATTGCCGCGATAATAGAAATAATCATAATTAAAAACAGTTTACCGCAGAGGCGAAGAGGCGCGGAGAAAAACAATGACTAGTCCGCAAATAACGCGAAACACGCAAATTTTTTGTTTCATTGAATTACGTGTAAGTTTCTTTTTTTCTCGTCCTTCGCGTTAATTGCGGACTTGATAAATACTCTCCACGTCTCTGCGATGAAAATTCAAACAGCCACCGTCGCTTTAATGTGCGGATGTGCTTCGTAACCGAGCAGTTCAAAATCTTCGAACTTGAAATCAAAAATCGATTTTATATCCTGATTAATCTTCATCTGTGGCAGAGGAAAAGGTTGCCGGCTTAACTGTTCATCCACCTGTTCCATATGATTGGAATACAGATGCGCATCGCCCAGTGTATGCACAAAATCGCCCGGCGCCAGATCACATACCTGCGCCACCATCATGGTCAGCAGTGCGTAGGAAGAAATATTAAAGGGCACGCCGAGAAAAATATCGGCACTGCGCTGATACAACTGACAAGACAACTTGCCATCAGCAACATAAAACTGGAACAGCATGTGACAGGGAGGCAGGGCCATGTTTTCGATTTCGCCCACGTTCCAGGCATTGACTATAATACGACGCGAGTCAGGATTATTTTTTATCTGATCGATGACCTGTGCAATCTGGTCGACGTGCTCGCCATTGGCGGCCGGCCAGTTACGCCACTGATAGCCATAAACAGGGCCGAGATTACCCTCTTCGTCCGCCCATTCGTTCCAGATACGAACACCATTCTCCTGCAGATATTTGATATTGGTATCACCACTCAAAAACCAGAGCAGTTCATGGATGATAGATTTCAGATGGCACTTTTTGGTGGTTACCATCGGAAAACCTGCACTCAGATCGAAACGCATCTGGTGGCCAAATACCGAAATGGTTCCGGTACCGGTGCGATCTTCTTTTTTAGTGCCGTTATCACGTACATGGCGCATTAAATCTAGATATTGTTTCATTTTTAACTGCTTCTGCTTGTATTGCTGCTCTAACTTTTTGCGCTGTTATTTTTGTACGCAAGATAAAAAATACCGAGACCAAATAATATCATAGGTAACGACAGCAGCTGACCCATGGTTAGCCAGTCAAAGGCGATAAAGCCCAGTTGGGCGTCGGGCGTCCTGAAAAATTCGGTAAAAAAACGGAAGCTGCCATAACAGAACATATATACGCCCGATATTGCCATCAGCGGCCGTGGTTTACGTGAAAACCACCACATAATCAAAAAGAACAAAACACCTTCGGTAAAGAATTGATACAGTGATGACGGGTGTCTGGCGATATGATCGCCATAATCGAATGCCCAGGGGATCATCGACTCCACCGGTCTGCCGGGAAGCTCCATATTAATAAAATTACCCAGGCGTCCGGCACCTAATCCGATCGGCACCCATGGGGCGATAAAATCCGACACCTGAAAAAAGCTCATTCCATTTTTTCGACCGAATAAATATAAACCGGTAAACACACCTAGCATGCCGCCGTGGTAGGACATGCCGCCCTGCCAGATATAGAACAGAGAGACCGGGTTATCTAAAAACGCGGAGAAATTATAAAACAATGTATAACCAAGCCGACCACCGAGAATAACCCCCATGGCGCCGTAGAAAATAACATCTTCTACCTGTTTACGTGTCCAGTTAATGTCTTCTCGTTTGCTTCGCTGGATGCCATAAAACCAGGCACCAGCAAAGCCGGCAAGATACATCAGCCCATACCAATGAACTTTTAGCGGCCCTAAAGAAAGGGCGACAGGGTCTATATTCGGGTAAGCAATCATGGAACGGTATACTACTAGAAACAGCAGAAAAAAATAGCACCACAGCGAACTTTATTAAGCCTTACTGAACAACTGCATTCACGGTCTCGCATTGAGCATGGTTGGTGCCGCAGTACCGTAGTGTTCCATCAGATCCATAGCCTCATAAGCGTTCATCACCAGCAGGATCGAAAATACAGCCACTCCGGCTAATATTGCCGGTAGCACCAGACGATTAAACACACCTTTTTTTCGACTTGTTAAAATAACTGGCACCGGTGCCAACTCTGCATCCCTTGTCTCTGCTCCATCGGGACCACTCCGATAAATTAATAAACCGTTAAAACAACCCCTTTAAATGTGTAACTAAAAGTGTTATCGATAAGTTTTATCAATAATCGTTCAAATTATCCAGGCAAGGTGTAACGGAAAAACAATCACTATTTGTCAGCATTTCATCAGGCTTTTAGCAATGATACTAACAATAAAGATTTGAGGCTGAAGTTGACTGAATATTGAGATTTTGACGAATCTTTTCGGAAAAATCCGGGTAGCACCTATCCATGATGTACTCCATCAAGACATTAAAGCTTTAGCCCTGCATCAAAAGCTCACAATATACAACAAACTATTATATTTCAGGCAAAAAAAATACCCGACCATTGCTGATCGGGTATTCGGTGTTAAAGCCTGGCAGTGTCCTACTCTCACATGGGGAAGCCCCACACTACCATCGGCGCTGAGTAGTTTCACTTCTGAGTTCGAGATGGATTCAGGTGGTTCCTACTTGCTATTGCCGCCAGACAAACTGGTTGAAGAGCGCAGCGATGAAACCATCCTGAGCTTGTCGAAGGATCTTTCTTTATCTGATAAAGAAACCAACGCTCTTCTGAAACTGGAAAGCCAAATATTAGTATATATATTCTAGTGTTACACACATATAAGCCGTTAGTGTTTCGTCGGGGTCAGAGAGCGTGCTCTCTGACCCCAAACACTTGGGGTTATATGGTCAAGCCTTACGGTCAATTAGTACAGGTTAGCTTCACACATTACTGCGCTTCAACACCCTGCCTATCAACGTCGTAGTCTTCGAC
>JAJRUQ010000124.1 GCA_024277705.1 Gammaproteobacteria bacterium
ATAACATTTTAATGATAGGGCCGCCCGGCACCGGAAAGTCCATGCTGGCCAGCCGCCTTGCCGGCATTCTGCCACCCATGACCATACAGCAGGCTCTGGAAAGCGCGCCCATCAAATCCATCAGCCATCAGGGCTTCGATATTTCGCAGTGGAAAACCCGGCCATTTCGAAGCCCGCATCACACCGCATCCGGGGTGGCTCTGGTCGGTGGCGGTTCCAGACCTTCACCCGGTGAAATCTCACTGGCGCATCAGGGGGTATTATTTCTTGATGAATTAACCGAGTTTGACCGCCGCACACTGGATGTTTTACGCGAACCGCTGGAAACGGGCAGTATCACTATTTCACGCGCCGCCAGACAGGCCGACTTCCCTGCACAGTTCCAGCTGATCGCCGCCATGAATCCCTGTCCGCAGGGTTATAGCTGTGATGGCAAACAACTTTGCCAGTGCACATTCGAACAGCAGCAAAAACACCGTAGCCGTATATCCGCACCTTTCCTCGACCGCATTGACATACAAATAGAAGTCCCGCGCATTGAGCACTCAGCGTTAGACAGTAACACCGCAAAAGGTGAGAGCAGCGAAAGCATCCGTTTACGGGTCAATGCCGCCTTTAAACACCAGAAAAACCGCAGCCCGCGATTCAATGCCGAATTGACCATCACTGAAATAGAAAAATTTTGTGTCCTGCAAAACGCAGAAAAACAGGTGCTGGAAAAAGCCATGGACAAGCTGAAATTATCCGCACGGGCTTATCACCGAATATTAAAACTGGCACGTACCATCGCAGATATTGAAAACAGCCGGAACATTGAAATGCTGCATTTAACCGAAGCTATCAGTTATCGAAGCCTTGACCGATTAAAAGCAAGCTAAAGTGCTCAGCTAGCCGTGACATTAATAACCACCGGCGCGTGTTGGCCGGTAAACACTGCCAAAACCATAGACCAGTGAGGCAAAGGCAGTAAATTCGTTATAATTTTGCGCTGCCGTGGTACTCTGTTTCTGTCGATATTTAAGATCAAATAAACTGTGCCACTTACGCGACATTTTATATTTTAAATTTCCGCCAAGTGTAGTATCTTTATCTACACGTAGTGTTTGTAATTGCTTTGTACTGCGGTATGTCAGGTAATAACTACCGTTTACCTTTCTGGTTAGCGGATGAGTTGTCCTTAGACCAAACGAACGTATCTCTCGATCTAAAGGATTCTCACTGTACTTTAACTTGTTATACCTTAACCACAATAGAGAATCAAAGGCGGCATCCTTTCTTGTATACGAAGCATTAGCCACTGTACTGCGAATAACATCGGTAGATACCTGGACATCATTTCCATTTAATGGATCTGATGAACTAAATGCCACACTGCTGGAATCGGTTAATTCCGTGGATATAAAAGCTTTAAACTGTGAACGTGAAGACAAATCCACTGACCAGTCTGCGTTACCGGAAAAACCCGACGTTTCCTGGCCATTATCTCTTTTTACATTGGTTGAGCCTATATTCAGCGAGTAGCGGAAACGTTTGCGATTGCCTGACATTACCAGCGAAAAACTAGTAAATTTTGTCGTGGGCAATGACTGCTGAGTGTAGTCGATGGATCGGCTACTCAGATTCAGGCCAAGGTTTAGCAACCGCTGCAGCTGGTAACTCCAGTTTACTGCCAGTGAATACTGCCTGTTATCCGTCACCAGAGTTTCATAATAATACTGACTGAACAAAGGTATAATCGTAAAATTCTGCCGCCTGGAGACAGGCTGTCTGATATTAGCCCCGAAATTAAAAGCGTTGGTGTCCTGCACGTTATTCGGTGTATTTGAATTAAGTGATATAACCGGCCGCTGGGTAAATCGGTCGCTCAAATTCCAGTTAAACCTGTCTTTAACCATAGCCCAGTCAGCACTGGCAGCCAGGTTAAAATAGCGCTGGTTCTCATAGCTTCCCTGGGTATAGTTATGCTTGTTTAAGGACGTTAAAAAATCATAACGTAAGGCGCCCTCATTTTCTGTCAGTTTTGCGCCAACATACGTTGCCGCCACCACATCACTGACTTTATTACTGTCATTGAGTTTTGCATTATTGGTGTATTCAAGCCCGGCACCGGCACCCGGATCAAATTTTACTGCATGCAAACTGCCGGAACTGGCAACTATCAGTAAAACAGCAATACTCCGGCTAACATTATTCAGCAGCAATTTCATAAACAGTTATAAAAAGTAGCAACGAACAAACAATCTGTTTAGAAACTGCTCTCGGGAACCGTAATAACATCACCGGGCATCAGGGTGACGTTGGTTGTCATATCACCATCTTCCATAATATCCTTTAGCCGGATATCGTATGAATCAGCACCGTCTTTTGTCCGGCGATGTAATTTTGTATTGTTAGCATCCGCATAAAGATCGACACTTCCGGCTTCAAGAATAGCATCCAGCACGGTCATTCCCTGAAGGTAGGGGATGGATATATTCTGTGCGACAGAGCCGGTAATTCTGATCCGCGACAAAAACTCATGACCTTTCAAACTGGTTAATATAACCGTTACATTGGGTGATTTCACATAATCTGCCAGTTTCGTCTCTATTTTTGCTGCCAGCTCTTCCGGCGTTAAACCCACGGCCATAATATCACCCACCAATGGCATCGAAATTTTTCCGTCCGGGCGGATCGGTTCAGATAATGACAAATCCGGGTTTTTCCAGACGTTTATCTGCAACTGGTCACCCACAGACATTTTATATGACTTAACCAGAACGCTAGGCCCGGCACTCTCCCATGATTTTGTTTGCTCAGGCAAATGCGGAGCGGATGCTGAACACGCCAGCAGGCTCATTACTGACACAAAGATTATCAGGGTAAAAAATTGATTACGCATTTTGACTCCGCTTCTAGCTAAAAATACCATTGTTCGAACATCGAAATAAGCTGCATATTGTATAGTATATGTTCTCATATTTTGTAGAAATTATGGCTCGAGACAGATACCGGCAGTTATGCTTTCATATTCGTCAGGTGATCAAAACCCGGTGAATTTCATTAATATCATTAGCTTTTAATTTTTCATGCAGCGGCAGAGTGAGTATGCTTTCAGCAAAAGCCTGCGCCTGCGGAAAATGTTTTTCCGGCAGCAGGCCCTGCAAGCCCTCGATCTCCGGCAAAATATGTGGATACATTTTCGACACCCCCAGCCCCGCCTGCTGCAACTGTATAAAGACAGCCTCTCTACTTCCGGCATCAAGCAAAAACGGGTAACGTAATAAACGTCGATTTTTGCCCGCATCACAAACACGCGGTAGATTAATGGCTGAAGACGATAATTCAATAATCGCAGATATTTTTTCACAACGTTGCTCAGCCAGTACGTCACTTTGATAACGACGGACATTCATTGCCAGCAGCTGCTGCCGGTTATTATCCATGGCAGCAATATCATGCAATTCATGGTAGCGGGTTTCACCTAAATGCAGAAAAGGCAGGGCTTGCGGCAACCAGAAAACATAGGGTGAAATCATCAAATTATAAAGCTGTGCTTTCATTTTAAACAGCAACCCGGCCATGCCGGTAACCGCCTGCATTTTGACCAATGGCAAAACTTTCAATAAGTGCTGGTGCGCACAATAAACAGCACCACCACCCAGCAGACTCACCGGCTTGCCACGGCCAAAACTTAATACCACAAAGTCGCCACTCCAGATATGATTTTCATTATTATCCGGAAAATACTGTGCGCTATCCTCGATCAGCAGCACTGATTTTTCATCGGCCAAAGCACGCAATAAAGGCCAGCGTTCACTTATGCCAAATAAATTAACACCGATAATAGCCGCTGTATTTTCATTAATAGCCGCAGATACCTGCGCCAGATCCAGCCATGGGCGATGCGTTTCAAAGTCAACCAGCACCGGCCTGGCACCGGCATACACGATCGCACTGATCAGGTCCTGACAGGCATAAGCCGGCAGGATGATTTCAGCATTTTTGATTTGTTTATAATTTATTGCTGCGCAAATTGCTGCTGCCAGAGCAGCAGTACCGGAAGCATAAAACCTGGCATGAGATGAAGTTAAAAAATCGGGTAAGGGCAACCCCGCCCGAGCAGAAACCACCACCGGATTACCTGCGGGTGCTAACTGATAAAACATCTGCTCACCGTTTTGACGGTGTCCATACAGTCATGCGTGTGCCGAAAATAAAGGAGACTGCAGCCTGGCCAAGTGCCAGGTTGGTCTGTACAAAAAAGAATATGATTTTTACCACGGTATTTTCTCGCAGGCCGGCAACCAGCCAGCCAGCCGTAGCCAGACTATAAAAGATTATCTGTGCATACAGTGCCAGCGAGTAAACCAGGCCCTGCCCCTGCAGAACCAGGGTAAGAATTAAAAATACCAGCATAAACCAGGGTACACCCCAGCGCATGATTTTGTGGCTCCACACCTGAAAAGCAAACAAACCCATACTGAACGGGTTTAATACTTCCGGATGCCTTGAAATAGCGGTAATACCCCGAATCACTGTACGGATTTTACGCCGATACTCCAGCCCGGGATCCTTTACATCTTTATAAATACCCAGAACTTCCGGACAGGTAATAGCCACCAGGCCCTTTTTAGCACTATTCAAGGCAGTATTAAAATCACTGGGAGCATATATATCCCAGTCCTCACATACTTCACGCCGGGCTGCAAAAAAAGACCCGCTCAAACCAACCAGCCCTGCCCGCTCAGACTCAAGACGACGCAACCACATTTCATATTTTACGTAGGCACCTTCACCAACAACACTGCCATCATTGCTGATAAATTTATCTTCACTGGACAACGCCCCTACCGTGGCATCATTAAAATGCGTAGCCAGTAACTTTAAAGCATCATCAGGAATTTGTGTGGCAACATCCGAAAAAACCAGTATATCTCCCCTGGCTGCTCGAATCGCACATAATTGTGCGTACTCTTTTCCTTTTCTCTCGTCGGCTCGAACCAGTGTTACACCTCGGTTGGTATATGACTCAACAATTTCATCCGTCTCATCTGTTGAGAAATCTGAAGCAATAATAATTTCCAGACATTCAGACGGATACTCAATCTGCAGGGTGTTTTGCAATTTCTCTTCAATACGTGCAGCTTCATTGTGCACGGTAACAATCAGGCTAAGCCGGGGCAACGCATTGCGCTGCCCGCCATCACTGCCAGTCGTTTTCCTTGCCGGCAACAGTTTAAGTATCAACGGGTATAAAAAATAACTATAGACACACAACAGCGCTGTTATATAAAAAAAACATTCCATTATTTTTTCACACAGATAACAACTTGTTTATTCCACAGAAAGGGAGTCCGTAATATAAAATATACAATGTGGTACTTTATCATTTGCAGGCCTGAAAACTTACGGTAAAGCCTGTTTTTGGCAATCGCCTTGGAATAAATTGTATGTTCTTTATATATTTTTATATGAGTAAAGCCGGCATTTATTAATAAAATATTCATTGCCTTATGAGTGAAATAATACCGGTGTGAAGGGTAATAAATATTTGACGCTGCACCGATTTTTAAAACTTTTTTTATGACATCAATACCGTTTATCAGCTTTCTGACCCAACTTGACTCATCAGGTGTTTCCAGTATAAATACGCCACCGGGGGCTAGGTGCCCATGACATATTTTTAGAAAATCTTTGGGGTCAGCAACATGTTCAATAACATCCCAGGCAGACAGCGCACCGAAGTCTCTGGGCAAATCACTGTCCAGATCAAGGTAACCCAGCACCGGTGAATAACCATATTGCTGCCGGCATAAATCGACAGCAATGCTACTCGGCTCTATACCCGTGACATCGAAACCTTTTAGCTTCGCATTATTTAAAAATATACCATTACCACAGCCAACATCTAAAAACCGATTATTCGGCGGTGATAATTTAATGATTTTATTTAAATATTTAAACTGTTTCTTCTTAAACTCCTGTAATACACCTGGCATTGCGTAAATCTGCCTGTTAACTTCATCCCAATAGGAATCGTCATCCAGTGTTTCAAACTTATCTGACAGGATATAGCGCAAGCCGCAATCTCTGCACTCCATCAGATTATAGTTGCCGTAGCTGGGGGTAAAATCCAGCTGCCGACTGTTTGCACTGCCACAAACTGTACATTTTGTTTGTTGCCCGGATTTCATTTCATCTATCATCACTAGGTTATATTTATGACGGGTTTAATTGACTTTATAACTGGCCAGTTTCTCAATCAGAGCAGTCTCATCTTTTCTTACTGCCAGATAATTTGAGCCATGAAAGTTTTCCATATTAAAATGATAATCAAAAAACTGGACACTGTTCGGAAAAACCTTGCCAACAACAAAGCCATTGTTCTTAAACAGGTTACAAAAATCACTTAACAAATCATGGGAGCCGATATTAAAAATGCCATACTCAAACTGTACCACTCTGGCTTTTTTAATCTGCTCGCCAAAACCTTCAATCACCTTGTAATCCATACCTTCAACATCTATCTTCAAAAAGTCGATGGTTTCAATATTATGCTCATCCAGATAACCGGCGGCCTTTTTGGTATCACACTGTATCTGCTCTTTATAATAATCATCGTGAAAGCTCATGCCTTCAATCTTGCAGCCTGTTGCCACGGTAGACCCCCCGCCAATACTGATGGTAATAACTGCTTCTTCGCTGGATAAACCAAAGTTATTTGTGATGACATTTTTCAGTTCGCTGACATTTTGCACTAATTCTTCATAGGTAGAGGGAACAATTTCAAATGCATGTATGGTGCTGGAGGGATACAGCGATGATGCCAGCTGTGACCATTCACCGATATTGGCTCCAACATCAAAGACACATTTCGGATCTTCAAGCGCCAGTATTTTTAATACCCGCAACTCACCATTATGATCCATATTAAAATTCACATTGTTGATACTACGATGAAACGTATCAATGGCTTTTTCTATCGCTTCGACCAGACGGTTGCCGCGGTATTTACTTAACTTAAAGCCGATACCTGCTATCAACCGGTTTAAAATATCTGAAGACATAAATTGAACTACCTTTTATTAATTTCCGGGTAAACAGATGTATTTTCAGCCAGCGATACAGGTACGCTGCTGTATCAGCCTTTGTCCTTTGACGCATCACCCGACTTTTGAAAAAAACAAAGCGATTAAGCTATATAGGATATAATCCTGAATATTTCTACTTAAAACAGACAGCTATCGCTATTCCACTGTTTTACATGATATATCGTTGTGTAGATATAACACTGTAAACTAAAACATGGATTATATGTCATCACCCACTGAATGTATGCGCAATTAGCCCACAGCCAGAAAAAACCCGTATTTCATAACATGTTATGACAATAAAACCTGAGACAAACCCTGGGACAAGCCCTGAAACAATCATTAACATTCTGCAAGTTGCTTCCGGTGACCTGTGGGCCGGTGCTGAAGCCCAGCTCTTCACACTGACCTGCGCTCTGCAACAGCATAACCGTGTCCGTATTTCAGTGGTATTACTGAACCACGGCATACTGGAAAAAAAGCTGCTTGAACAGAATATTCAGGTGTTTATCCTTGATGAGACACAACTGGGCAGCTGGCAGATTTTCAAACAACTGCGCAGCATTATTACTACTCAGCAACCTCATGTTATCCACACGCACCGCAACAAGGAAAATATTCTTGCCGGTATTGCCGCCTTTATCAGTAACAAAACACCTTCATTAAGAACGGCCCATGGCGCTCCGGAACACCAGCCTGCATGGCATCACCTGCCAAAACAACTGATTCGCTTTGCTGACTGGTTTTGTGGCCGTTTTCTGCAACAGCGTATTATCGCCGTTTCCGATGACCTCGCCAGCATTCTGGCTCAATCTTTTCCTGCAGATAAAATCGCTGTGATTTACAACGGTGTTACGTTGCCCGCCAGCCTGAATAGTGTTACAGAACAAAACACCTTCAGTAAATTATCCGGCTGCAAGGTAGGCATTGCCGGTCGTCTGGTACCGGTTAAACGTATCGACCTGTTTATTGAAACCGCGGCTTATTTGAAAACACATTACCCCGAAATCTGTTTCCGTTTTGTTATTTATGGAGACGGCCCGCTGTTACCTGATCTGCAACAACTGCGTCATCAGCTTGGTGTAGACGACAGGGTATCGTTTGCCGGACATCGTGACAACCTGCCCGTCGAACTAAGCCAACTCGATGTTTTATTGATGACTTCTGACCATGAAGGCCTGCCCATGATATTACTGGAAGCGATGGCAATGCATCTACCTGTCATCGCCCATGCGGTTGGTGGCATCCCGGCACTGCTGGATAATGGTCACTGTGGTGAACTGATTCATGAACACACTGCCGCTGCCTATGCTCGTGCCTTGGCCGGTCTGGCCCGGCACCCGGATGAGGCAAGTAATAAAACACGCGCAGCAAAACAAAGAATTATCAGCATGTATTCTGCCGGGAAGAATGCTGACCGTTATTATCTTGAATACTGCAAGCTCTCAGAAAACCGTAAAGGAAGCAGATCAAGCCAGTGAAACCTTTTCTTTTACTGAGCACTACTGCTTTATCCGTAAAGCATTGATTAACTGCACTACAGTGCTAGCCTGATTGAGCTCACCCTTCACTATCCGGGTATCATCACCATCAAGTAATACCGCGGCCTTTTGTTCACCACAACGTACGCTGACCATGTTTCTATCATCCCCACGAGCAAAAAACAGACATTGCGGTGGCTGAAACCGGGATGCCTTAGACTGTCCGTTATAAAAGCTACCAAACAGATCAAGCTCACAGGACTCGCTACCGGCAAATGTTTTCAGCGAAGAAAACACATCGACATGTTGATAATGATCGAGCACTTCTACAGGCGCTGGCAAATTCCTGTCAACCAGAATCAACGGCACCCGATTTCCTGCGCTGTCACCAAACAACTCCAGCTCACCTGCAGCGGTAGGTGTCATGGCACGGTGATCACCAGTAATCAGCAGTATGCCATTGTCGAAATAACCACTATCTTGCAAATAACGATAAAATTCACCCAGTACCTTGTCCAGCTGCATAAAACTGCTTTTTTCATTACCGGGTTGGCCGCTAACAACATCAATATATGGCCGATGTGTGGAAATCATACTTAATACCAAAAGGTATTTATTGTTCAACACAGCCATACGTTTTTTGGCCAGCGTAAACAGTGCTGCATCGGAAGGGGCATTAAATAAAAAACGAGGGTAACCATCAAACTCCGGTGAGCTAGCATCTTCAACTGTCTGAAAACCGATGTTCTGCAACCAGTCCAAAGAGCCAGCAAAAGCAAGATCAGCATTGCTCATAAACAGTGTCTGATAACCGTTTTCATTAAAAACTTCCGGCAGAGACAATGAGAACGGATTGTTTTCAAAACCGGAAAGTGCTACCCAGCCACCTCTGGCAGCAGTATGCTCATTTGAGGTTTTTGGTACTGGAATGAGGCCATTTAATAATGCCATATAACCGCCAACCGTGGTAAACCCATTGGCATGAAAATTTTTAAAGGCAATATTCTTCCGGGCAATGGTGTCGATATTAGGCGTAAAATTATTCAGGCCTGAAAAATAATGACTATGGTAGGCAGACAGCGATTCAACAATCACCAGAATAACATTTCTCTGCTCCGCCATTCCGCGAACGCATCGCCTGGAATCTTCAATCGTTTGCTTTACCGCAACATATTGTTCTTTAAAATCAAGGGAATATTTGTTTTTATAACTGTAACTCGATAAAGCATAAAAAATGTTGCCGCTTCGTAACTGATGAATATTATTGTTGCCCGCAGAAGCGCCGCCATAAACAAACGATAAAAAAGTACCCAGCCCGGCCAGAACGATCAACAATAAACGATTACCAGTGGTTTTATGTTGGCTGGCTACATTAACCGTAAAATCAGAAGACAGAATAAATCCCGGTGTCGCTAAAACCAGCAGACCGATTAACAGTAAACCCAGCAAACCAAAGTAGGTTGATGAGACAACATTGACCATTTCACCGATAACGGCCACCTCACCACCATACTGAATAATGTCATCTATATTTATTCTATTGGCCATATACTTGAAAACAAGCACATCGGTAATCACACCGAAAACCAGAAGCACAATAAGGCTTTTAATTATTATCGAAAACAACCTGATTCTCAGGCTGGCAATCAATATCTCCAGGGAAACAATAAAGGCAATAACATATACGTCATTCGACAGTGTTTCGAACAACATTTCAGCAAACGAGTAACCCGAGGTATCGACAGAAATAAATGCAACAAAATACGCCCGATATGCAATAAAGATCAACAACACCATGTAAAATGCTATTCGGCTCCACTGCCCTGACACAAACCCGACCAGCGGTAATTTCACCATACCAGCGTCCTTGCACAAGATTGACTTAAACTGCTCAACCGCTTTATTTTTCATAATATTGTCTTTTGTGCATACCCGTTCCAGCTAGTCCTGTTTATAGCCATCAAACCACGACCGCTCAGTTTCATAACCATCTTTAATCAATATCTCAAACAGCGATGGA
>JAJRUQ010000125.1 GCA_024277705.1 Gammaproteobacteria bacterium
AGTTGTAAAAATACAGTATTATGGTGGCTCATGGTCTGATTTCCTTTTTTGTTTTCAATGGTTTGTGGTGAATTCATTGTATCAAAACAAAGGGGTTATCAGACCTACTTTTTTAGTTCTTAACGGGACAGTAGTGAAATTATATAAGTAAATGTTTAACGTAAAGCGCCATAGCATTGACATAACAGGCCAAAATACAGTGTTTCATAGCCAGGATCAGTCATATTTCATATTCACCGGTTTTCCGGTATAACGTTCTACAACTTCTTTTAAATTTCGCAGGCTGCCAACATGACCAACGAGCGCACTGTATATGCGTACATCATGACCGGGCATAAAATCAGCACCACGCGGATAGCCGCCACAACCACAGTCACATAATTTTAATTTTGGTTTTCGCCGATATTTTGATTTAGGTGTTAAATAATTAGTCATAGTGTCACCTTTAATGATTCCTATAACTATATGATAAGGCCGTTGTGGCAAACAAGATTGACCAGATACGCCAATCGTTTAACCCGTTTAGTTTATTTCTTTACCGGGAAGATCGCTTCTTAACAAACCAGAGTAGAATTATTAAGCCATTATAATGATCAACGCTTTTTCGAAAAATGCAATATTCGATTATTAACCGGCATTTCATAGTCAGATATCAACACCATTCCAGCTTCATTTGCCAGTGACACTATATTTTCAAAATGTTTTATACCGCTTAACGGGTCTCTGTTTTTCAACCAGCCATCGAAGCTGGCATTGCTCGCACTGGTATATTGTTTATTATAATTAAAAGGGCCATAAATAATAAAATCCCCATCGGTTTGCAAAAGCGCTGCAACCCCTTTAAACATGTTGCCAACATCCAGCTGATGCATTATATGAACTGAATTAGCAGTAAAAACAGCATCTACCTTCAACTGCGGCCAGCTTGAGTGTGTAACATTTAGTTCGAATGGTTTTTTGACATTAGCCAATGCGGAATCATTGATCCAGCAATTAATACCTTCAAGGTATTCGCTGCAATCACTGGTGTGCCAGATTATATCCGGCATCTTCTCTGCAAAATAAACGGCATGCTGGCCTGTGCCACTGCCAATTTCAAGTATATTTTCAGCAGATTTCAACAATGGTTTAATTACCGCTAAAATTGGCTTTTTATTTTGCTCACAAGACTCAGAATATTGTTTACTCATTGTATTTCCTGTTTACAGTCAATTCCTGACTTACTGATAAATCATGATAACATTGTCATACATGCCTATGAAATTAAAAAACATTGCAACATAACGAATACTTGTTACTGTGCTGATTTATAAACGATATTTTAACATGCAACCAGCTTTAACCTTTCAGCCATTCATTAAAACCCTATTGTTAAGCATTCTTGCAGTATTACTGATATCAAACGGGCTGGTGTTAAAAAAACTGTACGCCAGTAATGACAAAAGTACCTCTGGATTAGCCAGTTTCGCTTTTTCAAGTTATCTCGGTACCTGCTTTTATACGACGTCCGGGCAAAATGTCTTTGTTCTGCAACTTCCTTTTGAGCATGCAATACGAGAAAAAACAGACTCAGAGACAGGGGTAATATTGAAATTACCAGTAACCATAGGGTTTATTAATTTTGACAACCTTGATTTCGACAACCTTCCCGGCATTCCTAAAATTCATGACGTGGCAACAATAACCTTTTTACCGGGAATAGAAGTTCAATACCCTGCCACACCCAACTGGACAGTATCACCATTTATTGATTATGGTTATGCCAGTGATTTTAACAACACAACAAATACCTTAATCACAGGTATAGGTTTAAAAAATATTGTAGATTTTCATATCGGTAAAAAAAAGTTAAGGCTGGGTAGCCGGATTTTATACGCACGTGAACAAAGTAAAAACTCTGATAATGATTCTTCCTACAGCTTGATTGAGACAGGAATAAACTACCAGATGAAAAAAAATAACACCGTGGACAATCCGTTAATATTTAACCTTTACTATATTAATTTTTATTATCCGAATGAACTTGTCTTTTTTGAGCGAGCACCAAACCCCATTATTATTGGCATAGAGCATGAGTTCGGTTTTACCCTGAGTAATATTCCGAATTTTTTATTCTTTGAAAAGCCACAACTGGGATTAGGTGCTCGTTTCAGCAAAGGCCTTAATGCGTATCGAATCATTTTTGGTGCTCCTTTCTAGAGCATATCGCTCAAAGGCACCCTATATACAATATTTTCAAATACTTATAAACAAGATAAAATTTCGCTATGCGTTTGCGAGTCTTTTTTTGTTTTAGTACAATAGACATTACATCGTGTTAATAGCATTATGCAGCATAAAACGGGAGAATATAATGTCATCACCTACAACAACACAAAATGAACGGCGTGATCGCACACAAAAAGAAATCAAACAATTAATTGCCGACAGGAATTCTGTAATTGCACAATATTATAATCTTGCAAAACAGTCTGAAGACCTGGTGGTTGAAGATTTGAATAACAACACAAACAATACCCTTGAGCTGCTTGAAGATTTCTGCCAGGAACTTGTTGATTATATGGCGACAGGCCATTTTGAAATTTATCGCCGCATAGAAGAAGGCAATGAACGCCGTGACACAATAACCCGTCTTGCCAGCAAGATTATGCCTCGCATCAATAACACAACACAAATTGCCGTTGCCTTTAATGACTTATATGATGACACATCAAAATTAAACAGCAAAGATATCGAACAGTTACCTGGCCACCTTGCTAAACTTGGTGAAGAGTTAGCAACAAGAATTGATTTAGAAGATCAGTTTATTGATACGCTGCTGGCAGCCAGTAACAAGCCAGTGCTAACTGCGGTAAACGTTTAGCAAAAAAGTAAGAATATAGTGTTGAACTTTATAGCAATTTCAGCACATCCTGCTGTTTGGCAATACACCAGCTGCGATGCAGTGGTTTTCGCCTGAAATCTTCAGTTGTTGTAATATTGCTGATTTCCCTGATATAACAAATTTCGTTCAGATTTTTATCCAGTTTAAATCCTTTTGCATTACTCGAAAATATAATCATACCGTCATCCGCCAGCAGAGCCAGGCAACCGTTAATCAATGCTGCATGATCTCTGTTTATATCCAGTGATGTCTCCATTTTTTTTGAGTTGGAAAATGTTGGAGGATCAATAAAAATCAACTGATAGCTGTCATTATTCTCTATGCTGTCTGCCATCCACTGTAAACAGTCGGCACGGATAAAGCGGTGCCTCTCTCCCGGTTCATAGCCGTTGAGAGCAAGATTTTCCTGCGCCCAGTTCAAATAGGTATTTGACATATCAACCGTTGTTGTCGTGCTCGCCTTTCCCGCTGCTGCGTAAACGGTAACACTACCCGTATATGCAAACAGGTTTAAAAAACTTTTATTTTCTGCCAGTTTTTTAATTAACTGGCGGGTATAACGATGGTCCAGAAAAAGGCCTGTATCAATGTAGTCATACAGATTTACGATAAATTTAAGCTGATTCTCGCGTACAGTAACAGTAAGATTTTTTTTGTCCTGTTTCTGGTATTGTGCAGCACCCTCCTGGCGTTTACGTACTTTTAGAATGACATGATCCTGCCTGATTTCCAGCACCTCGGCAACAACATCGATAACATCGTTGATTCGCTGAAAAGCCTTGTTTTTATCAACCGTTTTTGGCGCCTGATACTCCTGCACATAAATCCAGTTATCATAAATATCAATCGCTACTGCATATTGAGGTATATCTGCATCATAAACACGATAACAACTGATATTATTTTTTCTTGACCACTTTTTCAGATGTTTATAGTTTTTCTTTAACCTGTTTATAAACATCAAGGCATGTTCGCTATTATTACTTTTTCTGTTATCCTCACTTTTAATGTCCGTATTGTCAGTGAACGCTGCAACCGCATGTTCAGCACCTTCATCTGACAGTGTTTTGCAGGAATCAATACGATACTGGTATAAAACAGATTTTATCGCCCCGTTAAACAATGTGTTTTTATGAAAAGCACGTAAACCTATACTTCTGGCCAGCTCCTGCTCTGAAGTAATAACAACAACCGTCCAGCCATTAAACCCGGCTTTTAACTGTTTACCAAAACGATAATACAGAGTTCGTAATAATTGCACCTGGCCGATACGTTTACCGTAGGGTGGGTTGGTAATGAGCAGGCCTTTTTTATCTGTGGGCGATGTTATATCTTTGGTTGCATCCAGCAGTGATACTTTAATGGAGGCCGAAAGCTCCGCCAGCGCGATATTTTTTCGTGTTATACCAACCAGCTGTTCATCATTATCGCTGCCCCGTATCAACGGCAGCTTGTCAAGACCATGCTGTTTACGTTCTTCAGCCTCAGCAATAATTGATGACCATATATTACTATCAAATTTTTTCCAGTGAAGAAAACCAAAATTGATGCCGGATTTCTCCCGCAACAAGCCCGGTGCTATATCACCTGCCATCATCGCCGCTTCAATCAGTAACGTACCACTACCGCACATCGGGTCATATAATGGCAGTCCTTTTTCATAAAAAGACGGCCATTTAGCGCGATACAGCATTGCCGCAGCAAGAGTTTCCCGCAATGGCGCACTGCCTGCATTCTGCCGGTAGCCGCGTTTATGCAATGCTTCACCTGACAAATCAAGATACACCATACATTGTTTATCGCTGAGATAAACATTGATACGAATATCCGGGTTATCTTTTAAAATGGAAGGACGCTGCTGCACGTTTTGCATAAATTGATCAACAATCGCATCCTTAACTCGCAAGGTGGCGTAATGACTGTTATTAACAGTTGAGTGTGAACTAAAGCAGTCAATGGCAAACGTCTCATGTTCTGAAAAATGTTCCGCCCAGTCGAGAGCGATAATTTCCCTGTACAGGTCATCATCACTGTCAATAGTAAATTCTTTTAGTAAAAATAATATTCTACTGGCAACACGCGACCACAGGCAGATTTTATATGCAAGCTTCAGATCCGTTTCAAAAGCCACACCACCGGTTCTGATTTTTATTTTTGATATTTCTGTTTCCTGTAATTCTTTTTGCAAAAGGTCTTCGACACCTTTAGCACAGGTCGCAAAAAATTGATTGTTTGTTGTCACAGGAAGCAGCTTATAGTGGATTTATCGGTTAGGAGCGATTTGAATTTTTACTTTTTCAACATCTTCTTCAGTCAACACGCGATGACCAATCAGATTATTTGCTTCTGCGGCGTGAATTTTCATACCATTAAATAAAAATTTCAATTCTTCTATATGTTCTGCCTGATCAGGTTGACTGGAAGGCAAGTTGCTGTAAATACGCAACAAACCGGCACGATAGGCATTTATTTCAATGGTACATTTATATTCAGCAGACAGTATTGCATCTGCCTGTTGATGTGGAATCGGATTTCGGCTGAAATACATAACATTATCAGCATGATCAACAACAATAATAACACTGGATTCTCTGATGGCAACATCATGAGACACCATAGAATACAGAACAGCACAATCAATATCTGCCTGTTCGAGCAGGTTTTCCGCCACCTGACTGATGATTGAACCGGGGGTCAATGGCGCATCACCCGGAAGATTAACCACGATAGTTTCATCACTCCAGCCCATTTTATCGGCGACGGAGGCCAGTCGATCGATACCTTTTAAATCCTCATCAACAAGCATGCAAACAGTTGCACCAAAGTCCTCAGCATTCATGCCGACACGCGCGCTATCTGTTGCTATTACGATGTCAGACGCACCTGATTTTTTTGCACAGTCGAACACATGCTGAATCATCGGCTTTCCATGTATATCCGTCATTGCTTTATTGGCGAAATTATTGGTATCAAAAATCGCAATAATAATTACTTTAAAATCAGCATTCATTAATTTGTTTTATATGGTGTAGTTATTTATACGTATTAGCATCATTCATGCCAATCTCAGGTCTTTTCATCAATTTTACGCGCATCGCTGCTTAATAACACCGGTATGCCATTTCTCACTGGGTATGCCAGCTTATCCTTAATACAGAGAAAAACATTCTGCCTTGATTTAAACACTAATGGTCCTTTACATAAGGGACAGACAAGAATCGATAGCAGCTTTTTTTTCATTTATTATTCCTGCGCCATTCTGCGGCTTCATTGAACCTGATGTTTTGTCAGCAGGGGTAACAATAACGCTTCCAGTCTGGAGATAAGCATAGTGGAAAATTCACTGTTTACAGACACAACCCAGGCATCGGCCAGTTGCAAATGACGGCATTTAACCGCATCTTTCTCTGTCATTATTATACAGTCTGATGACCATCCTGAAAAATCTTCCTGTTGATACTGATAGTGATCCGGAAAAGCATGCGCCTGCACAGACAGCCCCTGTGCTTCCAGTTGCCGAAAAAAACGTAAAGGATTACCAATAGCAGCCACTGCGTGTACCCTGCGCCCTGCAAAACCGGATAATTCCCTGCTCTCATCATTATTTAAACGTTGTATTTTTGTAACTTTTAATTGATATGAGCACTCTGATACATCGCTTGCCTGCTCAGCACAAGCATCTGTTTTATTATTCGTTGCCGCATAAACATGAGCAGGCTTGCCGTTATAAATAATTAAATCAACATCATTCAACCGTGATATTTGTTCCCGTAAAGGACCGGCAGGAAGACAGAATCCGTTGCCAAATTTTCTTTCCGCATCTATAACGGCCAGCTCCAGACTGCGTTGCATTCTATAATGTTGCAGACCATCATCAGACAAAACAATGTCACA
This sequence comes from Gammaproteobacteria bacterium, assembly GCA_024277705.1. Classification (GTDB taxonomy): domain Bacteria; phylum Pseudomonadota; class Gammaproteobacteria; order SZUA-229; family SZUA-229. The sequence goes on from JAJRUQ010000125.1 coordinate 6,779, forward strand.
GTGATCATGAGACAATAAATAGCTGACAGCAGCCACACGATCAGCACTGACAACAACGGGGACACCGGTTCTCTGATGTATCATCAATGGCTCATCACCAACAACAGCGGCATCATCTTTTTCTGTTACCTGCTTGATGCCGGAAAAACTGCCACCATAGCCACGGCTGACCACACCGACTTTGTAACCTTTTGCAAGAATAAACTCACACAAGCCAATCAGTAACGGCGTTTTCCCGCTACCACCAGCCACAATATTACCTATTACCACAACAGGAACTTCGGCCGCATAACTTTTTTTTATGTTCGTTTGGTAAAGTTTACGGCGAACCACTGTTAACAGACAATATAGCCATGAGAAAGGCAATAACAACCAGACAATTTTATTTCTCCGATACCAGTAAAATTCCAATGAACTCATCACGACTTGATTTTAATGAAATTATATTTCTTCAAAATTTGTCTGGTGCAAAGCGGCATAATGACCATTCATTGCCAGCAGTTCCTGATGGCTACCGGTCTCAACAATTTCCCCCTTGTCCATAACAACAATGCGATCAGCATTCTCAATAGTGGACAATCGATGAGCAATAATCAGAGTGGTACGGTTTTTCATCAGGTTTTCCAGTGATTTCTGAATATAACGTTCAGATTCGGTATCCAAAGCCGATGTCGCTTCATCGAGAATCAATACCGGCGCATTTTTTAACAAAGCACGGGCAATGGCGATACGCTGGCGCTGCCCACCTGACAGCATAACACCACGTTCCCCTACCATGGCCTCAAAACCTTCAGCAGAATTTTTTATAAAGTCATAGGCATAGGCAGCCTTACTGGCCTCAAGAATTTCACTGTCGTTGCATTCCTTCATCACACCATAGGCAATATTATGCTTAATGGTGTCGTTAAAAAGCACAACATCCTGACCAACATAAGAAATATGCTGGCGTAAATTTTCCAGCTGATATTCCTGAATATCAATGCCATCCAGACGAATAGTTCCCTGTTCAATATCATATAAGCGTGGAACTAAATTCAATAATGTTGACTTTCCACTACCTGAACGACCAACAAAAGCCACCGTCTGTCCGCTTTCCACAGTTAATCTGATATTATTGAGGGCTAAAACACCTTCATTATTATAACTAAAACTGACCTTATCAAATTCTAAACGACCTGAAACGCTATCTGTTTGATATTCACCCATATCAGATTCAGGACGTAAATCAATAAAACTGAAAACACTTTCAGCTGCGGCGATACCCCGTTGTAAATCACTGACGATAGATGTAAGGGAACGTATAGGTGGCAATAACATTGACATGGCAGTAATAAATGAAACAAAAGTACCAACGCTTATTTCTTTAATCATGCTGTCGGTTGTTGCCAGATAAATAATAAATGATAAAGCGCAGGCAATCAGCAGTTGTGCGATGGGCGAACTTAACGCCTGTGTCATCTGCATACGTAAGTTTTGCCGGCGATTTCTGTCATTAACCACAGCAAACTGTTTTCCCTCATATTCTCTGCCGCCGAATATCTTTACCACCAGTTGTCCTTTTATCGATTCCTCAATAACACGCGACACACTACCCATACTGTCCTGGATATTGGTACTGATTTTCCTGAATCGTTTGGATACACTTATTACCAGAAAAGCAACAATCGGTGCTACGGTTACAAATACCATTGCCAGCTTTACATTCAGGTAAAACATCCAGGACACCAGGGCAACAACGGTTAAGGTATCACGGATAAAAACGGTTATTGCTTTGGTTGTGGAATTAGCAACCTGCTCAACATCATAAGAAAACTTCGAGATCAATTCACCAGTGATTGCTTTATCATAAAAAGATTTCGGCAGCGCCAGCAGCTTTACAAACATTTCTTTTCTAAGCTCACGAATAACATTTCGCCCAATCAGGCTCATGCCATAGCTTGCACAAAATGAACCGATAACTCTTACAAAAAATATGCCGATCAGGGCAAAAGGAACCCAGCGTATGGTTTCCGGATCCCGATCAACGAAACTGCCGTCCATCATCGGCTGCATCAAGGCGGGGAATGCAGTGGATGCTGCCGCAACAATAACCATACCGACAATCGCCAGCGCAAAAACCTGCCAGTACACCAGTGCGTATGAAAGCAGGCGCCGGTAAAGATGAAAACTGCTATGTTCTGAAGGCGTGGTGATAGCTGAATCCTGTGTTGGTAATTGATTTGTCTCTGTCATTAGTGCTACTGGCTTTCTACGGTGGCAATAGACAATTTTGTTAAACCCAGTTGCGATGCAGCATCCATCGCCCGAACCACTGACTGGTGAGGAGTGTTGGCATCAGCACGTAAAATAAGGGTTACCTCACTGTAATCTTTTGTTGACTGACCGATAGTTTTTTTAATGGCATGCTTCAGGGTGTCCAGCTGCTGATTAACAATTTGCCGCTCATTCAAAAAATAGTTGCCTTTAGCGTCAATAGACAACACCAGTGTTTCCTGTTTTTGCTGTACGGCTTTTACCGATGACTCCGGTAAAGACACTTTTAATTTTGCATGTCGATCAAAGGTTGTGGTCACCATAAAAAAAATCAACAACAAAAATACCACATCAATCAGTGGTGTTAAATTAACCTCTACATTTTCTTCCTGTCGATTGGGTCGTAAATTCATGCTTCAGCCTGTTTATCTTCGGCTTCATCAGCACTCGTTTTATCCTCATCATTGATTTCTGACGACACACGGTTATTGTGCAAAACATCAACCATTTTGATTGCTTCACGTTCCATGACAACCACAATACCATCGACCTTACGACGAAAATAACGGTAAAAAACCAGGCTGACAATCGCCACCGTTAAACCGGCTGCGGTAGTAATCATAGCCTGTGAGATGCCACTGGCCAAAGCACCGGGGTCACCTACACCATGCTGGGTAATGGCGGCAAAGACGCTGATCATACCGATAACGGTTCCCAGCAGGCCCAGCAATGGAGAAATCGAAGCAATAGTACCGAGTGTATTCAAAAAGCGCTCTAGATCATGAACCACTTCGCGCCCTCTTTCTTCAATACATTCTTTTATACGTTCCCGGCTTTCTTCACGATTGATTAAACCTGCACTCAAAACAGTTCCCAGAGCCGATTCTTTGCGCAACTTTTCGATGTCACTGCGAGACAGTTTATCCTGTTTTATTTCATTCCAGACTGAGGCGACCAGATGTTTCGGCAGTACTTTTTCACGACGCAGACTCCAGAAACGTTCCGCAATGATTGAAATGGATACGATTGAGCACAGGATGATGGGCAGCATTAACCAGCCACCGGATTTTACTAATTCAAACACATATCACCTTTGAATAAAGCGCTGCGAATACACGCTAAGCGGTTGTTGTTATTATTATATTTCACAGACACCTATCTTACTCGATTTGTTTTAAAAGTGCAGATTTCATCACCCCGGCATTTTCCCTGAAAGCCCGTGGTGCGGTTAAATCGGGTTGATGATGCCAGTACCGGCTTTTTTGTTGACGGTAACGACTGATTATCAGGTCTTCATGGTTATCTGCCATAAAACGAATAGTAATGGCTCCGCTGTCTGCCGTCTGGATAACAGGCATTTTCATCTTTTCATAACGCGCTAACACCTTAGTACTGGGCAAACGATAGCGGTTTTTATAAGCTGCTGAAATAACAGATATTTTAGCATTAACTGTAGCAATAAAACGTTTACTGGAAGAGGTGTTGCTGCCATGATGAGGTACAACAAGAACATCAGAAGCTAACAAATCACCGTATTTTTTAACTAACCTGACTTCTACTCTGGCTTCAATATCCCCTGTTAGTAAAACCGAACCGGCTGCTGAACTTATCCGTAAAACACAGGAGTGATTATTCCTGTGTTTTACGGATAAACGTTCATTATCTACCGGCGGCGATAAAAATAGAAAATCCACGCCATCCCAGTGCCACTGTAGTCCCTCGACACACTCGTTTTTTTGTGGCACTGGCGTTTTTATTGTCAGCGTTTCCAGATCCTGACCATATAACTCAAGGTCGGGATAGGTATCCAGCAAAGCCTGGGCACCGCCGATATGATCAGCATCACCATGGCTGATTATCAGGCGATCCGGTCGATCCACTCCCAAAAAACGCAAATACGGGATAACCACCGCAGTGCCGGCATTTAATTTATCACTGAACCTGGCCCCTGCATCAAAAATGAGCAAATGATTCCGGGTTTTAATAACAGCTGAAGAGCCCTGCCCGATATCCAGGATAGTCAGCTGAAACTCACCGTCCCGGGGCAATAAGTTTTTTTTGGCAAACACCGGCTTAACAATGGGCAACAGCATCGGCAATGCTGCCACAATAATAATCATCCTTAATGTTAAAGCGGTATGTGATGCGCCAGCGGTTAATCCCTGGTTGCCAGCAAAACCATCAGACTGACAGCCGGATGAATACCGCTGCTGTATAAAATGGCTTATATTACGATTAAAAAACATTATGCTTATTGATAATGTGGCAAGCAGTAGATGTAGCAGGCTCACATTTCCCTGCTGCCACAATGCAAACGGCTGTTCTGCCAAAAACACAAGAAATGGCCATATAGAATCCAGTAATGTTGCTGCCAGCGAAAATAGAAAGTGAGAAACCGGCAGATAAATAAAACTGAAAATAATAGCCAGTAGCACAATCGGAACCACCAGAAAACTGACATAGGGAATCAGTAGTAAATTAGCCAGCGGCGAAACCAGCGATCCCTGCTGAAACATAAACAACGATAATGGTAATAAAAACAGACTGATAATTAACTGCAGTCTGATCCAACGTTTAACGGTAACAAACAGTTTATTCCTGACACTGTGCTTTTTATCAGCGGTGACCGTCGCTGAGCCCTGCGCTGAAAACAAACTGATAAAAATAACCGCCACTGCAGAAAATGAAAACCAGAACCCTGCCGACATAACGGCTGACGGGTCGATCAGCAGTACCAGAAATAACGCAAATCCCAAAGTATCCAGTGGCCGCGTATTACGCCGCAGTAACATCATCAGGCTGATAGCAAATAACATAATAATGGCCCGCTGCGTGGGGATTGAAAGGCCGGCAAGTAAGGCGTATAACGTTGCCAGTATAAAGCCGGCACTTAAAGCAATATGTTGCGCGGGTATTCGTTTCATCCAGCTGGCGAATAACACACGCCTGATTAACACATAGGCAAACAATGAAGCCAGCCCTATATGCAGGCCGGAAATCGCCATTAAATGACTGGTACCGGTTGCTGTTAGTAGTTCCCACTGGGGAGCTGAAATTGATGATTTGTCACCAACGGCCAGCGCTTTAACCAGAGCATAGGCATGCCTGCTGCTGGCTGGCTGATGCTCATCACTCAAGCGTTGTAGTTGCTGACTGATCTGCTGGCGCAGCCTGTCGACAGACCACCCAGAAGCTGTCTGCAGACGTTGATTTAATGGGGATTTTTTAACATAACCGGTGGCATGAATACCACGCTGGAACAACCAGCTTTCATAATCAAAAGCTCCTGGGTTCATAAAACCATGCGGTGGCTTTAACCTTAACAGTAACTGCCAGACCTCTCCGGCGTTAATCTTTGGCCCGTAGTACCAGCTAAGTCTTATTTTTACTGGATGATTCGCCCGCTGCAATAAAGTTTCATTGCTTTTTTCAGCGTACCCGCTGCCGGATTTTTTCGTCACCGAATCGAAACTGAAAATGCTTAATTCAAAGCGTTGTACGGTACCCCTGGTATCGGGAATTCCCGAAACCAGGCCACTGACAAGGATATCTTTACCTGTTAACGACTCATCCAGGCGATTAGACAAATTATTATGTGCAAATATATAGGCATATATAAAACCACATAAAATCAACAATATATATAATTTACTTAATGCAAATAATTTTATTAAAACCAAACCTAAGCGGTTATCGACCCGATATTCAGAAAAAAGCTTAAAAATGATAAAGAAAACGAACAGAATGCCTGCCAGCAAACTGACCGCGATGGCGTCAGGTAACACCGGCAACTGCTGAACAATAATGATACCCAGCATAAACATCAACGCATAAATGAACATCCCTGCACTAAACGGCATATTAAAATCCTTTTAATAACGTGTGAAACCTTTCACACTTAATTATTGACCTTTTAAGGTCACAGGCGGGTTATTGTCTGCACCAGCGGCCTGAAGCCCGGTAATTTTTTCTATAAGAAGCCATAAAACACCCGTATAAAAAAGGTTATAATAAGTATGTAGTTTTTCGGGCACACTTCAGGGCATAAGCACTTAATAGAGATACCCTTTAGCATTAAGACGGCTTGAACCCAGACCCATACTTTTAACCATGAGGCTTCACACCACACTATAACCATGCCACGCAAGTTTTTCCAACGTTTTTTGCCGCACCCGCAAACAATTAAAGATAATAAAACACTTCAGGTGTTTGGCGACTGGCTGCATAAACCCAATTTATGGCATCTCAATCGCCGCTCAGTTGCCGGTGCATTTGCCGTTGGTTTATTTTTCGCCTGGATGCCGGTTCCTTTTCAGATGGCTCTTGCTGCCGGCATGGCCATTTTCATAGGCACCAACCTGCCACTGTCCGTTGTTCTGGTATGGATTACCAATCCAGTCACCATCCCGCCAATGTTCTATTTTGCCTATCTTGTTGGCACCTGGATTATCGGTGAACCGGCGACCGATTTCACTTTTGAACTGAGCTTTGACTGGTTATTCAATGAACTGGAATCCAGCTGGAAACCATTTCTGGTCGGTTGTTTTACCATGGCGACAATCTCCAGTCTGCTCGGTTATTTTTCCATACAGGGCCTGTGGCGATATCTGATCCTCAGCCGCCGCGCCGCTTCAACTCGTAATAATAAAAGAACATGACCTGGAAACCTCATGTCACCGTTGCCGCCATTATTGAACAGGACAATCAATTTCTGATGGTGGAAGAACTGGTCCATCATCAGCGGGTCATTAATCAACCCGCCGGTCATCTCGACCCTGATGAAAGCCTGATTGATGCGGTTATTAGAGAGACCCGTGAAGAAACCGCCTGGTTATTCACCCCACAGTATATTAGTGGCATCTATCTATGGAAACATCCGCAAAACCAGAAAAGTTTTCTGCGGGTAGCATTCTGCGGCAGTGTGCATGACCATAAAGCAGAACAGTCACTGGATGAGGGCATTATCCAGACAATATGGAAAACCCGAAGCCAGCTACTGCAATGCGAACACAGCTTACGCAGTCCAATGGTGATGCGCTGTATCGATGATTATGTGGCAGGCAAACGCTATCCCATGGACATGTTAATACACCTTACCGCATGAACAGGGAAAAAATCATCATCGGCATGTCTGGCGGTGTCGATTCCTCCGTCGCGGCACTTTTATTACTGCAACAGGGGTATTCAGTCGAAGGCCTGTTCATGAAAAACTGGGAGGAAGATGATGATTCGAATTACTGTGCAGCCGCTGAAGACCTGAAAGATGCCAGCGTTGTTTGTGAAACGCTGGGGATAAAATTACACTCTGTTAATTTCGCCAGCGAATACTGGGACCGGGTTTTTCAGCATTTTCTTGATGAATACAGTGCCGGCCGCACCCCCAACCCAGACATTCTGTGTAATAAAGAAATTAAATTCCGAGCCTTTCTCGATCATGCCATCACGCTTGGTGCCAGTAAAATAGCAACCGGTCACTATGCCCGTAATCAGGTAATAAACAATAAAACCCGGTTACTGCGCGGCATTGATAAAAACAAGGACCAGAGTTACTTTTTACATGCACTGAACCAGTATCAGTTATCACATGCTCTGTTCCCGATTGGTGAATTTGATAAAACACATATTCGCGAACTGGCAAAACAGCATAAGCTGATCACCCACAATAAAAAAGACAGCACCGGCATTTGCTTTATCGGTGAAAGACGCTTCAACACATTTCTGGAAAAATATCTACCCGCCAGACCCGGCAGCATACTGACAATTGAAGGTAAACATATAGGTGAGCATAACGGCCTGATGTACTACACGCTAGGACAGCGTAAAGGTCTCGGTATCGGTGGTTTAAAACATGGTGATGAAGAACCATGGTATGTCGTGGAAAAAGACCTTGCGAATAATGTTTTAAAAGTAGCGCAGGGCCATAACCACCCTGCCATGTTTCATAACACCCTTGAAGCCAGCCAGCTTAGCTGGATTGATGAAACTGAAGCTGATATTTCAATAATAAATAAAAATCTCAGCGCGAAAATCCGTTATCGACAAAGTGATCAGTCCTGTAAACTGCTACAGAATAGCAGTAAAGATAAAGTTATCGTAAAATTTGACGAAGCACAACGTGCCATTACACCGGGTCAGTCTATTGTCTTCTATCAGGACGAAATCTGCCTTGGCGGCGGCATTATAGACGTTATGTATAACCAGAAAAACTAATCCAGAATTATCAGATATGTTACACACTAAATTCGATCAAACTCTGGCATTAGCCGGTGTCTATCATACTGCATCATTAGTCAAACAAATTGCCAATACAGGCATAGCCAATAATGCGCATATAGAATCCAGCATTGAAACCCTGTTTCGTTTTGATGCTAACACTGTAGAAGAAGTTTTTGGAAATATTGACGGTGTCAGACATGGCGTAAAAGTTTTACAAAAACATCTTGAAGACAGGTCCAGTCGTGATCTGGAGATTACAAAATATGTCATTGCAATCATTATGCTGGAAAAAAAATTATCCGGCTCACCTGCTATGCTCGATGCCATTGAAAAAAAGTTAAAAGAAATCGAAGCACAATTTAATTTTTTTCCACTGGGGCATGAAAACACCTTTGCCAAAATAGCTCAGTTATACAAGGACACCATCAGTACACTGGGGCCTAAAATCATTGTCAGTGGAGAGCAACCACACCTGAGCAACCAATATAATGCCAGTAAAGTAAGAGCTTTATTACTTGCCGGAATCCGTTCTGCCGTTTTATGGCGGCAGTGTGGCGGTTCCCGCTGGCAGTTTATTTTTGGACGAAAAGCTTATCTGGAAGAATGTGATAAAATATTAAGTTAAATTTCAGGGCAAGATACGCATTTCGGCTCACTGATTCAACGGTCGTTACTGAGCCTTAAGAGAAGTTTTAAGTTACAAGTTGTAAGGTTAAAAACATAAATCAAAAAAGCTTGTTAAACATAAGGTTATCCAGTTTTTGACTTTCTACTTATAACTTAAAACTTTTAACTTACAACTTCTCTTTCTGGCCGGTTTGTGCCATTCCCACAGTGCACGATACATCTACACCATCGCATTTAAGGTTGTTCAACTACCACGCAGGATGTGTGCTGAACTTAAGGCGTTCCTGTAATTGGCACTTCGACGGGTATTGGCAACGTAATCAGAGCGGTGAATACCTGACCCTGATAGATTATCTGTACATCGGCATTGCCGTTGCTCCGTACCGTGTATTGACCGGGAGAACCGGCTATTGCAATGATAACAAGAGCATTACGGTTGTTGTAGATAACATTGGTGTCTGTTGTAATGTCCTGACTAGTGTTATCCGAGAAGTTAGCGGTCACATTAAAGACTATCTTTGCCGGGCGCAACGCAAGGTTCAGCGCCGTATTATCAACCAGCGCTGTGCCATTTGCGGTCACTGTCAGTGAAGTTACCGTAGCCTCAGTAATATTAATGGCAGCAGTTGCCCGCAGACAGTTGAGGTTACTGCTGTCACAGGTGACATCGGTGCTTAGCACTACACCATTTTTTATTTCACTATCGAGGACAAACTGTTCAATATTGCCACAGGCAACTGAAATATTTGCAGTGGTACCGGCAATGTTCCCGGTAAGATCAAGTTGCTTGCGGTCAGCAGAAAAAAGAATTGTCGCATTACTCACATTATCGATACCCCATTTACTAAAGGCACTGATATTCCGGTTAAAACTGCTGCCATCGGCGGCCTGATAATTGCCGACAGCAATTAATGAGCTAACGTTGTCTTTAGCGACACTGGCGTTACTTAAAGTACATGAGGCTAAATCGGTCTCACTTTTAAGACACAGTTTTAAACTGTTGAGGTTATGATCCAGCGTTTGATTAAAATCATCGGAGGTAACCTCATTGCCACTGCTTAACGATATCGCCCTCGCCTGAATAATTACATTACCGGCTTCCAGTGCCTGTAACATTGCGACATTATTTTCGGTTGCAATATAAGCTCGTTGTGACGGGCTGTCATCTTCAGCATTTCGAATAATCCAGGTAATACTATTGATAATACTATTATCAAGCAGACGGATTTCTTCTGTGCCATCATCATTCAAATAACTGCCAAGTGGTTTTATCTGCTGTTGCTGGCACATATTAACCTGTACAGGGGCATTGCTAAGCTGTATAACCCGGTCAAATTTTGCGGCTGACACGGTTACCTGCAAGCTTGTGCTTAAATAACCTACCTGAGCAGTTACCATAACCGTTTCTGCAACAGAGCCACTGCTAAACCGGCCATTCTGGTCGATGCGACTAACCGCCCCTGCGGATAAAGACCATCTGATATGGTCAGTAATCGGGATGGTATTAATACCGTTTGTCTTTAAACCTTCTATTTCATAATCAACAAACGTATTAATCGCAACAATATCCTGTGTGTTTTCAACCGGGAAATCAATCGCAATAATATCCAGACTGGCGACCGAAAATAAATCAACCAGATCGGTTTCATTTTCCGGGTCACTGCAAGCCGTCAGCAGCAACAGTAGGCTATAGAAAACAAGGCTGCAAATGGATTTAAAAGTCATAGCGAAATCCCATGGATAATAAATTGAGAGTAAGCTGATCACCACGATATAACTGCATCAAATCCAGTTTGAATTTAAGCTGCGGAATACTTTTCAACGCTTCTTCAAGTCCAATACCGTAACTGACTCCCTGAAATGTTTGTGTCGCATCCGGCACTGCCACATAGGAATACCTGATATCAATCTGGCTATAACCAAGAATAACGTCGAAGCGCAAGGGATTTCTGGGGGTGAGTGTATAACGGTAAAAAAGAGAGACCGCGGCCGGTATCTCGGTAATCAGTTGATTTAAATTACTGTCCATGATACCGGTCATGGCTGCCAGCTCAAACTTGTGCTCATCCAGAGCATAACCCAGACGTATATCTGCTAATTTCGGACTGCTGCCACCGGCGTCAGTTTTAATACGTATTAATGAGGGTGCCAGTGCCAGATAAATACCGGCATTAGTAACAGGAGATACAAAAATGATTAAAAAAAACAGCGATCTCAGTCGGCAGCTAACGCTCATGTTATATCTAACCCGAATATTATAAATCTTTATCAACTGGCGTATATTATACGGAATATAGCAGGATAAAAGCGGTGAATCATTAACATCCAGGACCTGAGCGATACCGCAACGGCATAAATGAATAATTCAATGGGCTAACGAATCCAGCCGCGCTCACTAGCATCCAGAAAATTCAGCATCATACGAACATTACTGTCCTGTTGCGCAATTTCTTCAACTTTCTCAAGCGCCACTTTATGTGAACACGTGGATTTTATAAGCAGTTTAAATGCTTCCTGCAGTGCGCGGATGCTTTCCACCGAAAATTTCCGGCGTTTTAAACCTTCTTTATTAATGCCAACTGCTCGTGCACGATTTCCGGCGACGGTAAAAAAAGGCAGTACATCACGGTCAATCGCTGTAGAAAAGCCGGTAAAAGCATGTGCACCAATACGGGTAAACTGATGCACGGTGGTATAACCACCAAGAATCACATGCTCTTCAACAACCACGTGTCCTGCTAACGCTGTCGCATTTGCCAGAATGACGTGATCAGCTATCATGCAATCATGTGCAACATGCACATTGGCCATCAGTAAATTATCATTACCCACACGGGTGACACTGCCACCGCCGGGAGTACCGCGATGCAAGGTAACGTATTCACGAATAGTATTGCGGTCACCAACAATTAACTCGGTTGCTTCATCAGCAAATTTAAGATCCTGTGGTTTTTCACCAATGGAGGCGAATTGAAATATACGGTTGTCTTTCCCTATTTTTGTGGGACCGTTAATAACCACATGTGAGGCGACTGTTGTGCCTGAGTCTATCTCTACATTTGCACCGACAACCGTGAACGGACCGATGCTCACATCATCAGCAATTTTTGCTGAAGCATCAACAATTGCCTGAGGATGAATCACGGTTATTGTCCGTCTTTAGGAGATGCCGCGCATAACAGTTCCGCAGCGGTAACTAATTCACCGTCAACACTTGCTTCACATGAAAACTTCCAGATAACTTTTGAACGGCGTTCAATTTTTGCTTTTAAGGTTAATACATCACCCGGCACAACCTGTCTTTTAAACCTGATTTTATCAACCCCGACCAGCATGTATAAAATGTCATCACTGGGTTCTTCACTCATGGTGCGAAAACCTAGCAGGCCGGTAGTTTGTGCCAGTGCTTCAATAATCAAAACACCGGGCATGATCGCCTGATTAGGAAAATGTCCGGTAAATTGAGGTTCATTCACAGATATATTTTTTACCGCTATGATGGATTCACCGGGGGTACATTCAAGCACTCGATCAACCAGCAGAAACGGATACCTGTGAGGCAAAAATTTTCTGATTTCTTCTATATACATTTCACTCAAAGGATATCTCCTGCCAATACAACTTTTACCTTAAAATAATAGCTGCAAATTTTTATATACAACATAGCGGTTTACAGTATGTTGCGACTACTTGGGCATTATACTTTTTTCCAGTTTTGACAGGCGTTTTGCCAGTTCATCCAGATGTTTAAAGCGTAATGCATTCTTTCTCCAGTTTCTGGTATCGTCAACCAGAATGCCGGAAGAATAAGACCCGGGTTTTTTTATCGCCGATGAAACCAGCGTCCTGCCGGTAAGCATGACATTATCAACCACTTCGATATTATCCCGGATAGACACACCCCCGCCAATCAGACAATACTCACCGACTCGGGTTGATCCGGCAATGCCTGACTGTGCAGAAATAACCGTATGCTTACCAATTTCGACATTATGTCCAACCTGAACCAGGTTATCAATTTTAACACCATCATTGATGACCGTGTCATGCAAAGCGCCACGATCAACAGTTGAATTAGCACCGATTTCAACACTATTACCGATGCGAACATTCCCTAATTGCGGAATTTTTAAATAGCAATCACCGTCACGCTCATAACCGAAGCCATCAGCACCAATCACTACGCCAGAATAAATGATACAGTCTTTACCGATGTGTGTCGAAAATCTGATGGTTACATTCTGGTGGATAACGCTGTTAGCACCA
>JAJRUQ010000126.1 GCA_024277705.1 Gammaproteobacteria bacterium
GTGCCTTTCTATAAAGAACTGGGTAACCAGGGCATATCTGCTGAAGATATTCCGGTTGTTGCTTTCTCAGTTGGTGAAGAAGAGCTTTCCGGTATTGATACTAAGCCTTTAGTTGGTCATCTTGCTGCATGGAACTATTTCATGAGTGTTGATTCTGAAACAAACGGTTCATTCATCGACGCATGGCATGCTTATATTAAAGACAAAAAGCGTGTGACCAACGATCCTATGGAAGCGACTTATATTGGTTTTAATATGTGGGTAGAGGCGGTCAAGAAAGCCGGTACTACGGATGCAACGGCAGTACAGGAAGCTATCATTGGTGTTGCTGTACCTAACCTGTCAGGTGGTCTGTCTGCGATGATGCCTAATCATCACATTACCAAACCGGTACTGATTGGTGAAATTCAGGATGATGGTCAGTTTGAAATCGTCTGGGAAACACCCGGTCTGGTTGCAGGTGATGCATGGTCTGACTTCCTGCCAGGATCAAAAGATATAATCTCAGATTGGCGTGCGCCTCTGTCCTGTGGTAACTACAATGTTAAAACAGGCAAGTGTTCTGGTCAGAATTTCTAAGTTTTTTCTGATATATTACATTTGAATAGAGCCGCTTCGGGTGTAAACCGGAGCGGTTTTATTTTATCTGTTGCTTGCACTGTAAAATAAACATTTCTTAAATACATAATACTAATGGCGATTTATATGCGTCTCCTATCCAGATTACTGATTATCTTTTTTATACTGACCGTTGTGCAGATCAGCCCTGCATTGGCAAATGAAGATTCCTTTGAGCAGATTAATACTCTGTTACTCAGCAAAAAATTAAATGATAAAGCGAAGGCGGTATCTTTGCTTACAGTCAATAAGCACTTACGTAGTGCTGATGTTTTAAAGGCGTTACTAGAGGGTGAACTGTATTACAGAAAATCAGACAAACTGCTTTTAATCGCAATCAGGAAAAACAGGGAATACAACATTGCAAATGTTCTGACTGGGGAAGATCTTGGCACTATAAAAAAACGTGAAATAAAAAAAATTCGCTCTAATAATGCAATTAGAAAGAAAATTCGTGCTGCCTTGGCAGTGAAAGAATTAAATAACCCTGATGCAGATATTCGCTATCAGGCAGTCAACACCATGTTAAGTAATCCTGATGTGACGGTCATGTCATTACTGACTGAACGGCTGACGCTGGAACGCGATCAAAAAGTACGTGATGCGATTGAGCTTGCGATTGCCATTACACGCCTTGAAACCGGTGAAAAGGCAGATCGACTGGCAGCGATTGATACCGTTAGTGGCAGCATGGAACCCGTGGTACGCAGTAAGCTTGAAGCAATACTGGCAGCAAATGATACGGATGATGATATTAAGCTGGCCGCGAAAAGTGCGCTGAACAATATCAGTGCCAAGTTGCAGTTAAACAGTATCCTTGAAACCCTGTTTTTTGGTTTAAGTCTGGGGTCTGTACTGGTACTGGCGGCGATAGGCCTGGCCATTACCTTCGGTGTGATGGGCGTGATAAATATGGCGCACGGTGAGTTAATTATGCTGGGTGCTTATACTACCTACGTCATACAACAGGCGATGCCGGAGTATATCGGCGCATCCATTATTATTGCCATACCGTTGGCCTTTATAGTCTCAGGTCTGGTCGGAATAGTGATTGAGCGCACCGTGATTCGCCATCTTTATGGACGGGCGCTGGAAACATTGCTAGCCACATTCGGTATCAGTTTGATATTACAGCAAGCCGTTCGCAGCGTGTTTTCTCCGCTTAACCGTTCGGTAATTACACCCGAATGGATGTCCGGTTCGCTGGAAATAAACACGGCCTTATCGCTGACTTATAATCGTCTCTATATCATTATTTTCTGTCTGCTGGTGTTTTTCGCGCTCTACCTGATATTGAAAAAAACGGCATTAGGCCTGCAGGTACGTGCGGTAACGCAGAACCGTGCGATGGCGCGTGCCATGGGTGTGCGTTCTGCACGTGTGGATGCACTAACCTTTGGTCTGGGTTCAGGGATAGCCGGGGTGGCCGGTGTCGCTTTATCTCAGCTTACGAATGTCGGGCCAAATCTTGGCCAGTCTTATATCGTCGACTCTTTTATGGTGGTGGTATTCGGCGGGGTAGGTAACCTTGCTGGAACCCTGGTTAGTGGACTAAGCCTGGGTGTCGTTAATCAGTTCCTTGAGCCGTGGGCAGGTGCCGTACTGGCTAAAATCCTGATCCTTGTTTTCATTATTCTGTTTATTCAGAAACGCCCCCGTGGATTATTTCCACAGAAAGGGCGATCGGCGGAAGGATAAGGAGAGATCAGTATGTTTATTGCACGAATTCTTAAAAATGACCGTGGTGGACAGATAATGATGAGTCTACTGCTAATCACCTTGATTGTGGTGCCGGTGCTTAATTTACTGGTGCCGGAGTCCAGCGCACTGCATTTATCAACCTATAGCGTAACCTTGTTTGGCAAATATTTAACCTATGCATTGTTAGCCGTAGCGGTTGATCTGGTGTGGGGTTATCTGGGGATATTAAGCCTTGGTCATGCCGCGTTCTTTGCTCTGGGTGGCTACGCGATGGGTATGTATCTGATGCGCCAGATTGGTGACAGAGGGGTTTACGGTAACCCTGATTTACCGGACTTTATGGTGTTCTTAAACTACACCGAGCTACCCTGGTTCTGGCAGGGTTTCGATATGTTCTGGTTCGCCGCCATTATGGTGGTACTGGTCCCCGGCATCCTGGCGTATGTGTTTGGCTGGCTGGCATTTCGTTCTCGGGTGACAGGGGTTTATCTGTCCATTATTACCCAGGCATTAACTTATGCGCTGATGCTGGCATTTTTCCGTAATGAAATGGGTTTCGGTGGTAATAATGGTTTGACCGATTTTAAGGAAATACTGGGCTTTGATCTGCATGCGGATACAACCCGAATTGTTTTATTTATCGTTTCCGGTATGGCATTGGGTTTTGGTTATCTTGCTTGCCGGGCAATCGTAAAGTCTAAACTTGGACGGGTTGCTGTGGCGATTCGTGACGCGGAAGACCGTACCCGTTTTATCGGTTATCGAGTGGAATATGTGAAGCTTGCGATCTTTACTTTTTCAGCGGCTCTAGCGGGTATAGCCGGTGCGCTCTATGTCCCTCAAGTGGGCATTATCAATCCGGGTGAGTTCTCACCGTTGAACTCAATTGAAGTGGTGATCTGGGTGGCTGTGGGCGGTCGTGGCACTTTGTTTGGTGCCGCAGCAGGTGCCATACTGGTTAACTATGCCAAAACTTATTTTACCGGCGCGTTTCCAGAAGTGTGGTTATTTGCGTTAGGTGCTCTGTTTGTTTTATCAACACTCTATCTTCCTAAAGGTCTGGTGGGTCTGGTCAGTAAACTTAAACATCGGGAGGCTGCAACATGATCGGTGAAACAATGCGTTCAATGGTAGACCGCACAAAAGTCTATGACTTCATGGTGCCTAAGTACTCCGATGAGTTGGATTTGACCCATGGCACCGTGCTTTATCTTGAAGGGATCACGGTGAGCTTCGATGGTTTTAAAGCCATCGATGATTTGAACCTGTATATTGATGCAGGAGAATTACGCTGCATCATCGGCCCGAATGGTGCGGGCAAGACTACCATGATGGACGTGATTACTGGTAAAACTACGCCGGATGAAGGGTCAGCCTGGTTTGGTCAGAAGATGAATTTATTGCGTATGACAGAAGCCGAAATTGCGGTGGCAGGTATCGGGCGTAAATTTCAAAAGCCAACGGTGTTTGAAAATCACACGGTGTTCGAAAACCTGGAACTGTCAATGGCCAGTAACAAAAATGTATTCCCAACACTGTTTGCAAAACTGACAGGTGAGCAGCGTTACCATATCGATGAAGTACTGAACATCATTGGTTTGCCGGAGCTATCTGGTTCACTGGCAGGTGTGCTTTCTCATGGTCAGAAACAGTGGCTGGAAATTGGTATGTTGCTAATGCAAAAACCAAAATTATTATTAGTAGATGAGCCGGTAGCAGGCATGACTCATCAGGAAATGGATCGTACGGCTGAGTTGTTGATCACACTTGCGGGCAAACAGTCCGTGGTGGTGGTGGAACATGATATGGACTTTGTTCGCTCTTTAAAAAGCCCGGTAACCGTATTGCATCAGGGACATGTGCTGGCAGAAGGTTCGATGGAAGATGTGCAGAATAATCAGCGTGTGATTGATGTTTATCTGGGAGGTCACTGATGCTGAAGTTGAATGGAATTAATCAGTTTTACAGCGAAAGTCATACGTTGTGGGATATTGACCTGAATGTGGAAGAAGGACAGTGTACCTGTTTAATGGGGCGTAACGGTGTTGGCAAAACTACCTTGTTACAATGTGTGATGGGATTATTGCCGGTCAGGGAAGGCTCGATAACTTATCAGAGTGAAGACCTGACTAAATTATCAGCAGAACGACGCGCGCATATGGGGATAGGTTATGTGCCTCAGGGCCGGCAAATATTCCCTTTGTTAACGGTAGAAGAAAATTTGCGTATCGGTCTGCAGGCTCGTCGGGATGGATTAAAAACAATTCCTGAATTTATTTATGATATGTTTCCGGTATTGAAAGAAATGTTGTCTCGCCGGGGCGGTGATTTATCTGGTGGTCAGCAACAGCAGCTGGCGATAGGCAGGGCACTGGTGACGGATCCAAAATTATTAATACTGGATGAACCGACCGAAGGCATACAGCCGA
>JAJRUQ010000127.1 GCA_024277705.1 Gammaproteobacteria bacterium
ACCTGCTAGAGCAGCTACCAACTAATCCTGAAAACATTGACTACCTGTTACCCTGGAATGTGGTATTAACAAAAAATGAACAGCTGTGATAGGTGGGGTTGGCTAGACGCTTACAAACAACAGATCGTTATAACCACATATGGTTATTATTAAAATCACTGCTTGCTATTACAGGTTCATGCCGTATCGGCAGAAAATAAATACATTTTTAACTGTGCACACAGGTGTTTTTTCCGTTAGACTGAATGAACCTTTAATTGAGGATTTGCCAACAAAACCGGTAAACAACTTCAATAAATTTATGGACAGGGATAGAGTACTAAAAGTGCTATTACGGAAGCAGTAGAAGACCCTGACAAGCGCACCTACCTTAATGGCAAGCGTGCAGCATTGGCAGGAACGTACCACTTATTGCGGAGTATAAATGAAAGCTTGTAACCATTGTAAAGAGAAAGAGCATTGTGCTGAACTACCCGGCATCTGCCTTAAACTCCCTTGCATACTGGCAGCATCCATTGCTGTTATGGTTGTTGTTTTAATATTTAACAGCAGTCTGTAATTGTTGTTTTTATTAGCTGTGTTTTGGCACAGCTAATAAACCCAGAAAACAAAAAGTCAGGTTCATCAGTAACATAATTATTAACATTATTACTGAGGAAATCCATAACAGCATCACCGTCGACATTGCACAACTGCAAGCCGGCAGCATCTGCTTCACTTCATAAAATAACAGCAAGCACTGCGATCAGTGCTTCCGTTCATGGAATATACTACCTAGTCAGAAGCAAAGGATACCGATTCATTTAGAAAAAAGGATTTAACTAAATTTTTATCCTGTGCAATTAACTCTAAATCAATAAATGTTCTCTCAAGTAGAGATTCACCTTTTAACAGCGGCATTCGGGTCGTACCTGTTTGGCGAATATAATTCCAGACCAATTCATCTGGGTTTAGATCCGGCGCATAAGGCGGCAAAATAAATATACTTATTTTGCCTTTCATTGTGGCCACAAACTCACGCACCTTTTTGCTTTTATGAACAGATTGTCCGTCCGTAATAATATAAACCGGCTTACGCCTATTGCTGATTAAATCTTTTAAGCACTCAATAAAAACATCGGCATTAAATCGATGCGTATACACCTGATACCAAAATCTACCCTTATTAGATATGGCAGAAATTGCGTTAATACCTTGGCGCTGGCCACTGGTTCTTACGGTAGGCGTTTTACCTTTCAAGCCCCACGTTCTTAGTAATGGATCATCGGATCGAATAGAAGCTTCATCTAACCAAAATATCTCTGCACCCTGCTTTTTAGCTGATTTTTTAATCTCAGGGTAGGTGTGGTCTTTCCACTCCTTTATCGCTTTGTCGTCTCTTTCATAGGCTCTTCGCATTGGCTTTTGCGGTGTCAGTCCCTGTCGATAAAGGACATTACCCACGGCGCCTAAACTCAACTCATAACCTAAGCGTTCTTTGATTAGATTGGCGACAATCTGCCTTGTCCATAATCCAAAATCAAAACCATATTGCCTTGGGTCACCACTGAGTATCCAGCGTTTAACTTCCTCTTCTTCAAACTCCGATAATATTTTCCCTCTACCTGTTCGAGGTTTAGGTGCCAATGCATTTAAGCCTTTTTCTTTGGCTATCTTTACCCATTTATAAATTGTTTTCTCACCCAAGCCATAACGTCGCGTAACATCGGCAGGCGACTCTCCATCTATAACTTGTTGTGCGGCAAGACGGCGTAGTAAAGCTTGCTCATCGGTTGATAATTTTCTAGCATCATTTTTCATGCGCTATTATCGCATAATTCTCAACGGTATTCTTTATTTATGTACCGTTAGTATAATTGGAAATTTATATCACTATCGTGCAGTCATTACAAAATTTATGATGGCAACACCATCAGCGTTACAGTAGAACCTGGTGTTCATGTCTCTTTAAAAAAATCATAAAATCCGGCTTTACCGTATCAACACACCCGAAATTAAGCATCCTGAAAAAGTACAGGGAAAAACATCACAAGACTGGTGACACGAAAGAATACCAAACAAAAAACCACCCTGGTTACTCATAAAAAAACATGGTTGTTGTCTGGCTGACGTGTGGATTAACATTTATAAACTTACAAGTTACAACTTGTAACTTAAAACTTACAGTTTCTCTCAAGACTCATTAATAGCTATTACAACATCAGTTTACACTTGCATTTTTTTCATTACTATCTCAATGGCTTTAGCCGCTGCATTAAACCCAAAACTGGCGGTAACACTAACCACCGAGCCGTAACCGAAACTGCAATCCAGAGACAAACCGGCAACCCCCGGTTTTTGAAAACCGACATTACCGTTTTTATCCGGGTAACGCTGCTGCTCTGTAGAGTAAACACAGGGTACACCAAAACTGCGTTTCGGATTACGTGCAAAGTTGTGCACCTGCCTTAAACACAGACGAACGGATGCTGCCAGCGGGTCATTCCAGGTACGGCTTAAATCATTAACTTCTATTTGTGAAGGATCGATTAAACCACCGGCACCACCGGTAGTAACCACCGGAATTTTATTACGCTTGCAAAAATAAATCATTAACGCTTTATATTTAATACGATCGATAGCATCAATCACACAGTGGTAGGGCGGCACTGATTCCGGTTGCAGTAAAGAAAAAATGTTTTCCTCATTTAAATACTGTTCACGGGTATAACAGTGGCACTCAGGATTAATATCCAGCACCCGCTGCTTTAATACCTGTGCTTTCATTCTACCGATGGTCGATTCCAGGGTATGTAACTGCCGGTTTACATTACTGCGAGATATATCATCACCATCAATCAGAGTGATAGCTCCAATGCCGGAACGCGCCAGTGCCTCCACCGCCCACGAACCGACACCACCGACACCAACCACACAAATATGCGCCTTTTGTAATTTTTTCAGGTTGTCTTTGCCATAAACTCTGGCAAGAGAGGAAAATCGTTCTTCATTCATGAAACATCATTGGCAGTAATTTTAAAACAGTTTTTCACTTTTAACGGCTAACCATAACTGCCCGCATTATTTAATGTAAAATATCGGCATTAAAACAACACGAACACTTTACATGTCTGCAAGTTCATCAAAAACTCCACATAAAGTCGGCTTTGTCAGTCTTGGTTGCCCGAAAGCAACTGTTGATTCCGAGCATATTCTTACACAATTACGGGCAGAAGGTTATGCCATTGTCCCCCGTTACGATGATGCCGACCTGGTGGTGGTGAATACCTGCGGATTTATTGATGCCGCCATTGAAGAGTCACTGGATGCCATTGGTGAAGCTTTAAATGAAAACGGCAAAGTTATTGTGACCGGTTGCCTTGGTGCCAAGGACGATATTGTACAACAGACACACCCGAACGTACTGGCGGTGACCGGCCCGCACGCCAGTGAAGAAGTGATGCAGGCTATCCATCAGCACCTGCCCGCCATGCATGATCCGTTTATTGATTTAGTACCACCACAGGGTGTTCGCCTGACCCCCCGGCACTATGCCTACCTGAAAATATCAGAAGGCTGTAACCATCATTGCACCTTCTGCATTATTCCTTCATTGCGCGGTAAACTGGTCAGCCGGCCGGTAAATGATGTACTGCTTGAAGCTGAACGATTAGCGGCAGCCGGGGTAAAAGAATTACTGGTGGTTTCACAGGATACCAGCGCCTATGGTGTCGACGTTAAATATAAAACCGAGTTTTACCATGGCATGCCGGTTAAAACCCGGATGACTGAATTATGCCAGGCACTGGCGCAGTTCGGTATCTGGGTGCGACTGCATTATGTTTACCCCTACCCGCACGTCAATGAAATTATTCCACTGATGGCTGAAGGTAAAATTCTTCCCTATCTGGACATTCCCTTTCAGCATGCCAGCCCGAAAATATTAAAAGCCATGAAACGCCCGGCGTCAGCAGAAAACACCCTGCAGCGCATCCATCAGTGGCGTGAAATATGTCCGGAGTTAACCATACGCAGTACCTTTATTGCCGGCTTCCCCGGTGAAACCGAAGACGACTTCGAGCAGTTACTTGACTTTCTTGATGAAGCACAACTCGACCGGGTGGGCTGTTTTGCCTATTCTGATGTTGATGGCGCCAAAGCGAATGCACTGGACGGCGCGGTTAGCGAAGAAGTCAAACAGCAACGTGTTGCCCGTTTTATGGAAAAACAGGCCGGCATCAGTGCACAAAAACTCAAACACAATATCGGTAAAACCCGTGACATTATTATTGATGCCATTGATGAAAAAGAAAATACCATCATTGCCCGTACCTCATCAGATGCGCCGGATATTGATGGACTGGTCTACATTGACCTGCCAGACAATTGCAAGCACATGGCAGGCGATATCACACAAGTGACCATCACCGATACTGATGACTATGATATGTGGGGCGTACTGCTCGAGCATAATAAAAAATGAAAAATTAATTAAAACAACGATACTCAGTACTTATAACTTAACTTATAACTTTCTTAAAAGATGTCACTCACTTTTACTTCAGCCTTTTTACTCGGCTTTTTCAGTACCATCCATTGCATCGGTATGTGTGGTGGTATTATCGGTGCCCTGAGCCTTGGCCTGCCACCGGAAATAAGAAACAGGAAGAGCCGGCTGTTCCACTTTATTTTAAGTTACAACATCGGTCGCCTGCTCAGTTACAGCACCGCCGGCCTCATTGCCGGTGCTGTCGGTACCGGTGTTTTACAAAACAGCGGCTTTACCTATGGACACGGTATCTTACGTGCTGCCGGTGTTTTCATGATGGTTATTATTGGCATCTATCTTATGGGCTGGTTGCCACAACTCGCCAGTATTGAAAAAATCGGCGGGCCGGTCTGGAAAAAACTTGAACCTTTTGGCCGTAAACTGATGCCCGTCACCACTATCAGCAAAGCTTTGGTTTACGGTCTTATCTGGGGCTGGTTACCCTGTGGTCTGGTCTATTTTGTATTAATCTGGGCATTAACCACGGGGAGCGCAATAAATGGCGCACTGACCATGCTGGCATTTGGTGCCGGCACCCTGCCATCACTGCTTGCTGCCGGTTTTATGGCGTCATGGATTACCCGTTTTTCCCGCTCTGCAGCCACCAGACAGATAGTAGGAATGATCATTATCATCATGGCTATCGGCAGTATTTTTATTCCCATGGAACATCATCAGCAGACAGACAACAATCCTGAGCAACCTTCTATGCCAGGACATCAACATCATCTTAAGTAAAATGACTGACAGTGATATAATACGGCACTGCTAAGGTAGCTAATCCAATAAACAGTACAATCAGGCTTTACGACTGAAACATGATAGAAACCCGTATTGATAAAGACAAGGGTCTTGCTACTATTGTTCTAAGACCGAATAATTCTGCCAGCTGGCAGTTAAATGTACTTATCTTTGGTTCATTGGCTTTTCTTGCTTTTGTTATTGCCACCTATTTTGCTTTTCATGGTTTATGGATGGTTCTGCCTTTTGCCGGGCTTGAATTTGCGTTTTTATTTACCTGCATTTACATCCGTCTACGTGCCAACCTGAGCACTGAAGTTATTACCTTTGATGAGAATAACGTCATTATCGAACGCGGCTATTATCATGTAGAAAAAACATGGAAATATCATCGTACATGGTCAAAAATATTTGTTAAAAACCCTCTACGACGCGGCTATCCAAAAAAAATATTTATTCGCTCACATGGAAAAGAACTCGAACTTGGATCCTTTCTGAACAAGCAGGACAAGGAAATTCTTATCCGTGACCTGAAAAACATTGTTTATGCCTGAAGCCATCGCTTTTCATTCCTAAATCCATGTATTTTGACTTATGTCATGCCCATACTTGGCAATAACCATAACATATCGACTATACTTCACGTTTGAAACGAGTATTGGCAGGACATATCAGAACAATGGATAATAAGATTATTTTTAGTGAGGAATTAATACGCCGTTACGATACATTCGGCCCACGCTATACTTCGTACCCCACGGCTGTTCAGTTTAAAAATGACATCGATAGTTCCGACTATAAAGAATGGGTGAAATACAGCAATGACGACCCTATTCCTCGATCATTATCTTTATATTTGCACATTCCTTTTTGCAACACGATTTGTTACTACTGTGGTTGCAGCAAAGTTATTACCAAAGATAAATCAAAAGCCAGGCATTATATCGAGCTGCTGAAAAAAGAAATACAACTGCAGGGTGAATTATTTGCCAAAGACCGTGAGGTTCTGCAAATTCACTGGGGCGGTGGTACACCGACTTTTTTAAGTGATGATGAAATTCATGAGATCATCGAATGCATCCGTGAAAATTTTAATGTACCGGACAATGACAAGATAGAGTTTGGTATTGAAGTTGACCCGAGAACAGTCGACAAGGCGCGCATTAAACATCTCAGCCAGTCTGGCTTTAACAGAATAAGCTTCGGGGTACAGGATTTCAATGACAAGGTACAGCAGGCAGTTAACCGGGTACAGTCAACCGAAGAAATCAAACAGCATATACAGAGTGCTCGCCAACTGAATTTTGAGTCCATTAATATTGATTTAATGTACGGCCTTCCCCACCAGAGCGTCAGCAGTTTTGACGAAACACTGGAGACCACCATACAACTCGATCCTGACAGAATTGCAATTTATAATTATGCGCACCTGCCTGAAATGTTTAAACCGCAGCGTCGTATCAATGAAGAAGACCTGCCTTCCGCCGAGGAGAAATTAAATATACTGGAGCGATGCATTGATAAATTACAAAATGCCGGTTATGTCTACATTGGCATGGATCACTTCGCCAAAAGCTCCGACTCACTGGTCAAAGCGCAACAGGATGGCAGCCTGCACAGAAATTTTCAGGGTTATTCCACGCACGCGGACAGCGACATCATTGCCATGGGCATAACGGCCATCAGCAACATTGGTGATAACTATAGTCAGAATGTACGTACCATTGAAGAATATGAACATTATTTAAAACAGAATAAAATCCCGGTATTTCGTGGTATAGAACTGGAAGACGATGATGTATTACGCGGTGAAATCATCAACCAGCTTATGTGCAACAATAAACTGGATATCAGCAACATTGAAAAAAGATGGCACATCAACTTTAACTCCTATTTCAGAGCACCACTTAAAAACCTGCAGGCAATGGCCGATGATGGCCTGGTAAAAATAGACGATAGCAAATTAAGCATTACTGGCAGCGGCCGACTGCTGGCACGTTCTATCTGTATGCAGTTTGACCGTTACCTGCAACAGGAAAACAAAAACCGGTTTTCACGAGTGATCTAGTTGCCCAGCAACAGGTTTTACACTCAGTACATAACGGTTCCACAACGATGGCCATGCCTTTATTCCACAAAATACATTCACAAAGTGCTCAAAAATTAAACACTGCTTTACTTGCCGGCTTTCTCC
Source organism: Gammaproteobacteria bacterium (assembly GCA_024277705.1). Classification (GTDB taxonomy): domain Bacteria; phylum Pseudomonadota; class Gammaproteobacteria; order SZUA-229; family SZUA-229. Next base: position 7,464 of record JAJRUQ010000127.1, read on the forward strand.
AGCACGAAAATGATGAGAACATCCGTAAAACACACTTGTTTGAAGGGCGTTATGAAAATATATACCTCAATCACCAGCACATACCACAGCTAAATTTATTAATGACTGAAGCCGTAATACTGGCTGAAGAAATAACAGCAACCCCCGGATTAAGAGCGGGCTACTGGTTCAACTACATGCCCCCGGGCAGCATCACCCTGCCACATACTCATGACGATAATGATGAATTACTGTCTGCCGCATACTATATCTATGTTCCTGAAAACTCCGGTGATTTAATCTTACACAGCGGTACAGATAAGCTTCAGTTACAACCGCAGGAAGGTGACTTTATCTTATTCAAACCCGATGTTTCTCATGAGGTCAGTAAAAACAACAGTGCTTACTACCGTTTGTCTATTGGCATCAATTTTGGACTGAAAACAAACCCGGAACAGCGATAAATAACGAAAATAAATAATTAAAAGCATTTCTATATCTTATGAGAAACTTGCTTTATTACTTTTTGCTAATATACTTCTTTCCATATAACCGTAAAATCGGCACACTTCAGGCAGCCTGGTAAATATAAAGCTGCTATTTTTGCACTTTAGCAGGCATCTTTATGGTCCAGTACAAATCCAATTACAGTCGCAACGTTTTATTTCAGTTTTTAATGTTATCGCTAGTGGTCGGTTTTTTATTGCTGATTAACAGCGAATTCCTTATTAACTTTTATATCAAAAACCAGGCCACCAATACCGGCTATATTGTTAATGGCAGCATACTGAGTCTGTTTTTACTGGGTATTTTTCGAATTATTGCCTTGTTATTTCGTTATAGCCGGGAAGAAAATGCACTTACCCGTTTTATCCAGAATGTAGAAAATGAAGAAGTATCTCCTACCAGGAGTATCAATAAAAAAAGCCTGATTTACAACCGTTATACCTCCGTACTGGAAATCAGCAAACACAACGTGGCGGTTAATCACAGCGCATTAGCCTCTACCCTGGTTGCGACTGAAAGTACCCGCTTGAGCCTGGCACGTTTTATCAGCAATATTCTGATTCTTACCGGTGTATTCGGTACCATTATTTCATTATCGATTGCACTGCTGGGAGCCTCCGATATTATCGACAGTGCGGATGGTATCAGTGGTATGAGCATCGTTATTCACGGCATGTCCACGGCTCTTTCTACCACGGCGACGGCCATTGTCTGCTATCTGTTTTTTGGTTATTTCTATATGAAACTGACCGATGTACAAACCGAATTACTCAGTGGCATTGAACAGGCAACCACTCTTTACATCATGCCGCGCTTTACCTATCAAACCGACAGCATGCTGCATGAGGTTGGCAGCCTGGTCAAAGCCCTGCATCAGGCAGCTCAAACGATGACAACAACACAGATCGATTTTGCCGAAGCCGGTCGAAACCTGCATGTTTTAACTTCAACTTACGCTGACCATCTTACACGGCTGGGCAATGATATAGAAGAAATTAAATCTCTGCTACGAGATGGTTTCCGCCTGTCTTCATCATCAGATTCTTCCAGCAATACGTAAACCTTTAGAGCAAAACAGTGAACGAAGAATTTGTTGATTTACGCCGCGGCCACCTGAACAGTGAAAGCTTCTGGCCATCATTTACCGACATCATGATGGTGGTGGTGATTATCTTTTTGCTTACCTCCATGTTACTGATGGTAAAAAACTGGGAATTACTCGACCAGCTACGTAACAGCATGGCTGCAGAGTTACAGGCAGAAAAAATTATTCACGATACCTCGCAGGAAAATGCAACACTGGAAGAGCAGCTGGTGCAGGCACAAAATGAAGTATCGATGCTACGCATGCAACTGATGCAGGCCAGTGAGCAAAACAACCAGTTAACCGTCAGAATGGAAGATAAGGAAAAACAGATTGTTATCGTTCTGTCAGAAAATGCTCAACTGAAGAACTCATTGAGAAATAATGATGACAAAATAATGTCGTTACAATCACAGCTTACTGCAACCAGCAAAAACCTGTCACAACTCAATATTGACATCGACAAAAAACAAAAGGAACTTGAAGATGAAAGACAGAAAATCATCATTATCACGCAGGAACGGGATGCACAGTCACGCAAACTAAGTACATTAACCGATGATTTTGGCTCACTTAAAATAAAATATGACAAACTGGTCAGGCCTGCACGTACAGCAAAAGGCAAATATGTGGTTAGTGTCAACTATGAACGCATCAACGGCAAAGCCCGCATTCGCTTCAAAGATGCCGATGAAGAAAGTTATGTCATTGTTAATAAAGAACAATTAAATAAAAAACTGGCTAAACTTAAAACACAGCACCCTAAACAGCTTTATATAAAAATTGTTATTCCAAAAGAAAGCGGTTTAACCTACAGCGAAGCCTGGACGTTTATGAAAGGCCTGTTACAAAAGTACGATTATTACTACCAGGAATAATGGCTCTTTTCACTACCTAGGCGAACCCCTGCAGGCACCGTTGCACCTCGACATTTATCTTAGGAATATCAAAAGGTTACAAAACATTGCATTTTTGTCTATACTTTTTACAATAATAAAAATATCATAGGCATTAGAACTATTACAATGTAATTAATTGCTGAGTACTGCATGTTCGACAAATGAATATGACAAAAAGAAAACTATATCGGTTAGCGTTGCTGAGCGTAATCATGATTTATGCGGGCAATACTCACGCAGCGGATACCATTTATCCACTGATTACCTACAAGTGCGACCCTGAGTCGGACATCATTACTCTGACAAACTCCCTGCTCAAAAGTACTGAAGGAGCGAGCTACCCGTATTCTGATGAAAATGGAACCTATTCCCCCTGGGATTTAATTGAGGTCAAACAAAAGGGAAAAAGAACCCGGGTAATCCGCACAAAAAAAATCACCAAAATATGTAAATTAAGCTCTGGTGAATACACCATCATTCTCGAACCCCAGGTATTCAGCCGTACCCTGAGCGGTTCCTGCGGTGCGTCCATATCTTCCGCATTCACTGTTATTTTCGATGATATTGAAATCCGCGAACGTACGCCGTTTGAAGATTTTTGCCGGGGCAATGCTCCCATCATTACCCGTGTTACGGTATTTGGCAAAACCAGTGAAGTAAAAATAAAGCGCCTTCCCCGTTATAAGTTCTATTGATTTCAGGGTTAAATAATTTTCCGTTTTTTCTCATTAAGGAACTTCAGATTAATTATTCACTATGCTGAAGCATGCGGTTGTATCCGGATATTTTCCTGTTATCATAGAGCGATTGCCGACGCAGCCCCATGTAAGGCACAGCACCTAAAAACGCAGGTAAAACAATGATACGACTACTCGCTCGCCCGACTCAGATATTCATTTCTTTAATCTCTCTGTTACTTGTAATATCATTTTCCGCATCGGCCGGTACAACTTCACCCGGCACCGCTGCAACACATAACCCGAATAACCCTGCTTATGTTATTCATACGGCTCTCAATAAAATCACTACCTTCAGCAGCCATTCAGACAAGGTCAACCCGGTACAACTGCGAGGTTTTATTGAGCACGAAATTATTCCGCACTTTGATTTTGACAACATGGCTCACTGGATAACCGGCCGTTTTGCGAACAATATGAACGATCAGGATAAAGCAGAATTTCAGCGCAGCCTGCGTGAAACTTTTCTTTCATCTCTGGCAAAACACCTCGGCAGTTTTGATGCAGAAAATACCCGAATAAAGTTTTACCCTGTCAGATACCGTGGCCCTGCAGAAGCCTTTGTCAGCACCAGTATATTACGTCCCGATACGCCACCGGTACGACTGGACTTTCGCATGCGCAGAGATGAAAATGACTGGAAAATAATTGATGTTAAAGCCAATGGCTCAAGCGCCGTTTTATATTACCGCCGTCACTTTATCTCGCAACTGCGTCAATACAACAGACCTCCCATGCGTACTCCCCGACAAAGGTATTGAACCCGTCTGCTGTTATCCGGTCTCTGTAATATCATAGCTACAGACAAGCACCATGAACCCAACAGAAGTACCGGATAATAAAACCAGCACAGAAAAGCCTGCTGCCAAACGAAAAGGTTTATATCTGATTATAGCCATTACTATCGGCTTAATCCTGCTCAGCCGGCGTGAACCGATGGAAACCATTGACTGTACACCGGAGATCATTGCCGCCGGGCCCGATGTCATTATGTTAGGCGCATGGTGGTGCTCATACTGTTATCAGGCTAAAAAATATTTTCAGCATAATAATATCAATTACTGTGAATACGATATGGAAAGCACCGAGACCGGCAGGCAATTATATCAGCAGCATGGCGGTGGCGCCATCCCAATAATACTTATTGGTGGCTACCAGCTAAGCGGCTTTAATCAACGACAAATCGAAAGAGCTTTAGAACTTTTACATAAAGATACAGACAACGGAAATTCTGATTAATCATGCTGACACGGTTACAACTTTTTTTTAAGGCACATTTGAATGAAAACACCGGCAACAGCACAACGCTGGAGCATAAACTGCAGCTGGCCACTGCCGCACTGATGGTAGAAATGTCCAGCGCTGACGACACCATCAACGATGAAGAAGAAGAAAAAATCCGGCAGTTACTTCATCACCGGTTTCAACTGAGTAACGAAGAAACAGAATCACTGATCGCACTGGCGCATGACAAAAAACATGAAGCCACCGATTATTACGAATTCACATCTTTGTTAAACAAACACTATACACAGGCACAAAAAGTAAAACTGGTTGAAGATCTGTGGCAGATTGCTTTTAGCGATAAAAACCTGGACAAGTTTGAAGAACATCTACTGCGTCGACTGGCAGAACTACTGCATGTACCGCATCAGGATTTTATCCGTACAAAACATAAAGCCCTCAAAAAGTAAAATCTGGTGTCTCAGATCGGCCAGAAAGAGACGTTGGCAGTTTGCAGCCACCGGGGTCGGAGTCATTTTAACTACTTACCAGTTGTTATGCTGTGTTGGTTACTAAAATGACTCCGACCCCTGAATATTTAGATCGGCCAGAAAGAGAAGTTGTAAGTTAAAAGTTTTAAGTAGAAAGTCAAAAACTGGATAACCTTATGTTTAACAAGCTTCTTTTGATTTATGTTTTTAAACCTACAACTTGTAACTTAAAACTTGCAACTTCTCTTAAGACTCAAAAGCAGTCGTTGAAACCATTGTGATATACCGACTTTATTCAGGCAAATTTTTTTAATGTAACACCCCGTCAGAACCCCACATATTATTGTAACGCTCAACCACTTCACGTACTTCCTGCGGATAATCGATAGCATCCATCTGCTGCAGGCCTTCTTTAAAAAACTGGCGTGCATCCTGGGGCAGATTATTAATCAGTGCATCATAGGCCTGTTCAATAAGCCGGGGTTGATGACTGCGGGTAGCGACAATACCATAATTTAAATTCAGTATTCGCCAGGGACGCATCATATTACTTTGTTCAACATCGCGCTTAATTTCATCATTGCAGGCATCCAGAATTTCCCTGATAACTTTTGCCAGCTCTTCCAGCTGGTGCGGTTCAGTCACTTCATTGGCATAACCTGCCAGTGAATTTACCGGCATATCAATCTGGGAAAGCTTACCGCCATGCCGGGCTACCCATAATGCAATGGGAACACTCAGGCGTATTAATTCCCGATCCTGCTGACCATTTTTATTCTGCCCATAAGCAACCATGGCTTCCAGAATATCCAGTGCATATTGTCCGATTTTACTGATATCGGTTTCTTCCAGAAAACCCGTGTCTGGTGCACTCACGCTGTTTTGCACAGTACTGTCAGTACCTGCCTGCGCCATAACGTCTATCGCCTGATTCATTGCTGTCACATAATCCTGCGCTGATTGACTCTCCGCTGCCACTGCAGAAGCACCGGTATCTTTTTCTGAAACCTCCAGATATTTTCCGCTTGCACGATGAAACATATCTCTAAAAGTATTGGCATTGAATGAAAAGTACATAATAATCTCAGTCGTTAACGTTGTTTCTCACTATTATAAGTTAGGCAACGATGTTTTTTTACTATAAAATCAAAAACCATGAGATTACTACACACCATGCTTCGTGTCGGCAATTTAGAGCGCTCCATAAAATTTTATACTGAAATTCTGGGCATGAGCCTGCTTCGCCAGAAAGAATACCCCGATGGGAAATTTACCCTGGCATTTCTGGGTTATGGTGATGAAAAATACCATACCGCCCTGGAGCTGACCTATAACTGGAATACTGACCATTACGACCCGGGCAATGGCTTTGGTCACCTGGCCATTGAAGTTGATGATGTTTATCTGGCTGCAGAAAAAATTCAGGCACAGGGTGGCAAAATTATTCGAGAACCCGGCCCGATGAATGCAGGTACCACCCTACTGGCTTTTGTTGCTTACCCCGATGGTTATGAAATCGAACTGCTGCAGGCTAAAACCTGAGCATTCATCGCCGCACACGCTTAATGCATTAATGAAACCTGTTCTAGTCGAATCAACCGAACAAATGGCAGCCCTGGCCTCTCAGATAGAAAATGCCGCGGTGATTGCTGTTGATACCGAATTTTTTCGCGAAACCACATATTTTCCTCAGTTAGCACTGGTACAAATTGCAACAGATAACATTGTTGCCTGTATTGACCCACTGGCCTTTGATGCAAAAGATGCACTGAAAAAAATCCTGCTGGATAACACTATTGTTAAAATTTTTCATTCCTGCTCACAGGACCTTGAAGTACTCTATTATTATCTTGGCCAGGCACCAACGGCTATCTATGACACACAGATAGCCAATGCCCTGTTAACAGATTTTCATCAGATAGGTTATGCCTCACTGGTAGAAAATGAGCTTGGCGTCACGCTCGATAAATCGCAGACACGAACCAACTGGTTACAGCGCCCGCTAACAGATAAACAGATTCAATATGCCGCTGATGATGTCATCTTTCTTTACCGCTTACAGGCAAGACTGGATAAAAAACTACTGGAAAGCGGCAGAAAACCATGGTTCGAAGAAGACAGTGAAGCACTGAACAGGCAAAGCGGAAATTTTCAGGTAGCCACTGACAAGCTCTGGAAACGTGTAAAAGGGGCAAGTCGATTAGCCAGAGACAAACTGGCGGTGGTACAGGCCATTGCGATCTGGCGTGAACAGCTGGCTCAAAAACATGACAAAACACGCAGAAAAATACTGGCTGATGATAGCGTAATCGAATTAGCTTTAGAGCCTCCGGAAAATAGCAGCACACTCGATCAAATAATGCCGCCCGGGCAGCGGCTTAGTGCGGAGGAAAAACAGGACTTACTGTCTGTTATTAAACATGCTCAACAATCACCTCCTGCCACATGGCCGGATAACCGGTTTAACTCACTGAATACAGAACAGAAACAGATGTTGAAACAGCTGCAGAAAATCATCAATAGCAGCGCTGAACAATTGGCGATAAACAGTGCAGTTCTCTGCTCCAGAAAAGATCTGGAAGCCCTGATTTTTTATTATGAAAATCAAGACAGTACAGCACTACCTGAAATTAATATTATGAATGGCTGGCGTTATCGTTATGTCGGGCAACGATTAATAGAAAGCATCAAACAAAACCGGTAAATTGGCCAAATAATGGTTGTTTCGATTGTATAAGCGTAATACTATTATCAGCTATCGCTTTTGAAGACAACTATAATATAAACAAAAATGGTTAAAACGAACAGTTTGAACTATATTTGCATCTATAGAGTCCTATAAACAAGCGAACAACACAATAATAAAGCGACACAGAAGATGAGGAGTCCGCATGAGTACACACTGTAGCAAATTATTTAAAGCACTGACTTTTCTGGTTATATCCCTTGCCAGCCTGAACAGTTATGCCGAAAACTCTAAAGAATTTGGTGATTATGTTGTGCATTACAATGCCTTCAGAAGTGATACTATTTCACCTGAAGTTGCCAAGCAATATGACCTGGCTCGCGCCAACAACCGTATCCTTATCAATATTGCTGTACTGAAAAAGGTAATGAACACTACCGGCAAGCCCACCCCTTCCGTGGTAACCGGCCATGCCAGCAACCTCACCGGTCAGTTGAAAAAACTAGAATTCAGGGAAATCAAAGAAGGTACCGCCATATACTATCTGGCAGAAACAAAAATCAGTGATGGGGAATTCCTTAAATTTGACCTAAAAGTAATGCCCGAAGGCGAAACCAAAGCCGCCAGACTACGTTTTAATAAACGTTTCTTCACCTATTAATTAAAAACTGCCAGTAAAAAGCCGGTTTATACAAAGATAAGCGGCTTTTTACTGATCATTTTAACTTGTCAACATCAGCAAAAACCTGTTAAAAAAACAATCTAGGTCACATTCCCGGAGTCTTTCAAGGACTCATTTGCCAGACTGGTTTCAACCACCTGCTTGCCGATCAATACAATATAACCGTATTTTCGTTGCTCATAATCAACCGCCTGTTCGTCCGTATATTCAAAAGCATATAAACGACAAATTTGAATACTGCCACCACTACCCCGGCGTAACCAGCTACGCTGACGGCTAACTGTTGCATCAAGTAACTGCAAGCGGGCGTTACTGCACTTTTGTCTGCACACCGTGAGAGCCATCTCATTTGATTGCAGGGTATCCCACCAGTACCATATACCGGCCAAAATCAGTATTATTAACAGTATTTCATCCATCATTTGTACTTTAACTGTATCAGAATCGTATCATCGTACATGATTTTCCGATAAAATTAAGCTAATTTATCAACACTAATCAAAACCTTATAATACGAGAAATAATATGCTTGCCGATGAGGACAAAACAGTACGACCCAGCTCATATAATTATGAAGATTTGCTAACCTGCAGTCGTGGTGAACTATTCGGTCCCGGCAATGCGCAATTACCTTCACCCAACATGCTGATGCTGGACCGCATAACACATATTTCTGATATTGGCGGCATCAATAACAAAGGCCAGATTCAGGCAGAACTCGACATAAAACCGGATTTATGGTTTTTTGAATGCCATTTTAAAAACGACCCGGTAATGCCCGGTTGTCTCGGGCTTGATGCAATGTGGCAGCTCATCGGATTTTATCTGGGCTGGCTGGGTCACCCCGGTCGGGGTCGCGCACTGGGTGTTGGCGAGGTTAAATTTACCGGTCAGGTCCTGCCTACCGGCAAACTTGTAAAATATCAAATTGACTTAAAACGCGTTATTGCGCGCGGACTGGTTATGGGCATTGCGGATGCAACCATGTCCATTGATGATCGTGAAATTTATGTCGCAAAAAACTTACGCGTCGGTTTATTTACTTCAACTGAAAATTTTTAATAATTAAATTTTAGGGTATAAGCATGAAACGAGTTGTAATCTCTGGTATCGGTATTGTTTCCTGCCTTGGCAACGACAAAAAAACAGTGCTCGATTCTCTACAACAAGGTCGTTCAGGTATTAAATTCAAGCAGGAATATGCTGACGTTGGCATGCGCAGTCATGTTGCCGGCAGCATCGACATCAACATAGATGATTTTATCGACCGTAAGGTAAAGCGTTTTATGGGCGATGCTGCAGCCTTTTCATACATTGCCATGCAACAGGCCATTGCTGATGCCAAACTGGACGAAAGCCTGGTCTCCAGTATCCGTACCGGTATTATCATGGGTTCCGGCGGTGCATCCTCCGCTAATCAGGTTGCCGCTGCTGACATATTGCGTGAAAAAGGGATACGCCGTGTCGGCCCTTACATGGTGCCACGTACCATGGCCAGCACCGTATCTGCCTGTCTGGCGACACCGTTTCACATAAAAGGGGTCAATTACTCCATCAGTTCAGCCTGTGCCACCAGCACTCATTGTATTGGCAACGCTTACGAACTTATTCAGCTTGGCAAACAGGATATTATTTTTGCCGGTGGTGGTGAAGAAGAACACTGGTCACTGAGTATGTTGTTTGATGCCATGGGTGCACTGTCAACCAAATATAACGAAACCCCGGAAAAAGCATCACGTACTTATGACGCCAACCGTGATGGTTTTGTTATCGCCGGTGGCGGTGCCACCGTGGTGGTTGAAGAACTGGAGCATGCGTTAAAACGCGGCGCCCCCATCTACGCAGAAATTGTCGGATATGGCGCTACTTCCGATGGTGCTGACATGGTTGCCCCTTCCGGTGAAGGTGCGATTCGCTGCATGCAGATGGCCACACAGGGACTCAACGACAAGCTGGACTACATCAACTCTCATGGCACCAGTACACCGGTAGGCGACAGCAAAGAACTGTACGCAATCAGGGAAACTTTTGGCGACAATGTACCACCGATCAGTTCCAGCAAATCTCTGGCCGGTCACTCTTTAGGCGCCTCTGGCGCGCAGGAAGCGATATACACCATGTTAATGATGCAGAACAATTTCATCCAGGCATCAGCCAACATTGACACCATGGATGAAGCCGCTACAGACATGCCCATTGTTACCCAACGACAGGATAATGTGGATTTAAATCTGGTGATGTCGAATAACTTCGGCTTTGGTGGCACCAATGCCTGTCTGGTGATGAAAAAATTCAAACAATAAAATAGTGACCTAAATATCAGCAACATACAGCCACTTCTCCATAGTGGTGCTACACTACTGAGTAATAAATTAAAAATAAAAAAACAGACAAATATTAGTTGGCACAGTCATGATAAAAAACCTTACTAAAAATGGAAGCGGTCGCTTAACAGTCACCCGCTTCGCATTATTAACCAGCATATTTATTATCAGCTATGCATCGAACAGTTTTGCCAACCGGCCGTCGATGGAAGACCGTGAAAATAATGCAGAAAACATACCATCAGCGCCGTCTGCCATGGAAGTAATGATGCAACATCAGCAGACTCAGCAAACGGGCGATGTGTTAAATCTACCGGCACAGGAAATTCAACCCGGAGAAACCATCAAAATAAAACTGCTTGATTTACCCCGCCGTGGCAGCAGCATGGCTAAAGTGAAGCAGGAATTTGGTGAGCCCATTAATATATCCGACAGTGTCGGCAAGCCACCGATTACCCGCTGGAGCTATCCCGACCGCATTGTTTATTTTGAATATTCAACAGTGTTACACGTGGTTGCCCGTTAGCAGCACAACTCATCATCACGGTAACATTATTTGCCAGATTTTGATGAACTAACAAACAGTCCGTTACAGCCACTGCACAGCTGTTTTCTTGAACAGGCGGGCATCCATCTTTATGTGAAACGCGATGATCTGTTACACCCCGAATTTGGCGGTAACAAATGGCGTAAACTCAAACATAACCTGCTGCTGGCCAGACAGGATCATTACCCCGCTCTGCTAACCTTTGGCGGTGCCTGGTCGAACCATATCTATGCTACCGCCGCAGCCGGTAAAACCTTCGGTTTCAATACCATCGGCATTATTCGTGGTGAATCACACTTCCCGCTTAACCCGACACTGCAATTCGCGGAACAATGCGGTATGCAGTTACACTACATAACACGCGTCGAATACCGGCAGAAACAACAAGCGGATTATCTCGAAAAATTACAGCAGCAATTCGGGCCGGTCTACATATTACCTGAAGGTGGCAGCAATACACTGGCGGTTAAAGGCTGTGCTGGTATTACAAATGAAATAAACAGCTCACTTAAGACAGTTGATGTTATTTGTTGCGCCTGTGGTACCGGTGCCACACTGGCCGGTATAATCTCTGAATTAAAACCTGAGCAAACAGCAATCGGTTTCCCCGCACTCAAAGGTGGCAGCTTTTTAAATGCCGAGGTTGCACATTTTTTACCGGCACAACAAAAAATAAAAAACTGGCAGATCGAAGACCGTTATCATTTTGGCGGATACGCAAAAATAAATGACGAGTTAATTCAATTTATAAAAGACTTTCACCGTCAATACGGTATTATGCTGGACGCGGTATACACCGGTAAAATGTTCTACGGTTTGTTTCAGCTAATCAAGCAGGGCTGCTTCAAGAGAGGCACAACCATTGTTGCTGTGCATAGCGGTGGACTACAGGGAAATAAAGGGTTCGCTTCATTGCCATTCTGAACTATGCACGCCTGCAAGCGCACACTATTTTATGATCATTAATAATCGCTGCCTTAACTTCACAACAGTCGTTTTTAAACCTGAAACCTGTTACCGAATCTCTGTTGAACAGATAAAACATCCGCTTAATTCCACACTACATGTTTGCAGAAAAAAAACATTTACGATAAAGTCAAAAAACCATGCAGACTCAATGCCCACATTGTGACACACAATTTCGTATAACCGAATCACAGCTCAATACCGCTGAAGGATTTGTTCGCTGCGGTGTCTGCAAAGAAGTCTTTAATGCTGTTGATGTCGCCAGCCAAAACCATCAGCGTCCTTCTCTGCTAAAGGAAGAAAACCCTGTCAATGAGCAAACAAATGACAACCCTGTTACGGCTGACGATAAACAAATACCCGCTGACAATACGCCGCTAATATTTGCCACCGACATATCTGCCACTACTCATAGCGCAACTGAAGAAACTGCAGCACCGAACCATACCAGAACGGCTGACGATACAGACCATATATCCCGGGATGAATTTGATTTTTTTAATGAAGATGACCTGACTTCAGCAAAAAGTGTGGTACCCGACGAATTTCGCCAGAGCACATCCAGTGTCAATCTGTCCGGTCTTTTGTGGAGCGCAGCAACACTGTTGCTCATTGCCAGCCTATTTATAGAATACAGCTGGTTTAACCGCCACCAGTTATCCCGGTTGCCTGAATTACAGGTCTGGATTGATAAAGCATGCCTACAGTTTGACTGCAATAACATTTCGGTTCGTGATCCGAAAAGCATAAAACTGCTCAGCCGTAACGTCTATTCACACCCGGATAATAAAGATGCATTAAAGATTGATATCACCCTGAAAAATGATGCTGATTTTGCCCAGCCCTACCCGGTCATGCAAATTAATTTTTCTGATATTCGTGGCCACACGGTGGCAGCGCGTCGCTTTCTGCCTGCCGAATATTTACCAGAAAAATCCGGAAAGACCGGTATCATTGCCTCTGGCGACAAGCTCAGCTTCTCCATGGAAATTCTCGATCCGGGAAAACAGGCTAAAACCTACGAGTTTAATTTTTTATAACGTGTGAACACAAATTAGCGGTACAATACGCTAATGTACATCGGCCCCTACCATTTTGACGCTCCGCTGATGCTTGCCCCGATGGCAGGCATTACCGACCAGCCCTTTCGTAACCTGTGTTACGAGTTGAACGCCGACCTTTGTGTTTCAGAAATGGTGACCTCGGAAAAACGCCTGTGGAACTCAAGAAAAACCCGCTTACGCCTTAAACACGAACATGAAAAAGGTATCCGCAGTGTACAAATTGCCGGTACAGATCCGTTGAAACTTGCTACAGCGGCACAGTTTAATGTTGAGCATGGCGCACAGATTATTGATATTAATATGGGTTGTCCGGCAAAAAAAGTATGCAATGTGATGGCCGGCTCGGCACTGTTAAAAAATGAGGTTCTGGTAGGTGATATTTTGCACGCTGTGGTGCAATCCGTAGACGTACCGGTCACCCTGAAGATCCGAACCGGCTGGGACCAGCAAAACAGAAATGCGGTGAACATCGCAAGAATTGCCGAACAAAGTGGCATTCAATGCCTCTCGGTTCATGGCAGAACACGCGCTGATGCTTATAAGGGAATGGCCGAATATGACACCATTGCCGCCGTCAAAAACAGCGTCAAGATACCGGTGATTGCCAATGGTGATATCAACACACCGAAAAAAGCCAGGCAGGTACTGAAACTCACTCAGGCCGACGGTTTGATGATTGGCCGTGCTGCCCTGGGTAACCCATGGATTTTTCAGCAAATAAAGTTTTATCTAACAACCAACCGCTTACTGGCACAGCCTGAAAATGCTGAAGTCAGCCGTCTATTATCGACCCATCTGCAAAATCTACATCTTTTTTACGGTGAAACGGCCGGTGTACGAATCGCTCGAAAACATATTGGTTGGTATATCAAGGCTTGGTATAATATCCAGGCAACAGAAACCCGATCATTTATAAACCATATCAACCGGGTTGACGATGCAGGCAAGCAACTGGAGCTGATTGCACAGTTTTTTAACACACAACAGTCACCACAGACTACTCAAGCAGCATGAACGTACAAGATAACAATTCTGACATCAACAACGCGGAAGACAACAGCACCAATAAAGAAATTTCGCAACTCAGTCATGCGGTAAAACATTCGATACGACGCTACCTTTATGAACTTGAGGGTACTCAGCCTAATAATATGTATGATCTGGTACTCAGACAAATCGAACAACCCCTGTTCGAAGCTATTTTAGAACATACCAAGGGCAATCAGTCACGCGCCGCCGAGCTACTCGGGCTAAACCGCGGTACTCTACGAAAAAAACTCCGTAGTTATAATTTACATAAATAATTTATCCGCAAATATACGCTCTCATCTTTAATGCGTAAGGATTTCTCCCGCAAGTGACACAAACAGCCACTCTCAGTTATAATTCACCCCGTCTTAAAATTCCTTCAAGAGCAAACTTATGACCAACGATACACAACGTCCTGTACGACGTGCACTTATCAGTGTTTCTGATAAAACCGGCATTATTGAATTCGCCAAAACTCTGCATAGCCAGGGTATTGAAATCCTGTCTACCGGCGGCACCGCCAGTTTGCTTATCGAAAACATGGTTCCATGTCTGGAAGTATCAAAACATACCGGTTTCCCTGAAATCATGGATGGTCGAGTTAAAACCCTTCATCCGAAAATTCATGGCGGAATACTGGGGCGTCGCGGCATTGATGACGGCGTGATGAAAGACAATGATATCGCACCGATTGATCTGGTGGTGGTCAACCTTTACCCTTTTGAAGCCACTGTTGCCAGAAAAGACTGTTCGTTAGAGGATGCGATCGAAAATATTGATATCGGTGGCCCGGCCATGGTACGTGCGACTGCAAAAAACCATGCCTTTGTCTCCATTATCGTCGACCCCGAAGATTACCCGCGGGTGCTAGAAGAACTACAGAACAATGACGGCTTCGTCAGCGATGCTACCCGTTTTGACCTTGCGGTTAAAGCATTTGAACACACTTCCAGTTATGACGGCATGATTGCCAATTATCTGGGCAGAGTAAAACAGGATGGCACTTTGAGCGAACTGCCACGAACCATCAACCTGCAATTCAGCAAAATACAGGAAATGCGCTACGGTGAAAACCCGCATCAACATGCGGCCTTTTACACCGAAAAAGATGTGTCTGAAGCCTGTATTGCCACGGCTAAACAGTTACAGGGAAAGGAACTGTCATATAACAATATCGGTGATACCGATGCAGCACTGGAATGCGTCAAGCAATTTGAAGAACCCGCCTGCGTTATCGTCAAGCATGCAAACCCATGCGGTGTTGCCATTAACACAAGCATACTCGATGCCTATAACGATGCCTACAGCACTGATCCTGAATCCGCTTTAGGCGGCATCATTGCCCTCAACCGTGAACTTGATGTCGAGACAGCAAAAACCATCGTCGAACGTCAGTTTGTGGAAGTCATTATTGCCCCCAGCGTCAGCGGTGAAGCCATCGATGCCATTGCTGAAAAGAAAAATGTTCGCCTGCTTGAATGCGGTCAATGGGATGGTATCTCACCCAGACTGGATTACAAACGGGTAAACGGTGGCTTACTGGTACAGGACGCCGACCTGCTATTACTTAACGAAATGAAAGTGGTCAGTAAACAACAACCCAGTGATGATGAAATCAATGACTTATTGTTCAGCTGGAAGATTGCCAAATTTGTTAAATCCAACGCCATCGTCTACGCCAGAAACAATAAAACCATCGGTGTTGGCGCCGGCCAGATGAGCCGTATCAACAGTGCACGGATAGCGGGTATAAAAGCACAACATGCCGGCCTGGAAGTCCCCGGCTCGGTAATGGCTTCCGATGCCTTCTTCCCGTTTCGTGACGGCATCGATGCCGCACATGAAGCCGGTATTGTCGCTGTCATACAACCGGGCGGTTCAATGCGAGACGATGAGGTCATCGCTGCAGCCGATGAGTATGGCATGGCAATGGTATTTACCGGCATGCGTCATTTCCGTCATTAAAAGGCCGGGAGGAGCCATTACCGGGGCTGCTGCGGGCAAATAGCTGCCCCAGTAAAATGGACTCAGCCCCTTTAAAGGCCATTTACACCATTAATCTAAATGAGTATTATATCAATTCCAAGATGTTGATATTTCAACAGAATATTCTCAATTATGCCTAAGACTATGTTATAAAGGAAACATGGAAGAGCAGCGACTTCAAGAAAACAGACAATTAAGAGAGCAACTTGACCGGCTGCTTTCCGAAGCACGACGCAATGAACAAACACAATCGACTTTTGATGAATTTTCACTGGCCGTGGTTGCAGCTCAGGGCCCCAAAGAGCTGTTTCATTTACTGCTCGAAGAACAGAAAAAATTCCGCATTGATGAAATTCGATTATGCCTGGTCGACCGCTATCACGAAGTAGAGCGTCTGCTGACAGAAAGCTACCGGAAAAAATACAAAGGTTTAAGTTTTATTGATACTGAAACCAGTGACCTGATGATTTCGGACATACCTGACTTTCCGATATTAGGCACACGCATCCTTACCAAGTATGACTGGCTACTGGACTTTAATGATGCAAAAAAGTACAAATCAGCCGCCCTGTTGCCGTTAAAACGTGGTGATGAAATAATCGGCATACAATTATTATTAAGCACAGATGCCGAGCGTTACAATAAAAATTTCGCCACAACTTTTTTACAGCGCATCAGCGCCATGATTGCGATTTCTATCGAAAACTGTATAAACCAGCAACGTACCCTGGAACTGGGATATCAGGACGGTTTAACCAATGCCTATAATCGCCGTTATTTTGATGAACGCTTAAAACACGAAATTGACCGCTGTGTTCGTAACAAAACCGACCTGGTCTGCCTTTTCATCGACGTTGACTTTTTTAAACAAATCAACGACCGCCATGGCCATCAAATTGGTGATGCAGTATTAATCCGTCTGGTTGCCTTAATGCGCGAGCAGGTTCGCTCAAGTGACATCGTGACACGTTATGGCGGCGAAGAGTTTGCCATTATATTACCGGACACCGGCATACAACTGGCCCATGAAGTCGCAGAACGTATACGCAGTGAAGTTGATAATCAAAAGCTGATTATCGATGATAATACCTTATCGATTACCGTTTCCATCGGTCTGGCCTCACTCAGCCAGATAAAATTCCAGAACGATAAGAACAACAGTGAAAAGCCGAGCAAAGAACCTGAAAATCTGGGGGTTCAGCTACTGAAAAAAGCAGATGAAGCCTTATATCAGGCCAAGGAAACAGGAAGAAATCAGGTGGTTATTAAAAGAATGGCAGGCTGATATATGCCCTGAAAGTTGAACACTATCCTTTTCAGCTGAATTTCCTGTAACAGCCATTAAGAGAAGTTTTAAGTTACAAGTTGTAAGTTTAAAAACGTTAAAGCAAAAGAAGCTTGTTGAGCCACCGGGGTCGGAGTCATTTTTAAATGCTTACTAACAGTTATGCTATGTTAGTTATTAAAATGACTCCGGCCCCTGAACATTCGGCTTTTAACTTGTTACTTAAAACTTTTAACTTACAACTTCTCCTTTGGCTCAACAACAGAAGCTTTTCAATACTCGCCTGCTAATAGTTATTTTTCAAATGCACGCTGTTATCTTCAGCCACCCGCGTGCGTGCATTTAACTTCCATCCCTTGCCGGTATCGGCACCGCCTTTATCCGAAACCTCAAAATACCAGATGCCATGTGAGATGGCCTGCGGCAAATGACCTATATATCGATTATTGATGCCATGATTTAATATCAGCACTACATCGCTATTGGCACGGGTGGCATGTTGAAAAGTAAGCTGCAACGTCTCGGGATAACTATCCAGCAGACCCTTGTCAAACTGCATATTAATCACTTTTTCACTACTGTTAAATTCAATAAGGGCATTAAGTTCTAACTCAGCAGCTTTTTTATCCAGACTGATAACATCATTGATGGCCAATCCACGCTTGTAATAATCATCAGCCACCAGACCATCATCAGTATCCACAGCCAGCCAGATCATGACCACGCCCATAATCACTGCCGAAAAAGGAATAGACAACATCATCCATACCAGAGGATGCTGGTGCCAGGGTTTTTTATCTTCACATGTTTGCATAATGTTTTAAATATTAATACTCGTTAAAACTGAAATCTTCTGTCTCAATCAGCGAAAGTTCGGACCAAGAAAACGCGCTTCTTCAACCACTACAAGGTCGTCATAACCCTCTGCTTTCAAGGTAAACCTGATTTCACTGCTGCGTTTTTTCAGGTTGTAAGCATCAACCTGGACACGAACCGGTATCTCAATAACCTCACCACTTTTCACCAGCAGTTCGTCAGTATCTTTCTTAAGGACCAAATCAGGAATACCTGCTGCGCTTAAAATATAACGGTGATCGCGTTTATCCATGTTTAATAATTTAATATTATAAACGTTTTCAATTAAACCATCATTGGTTTCGCGATACAGGGTATTACGGTCACGAATCACATCCAGCGCTATCGGTGATCGCGTCACAATAGAATAGAAGGCTCCAACAGTAACTGCCAGTAATAGTAAGGCATAAACAATTACACGCGGACGATAAACATGTGTGTGATTCCCCATCAGTGTATTTTCTGTGGTGTAACGAATCAGTCCGGGGTCATAACCCATTTTATCCATTACATCATCGCAGGCATCAATACAGGCGGCACATCCGATGCACTGGTATTGCAGGCCATCACGTATATCAATACCGGTCGGGCATACCTGTACACAAATGGTGCAGTCAATACAATCCCCTAAACCGGCAGCCGCTTTATCAACTGTCTTTTTCCGCGGCCCCATGGGCAGTCCACGTGCAGGATCAAATGAAATAATCATGGTATCCTGATCAAACATCGCACTTTGAAAACGTGCGTAAGGACACATATACATACAAACCTGTTCGCGCAACCAGCCTGCATTTCCGTAGGTTGCCAGCGCATAAAAATATATCCAGAAAGTTTCCCAGGGACCGGTGCTAAAGCTTACAAAATCTGTTGTCAGCTCACGAAGTGGTGAAAAATAACCGACAAAGGTCAGGCCGGTAAACAGTGAAAAAGTAATCCAGATAAAATGCTTGCTGCCTTTTATACGAATTTTACGCCAGGATAGCGGCTCTTTATCCAGCTTTATCTGTTTTGGTCTGCTGCCTTCAATTTTCCGCTCTATCCATAAAAAGGCCTCTGTCCACACGGTTTGCGGGCAGGCATAACCACACCAGACCCGCCCGGCTAAAGCGGTAATAAAAAACAGGCCCAAAGCACTAACGATTAACAATAAAGCCAGATAGAAAAAATCCTGTGGCCAGAACACCATATTTACAATATAAAATTTACGTTCCGGCAGATCAAATAACACCGCCTGCCGGCCATCCCATTGCAACCACGGTACGATGTAATACAAACCAAGCAAAACAACGACTCCGGTTGTTCGCAATGCAGCAAACAAGCCGTGTACTTCACGAGGATATATTTTTTTGCGTTTGGAATAGAGCGATTGCTCAATATCTTTACTTAACTTATTATCCACCGCAGTTGTATCAGCAGAAGCTTCAGTTTCAGAGGCACTTTCAGACATTATTAGTTTATTACCTTATACTGTTATTTGCAGGCAAAAATATTTTTGATCATTTACAAACAATAGGCAACTGAGAGGTATGTTGTTAGTTTTTTTCAGCGCTCGCTTTACTGTCGGCGACTGCCTGTGCAGCTTCTGTAGCAATCTCGATAGCCTCAGCCTTTGCTCTTTCTCTGGCCTTATTGATAGCTTCGCAAGGCTTCAAGAAATAACAGGTAGCAATGGCTGTCAGCGCACCGAATAACCAGAACAAAAAGAAAGTAATGGTATAAAAACCCAGACGGCTGATATCATGCTCAATAAATAAAATAGCAGGATCAAATACGGTAGTAAACAAGATAGTTGCAATGCCGGCCATAACAAAAGCAGGCCATAACACTGCAACCACTCGCTGGATTAGAGGTATTGCATTCATACCTCCAATATTACACGCTGATTATGTCAGTGTATAGCGTTGCCACATAACTCAATACAGCTAAAACAAAATTTATTTACCGTCAGCGCCGTTAGACAGACTATACACATAAGCGGCCAGAACGTGTACTTTTGCCTTACCCAGAAAATCACTGTGAGACGGCATTCTGCCATTACGGCCTTTTGCAATCGTTTCCTTGATAGTACGCGGCGAACCACCATACAGCCAGATATTGTTACTTAAGTTAGGTGCCCCTAAAGCCTGGTTACCAGTACCACCCTGCATATGACAGGCGACACAGAACATATCAAATTTAGCTTTACC
>JAJRUQ010000128.1 GCA_024277705.1 Gammaproteobacteria bacterium
CATAGTGCTTCCCCCAGACATTCCATCATGGCATGTTCCGCATCATGCGGCCCACCCTGTAGCAGACATAGTTTCTGGTAGCAGTCACTAATGCCCTCAGGGCGGTTGGTGCTGATCTGTTCGTGCAGTGCAATGTGCATGCTCATGTGTAGAAAAGGATTACTTTCACCGGTGTCTGCAGAAAAATCCTTATCAACGATGTCATTATTCTCCAGTAGCTGATGATATTCAGGATGCTTTTCTACAATAGTGGCAACCACTTCCTGCATGGGGTCCAGTGGTAGTCTGTTTTTTTTCAGTTGCCAGCAGCTGAGATATACCTGGCGTAATTCATTTCTGTTATTACCAAACATTATTGTTTTCCTGTATTCCCTGTGTGGGAATGATGATGTCAGTGTTACGGGCGTTATTAAAAGGCATGTTTCACTTTATATAAATTAAGTCTTGTCAGGCCGGGTTAAGGGTGCGGCAGCGTTAGATAAGATTCTATTTTGATTTTTATATAATTGCCAGTTTGTTGAAGTCAAAGGTTTATCACTGAAGGTGTTTAATATTGCCAAACAGTTCATCCCGTGCTACGGTCACTCGAACTTGTATATACTACCTGTCCTGATGTTTAATCTCAGTTTGTTATCAAGTTTAGTCAGACCCGGTGAATGATGGCAGTATTGAAAAAAAGATGTTAAAAACAGTCGTTCAATCGATCAGACTTTCCTTTCTGATTTTAACGCCTGTTTGCATTTTTTTAGGTGCCAGTATTGTTATTGCGAAGCAGGGCGATATAGATATATTCTTGTTTATACTCGCACTGCTAGGTGCTTTGTCTGCTCATGTCAGTGTTAATACACTTAATGAATATTTCGATTTTAAAAGTGGCCTGGATCTAACCACAGAAAAAACAAAATTCAGCGGTGGCAGTGGAGCCTTGCCCCGCCATCCGGAAATGGCTGGACGTGTGCTTTTTGTTGGTATTGGAACTTTGTTCGCTACTTTAGTTATTGGCGGTTTTTTTATCTGGCAAAGCGGTGTTGAAATTATACCGGTTGGTGTGACCGGTTTTGCTTTGATCGTTACTTATACAGGATGGATCAACCGGCACCCATGGCTTTGCCTGATTGCGCCGGGACTGGGCTTTGGTTTTCTTATGGTTGTCGGAACACAGTTTGTATTAGCTGGGGAATATATGACTTTATCTTTTTTTGTTGCAGTCATTCCTTTCCTTCTGGTTAACAATCTTCTTCTACTCAACCAGTACCCTGATATTCATGCTGACAGCAATGCGGGACGTTATCATTTTCCAATTGCCTATGGGGTAAAGCGCAGTAATATAGTGTATGGTTTGTTTTCACTGGCAACAATACTGGCAATTATCATTTATGTAGTCGCCGGCTATTTGCCTGTATTGAGTCTGATTGCACTACTGCCAATGCCACTTGCGTTTTTCTCTTTATCCGGGGCAGTGAAATATGGGGAAATGATAGGAGGTTTTCCTCAGTATCTTGGTACTAA
Organism: Gammaproteobacteria bacterium; assembly: GCA_024277705.1. GTDB lineage: Bacteria > Pseudomonadota > Gammaproteobacteria > SZUA-229 > SZUA-229. Next base: position 1,510 of record JAJRUQ010000128.1, read on the forward strand.
TGTGGCAGTAACATTATTGACCCCGTTGCTGCTGGCTATATCAATTATTATTGCCTGACGATACAGTTAATAAACTTTTAAAGATTCAGGTTTCCTGGCATAAGCATTCATCAGAGCTGCCTTAATTAATGGTGATGTTTTACGGGATGCGGTATTTTCCGGTGAAAAGTGTGCATTTTTATGGCGCAAAAATTGTTAGCATAAATAATCTGTATCGGTGACAGTATTATTTAACCGTTACAGAAAGCGTGATAGTCATATACATGCTGTACAACTTTTTTATTAATATCTGAAATAAAAATTTGATTAAAGGAACAATTTAAATGAGAAATAAGATTTTTAAAATAGATGTTCATCACATACTGCTCGCAATAACAGTTGTTATAACAGGGTTTTCTAACAGTTCATGGGCGGGAAGAGATAATCGTGAAGTCATCGTGCTTGATGATGACGCACGTAATTTTCTTGTCCGTGAGATGCAGCAAAACGTCAGTGGATTGCAACAGGCATTAACCGCTTTGTCTAAAGATGATATGGATGCGGTAGCCACTGCATTGCGTCCACTGGGCTTTCAGGGTATGACAGATGTGCCGCCGACACTGATGAGTTCGGTTCCTGATGGCTTTAAAAAAATCGGTATGCCAACACATATGGCGTTTGACCGGATAGCTGATGCTGCAGAGGCGGGGGCAACAGCAAAAGAAATATTAAGCAGCATTGCAATGACAATGAATAAATGTATTGCCTGTCATGCTGCTTACCGGGTTGAGTCTGAATAATTTAAAACTCCGGTGCTTGTGTCAGGATTAATAAAAATGAAGACTTTGCCTGTAGCTGGTGTTGTTAATTGCGGCAGCCTAACCGGTTTTATTTTTATATTCGCATAAATCTTCAATAAGACAGGAGCCGCACCTTGGTTTGCGTGCTATGCAGGTATACCTGCCAAGCAAAATCAGCCAGTGATGCGCGTCGATCATAAATTCATCAGGGATAAACTTAAGCAGCATTTTTTCAACTTCCAGTACATTTTTTCCGGGGGCGATTTTAGTGCGGTTGGCTACCCGGAAAATATGGGTATCAACTGCCATGGTGGGGTGGCCAAAAGCAGTATTGCGTACTACGTTGGCTGTTTTCCTGCCTACGCCGGGCAGAGCTTCCAGTTTTTTCTGGTCGTCCGGAACAGTGCTGTTATGTTCGTCCATTAGTATCTTGCAGGTTTTGATAATGTTTCTTGCTTTGCTGTTATACAGGCCGATTGTTTTAATGTATTTCTTCAGGCCGTCTTCGCCCAGTTTATAAATGGCTTCGGGTGTATTGGCGACTGTATAAAGTTTTTGTGTTGCAAGGTTAACGCTTTTGTCTGTCGCCTGTGCTGACAGGATAACGGCAATGAGTAATTCAAAAGTGGAGTTGAAGTTGAGCTCGGTGGTAGGTTCCGGGTTATCATTTCGCAAGCGCGAAAAAATTTCATGGCGTTTGTTTTTGTTCATGTGCTTGTCATGGCCGGCTTTTCTACCAGGTTCACTGGCTGTCGTGTTCTGAAATTAGTGTGATATTTAATAAGCAGTATTTAACCGGTTACAGGGCTGGCACTTTTAATTATGATGATTTGTTGTGCTGTTTTACGTTTTTCAATAATATTTTTCAGCGCTATCAGCAGGCCAAGGCCAATAAAGGCACCGGGTGGTAATACTGCCAGCAGAAAACCGGGGTAACTGTCACTGAAGGTGATGGTCATATTTTCACCGATGCTGCCAAACATGATCTGTGCATTGGCAAACAATGTGCCAAAACCGATAATTTCACGTATGCCGCCGAGAACAATCAGCACCAGCGTAAAACCCAGTCCCATCATAAAACCATCAAGTGCAGAATCCAGCAGTTTATTCCGGGAGGCAAAGGCTTCGGCGCGGGCAATGATGGAGCAATTGGTGACAATCAGCGGGATAAAAATACCGAGCACCAGGTATAAATCATGAAACCAGGCATTCATTACCAGTTCGATACTGGTGACGATTGAGGCAATAATAATAACGAATACAGGAATACGTATTTCTGATTTCAGCCAGGGGCGAATCAGGGAAACAATGCTATTGGATAAAATCAGGGTGATTAAGGTGGCAATACCGAGACCAAGGCCATTAATGATGGTACCGGTTACGGCCAGTAACGGACACAGGCCTAACAGTTGAACCAGTGCAACATTGTTCGACCACAGGCCGCTTTTGCTGATACTGGAGAATTGAGAGTCCGGTATTGTTGTGTTTTCTGTCATGGTGATGTCGCCTTTTTAATCGATAAGTCAGACGGTTCGGTTACTGCGGGTTTTTCAGACTCAGGTGTATAAAACAGTAGCTCCCTGTTTGTTTTAAAGTATAACAGGGCATTGTGTACGGCTTCCACCACTGCGCGTGGTGTTATTGTGGCACCGGTAAACTGGTCGAATATACCGCCATCACGTTTGACCTTCCAGTGTCTGCTATCGGGGTTGGAGAGTGATTTATTGTTAAAGCCGAGTATCCAGTTGGATCGGGAAATACTTATTACATCACCCAGCCCCGGTGTTTCCCGGTGTTTTACAATTCTAACCCCTGCCAGCCGACCATCGGCATAAATACCAACCAGCATGTGGATCGGGCCGTTATAGCCACCGGGGGCAATACTGCTTAATACTACAGCAATATTTTTATCATCAAGCCGGGCGCGGTAGGCGGTAGTCGCTTCGCTGGTGCAGAGCAGCTTACTGGCTTTAACACTGGTTGTATCGTGTAACAGGTCATTGTTATAGACGTTTGCCGGCACAATGTTATTTAATTTTTTCAGCAGTGTGAGTTTCTCATTTTCTTTTATAACGTCGACCGTTTCTTCAAAAGTTAAACCGACTAATGCGGCACCGGCGACTGCAAAGATCACCAGCAGCATGGCGGTAATCATAATGTTTTTTTTGTGTAAAACTAAAGTTCTCATTGATGTTAACTGCTAATTATCAGTTTTTATTCTGCTACTGCTCTGTTTTCTGTTGCTTGTATTTGTAACCTTAACGATCAGGATCACCGTAAATTTTTGGCTGTGTGTAATAGTCTATCAGTGGTGCACAGATATTCATCAGTATAACGGCGAAGGCGATGCCATCGGGATATCCTCCCCAGCTTCGGATAATGTATACCAGTGTGCCGATGCCGGCACCGTATATCCATCTGCCTCTTGGCGTAGTACTTGCGGTTACCGGGTCGGTGGCGATAAAGAAAGCGCACAACATGGTGCCACCGCTAAAGGCATGAAATAATGCCGAGCTATTGCTTGAATAATCCATAACAGCAAATAAATTCGAAATCAGAACCAGGCTGATAAGGAAAGCAGCCGGGATACGCCAGTCAATTACTTTTTGTTTAATCAGCCAGATACCGCCTATAAGAAATAATAAATTTATCCATTGCCAGCCGGTTCCGCTGATGGCTGAAAAAAGTGACCGGTATTCAATATTGTTTCGTGTTTCAATTACCGAGTGCATCTGGTTGAGTTGTGTTTTGACCAGGTCAATGGGGGTTGCCATGGAAATGCTGTCGATGGTTTCACTATAAGACAGTTTGCCCAGAAACACCCAGTTAAAAGTGGTGATGAAGTCAGGCCAGCCGTTAAACTCGCCAATACTGACGCCCATGGGGGCCGTCCATAATGTCATTTCCAGTGGAAAGGAAATCATTACAACGATATAACCGACCATCGCCGGATTAAATGGATTAAAGCCCAGACCGCCATAGAGCTGTTTTGCTATGACAATAGCAAACAGTGATGCAATGGTGGTTAACCACCAGGGAGCCAGTGAGGGTAATGCCAGTGCCAGTAAACAGGCAGTGAGCAATGCACTGCCGTCCTGCAGACTGTGGAGTACATCGCGTTGCCGTAGTTTTAATATGGCTGCTTCACTTAATAAACAGACGCTTATGGCGATGCCTAAATTAAATAAAACTCCCCAGCCAAAAAAATAGATAGCTGCCAGTGTACCGGGAACAAGGGCATAAATAACCTTGAACATCATTGTTGCTACACTGATATTTTCTTTTATATGCGGTGACGGTGTGTGCTTGAATAACATAATAACCGGGCTGTTTAATTAGTATCGTTTTTATTTCTTTCGGCTTTTTTCGCCTGGGCACGTGCTATAGCCTGTGCAATGGCAGCCTGTTTACTGTCCTTGTCGCTGCCTTTTTTATCACTGGATTTGTTTTTTAACATTTCACGTTTTTTACGCAGTTTTTCTTCACGCTCACGTTTTATTTTTTCCAGTCGTCGCTGGTGTGCTTCATGACGTTGTCTGGATATATCGGAAGACTTACGTTCCTGTTCCTGTTGCCTGATAGTGGTTTTTGCGTAGCGATAATACTGTACAAGAGGGATGTCACTGGGGCATACATAGGCACAGCAGCCGCATTCTATACAATCAAACAGGTGATGTTCATGCAGCCGCTCAAAATTTTGACTGCTGGCATACCAGTACATCTGCTGTGGCAGCAAACGTACCGGGCAAACATCTGTGCATTTGCCGCAACGAATACAGGGCATGTGTTTTTCATTGTATCGACTTTTTTCTATTTCTGCAGCGCTGGAGGTTATCAGCAGACAGTTGCATGCTTTTACTACTGGCAAATCATCACTGCTAAGTGAGAACCCCATCATCGGTCCGCCCATAATGAGCTCTTCACTATGTTCGGTGTAACCACCACAATGTTCAATACAGGAGTGCATTGGTGTGCCGATCAGGACCTCTATATTTTGTGGGTTTTTAATACCATGACCGGTGATGGTGGTGATTCGTGAAATCAGGGGTTCGGCAAAATACACCGCCCGGTGAATAGCGTATGCGGTAGCAACATTGTGGCAAAGGATATTGAGTTCAGCCGGGTACCGGTTTTCGGGAACCTCTTTGCCGGTGATGATTTTTATTAACTGTTTTTCGCCACCACTGGGGTAAATGCTCGGGATAACCTGAAGCTGAAAAAAACCGGTGCCATCTTTATCAACAGCTTCCTGCATGGCTTTTATTGCTTCGGGTTTGTTGTCTTCAATCGCAATAATACATCGCCTTGCCTTTATAACATGACCGATAATATCAGCACCGGAGATGACTTGTTGTGCACGCTCACGCATCAGAACATCATCGCAGCTAATGTAGGGCTCACATTCAACGCCATTAAGTATCAAAGTTTTGATATTCATTTCTGTTTGTTTAACTGATGCCGGGAAGGTCGCACCACCCAAACCAACGATGCCGGCATCCTGAACAAGCTTTCGTATGCTGGATGATGAGCTGTTGTTGTACTCGTCAGCCAGAGGCTTGCGCTCTACCCATTCATCTTTAAAATCATTTTCAATAAAAAAACAGAGGTCGCTCCGTCCTGAAATATGTGGAACAGGATGTGGTTTTATATCAGTGATAATGCCGGATACCGGTGAATGGATGGCGGCACTGATCATATCACCGGGGTTTGCCAGTTTTTGTCCTTTTAACACTCGCTCACCGGGTTGCACGATGGCCTGGCTGATAGCACCGATGTGCTGTTGCAGAGGGACAATGTATTGTTTGCAGGGGGCGAGTAAAGAAATGCCGGAGCTTGTTGATAAATGTTTTTGAGCAAGCAGGGTCAGGCCGCCATCAAAGGTGGATAGTGTATTTGCTTGGCTGTGTTGATTACTCATGCTTTATAATTCAGTAATGTTTGTCCGGCCTGGCTTTTTTTATTTGACTTTTGGTGCAGAAAAATCAGCATCAGGCAGTTCCGCGATCCAGTTCTGTACCGTTGGATCAATCTCGTATACATGTATGCAGTCTACCGGGCACGGGGGAATGCACAGGTCGCAGCCGGTACATTCTGACTCGATAACAGTATGCATTTGTTTGGCGGCACCTAATATAGCGTCAACAGGACATGCCTGAATGCATAAGGTGCAGCCTATACATACCTGTTCATCAATACGTACGATAGTTGCAGCGGTTTTGGCTTCTCCATTTTCAGCATTCAGTGGCTTGACTTCCACATCGAGTAAATCCGCCAGCGCAATAATGGTGGTCTCACCGCCGGGTGGACACTGGTTGATGTCGGCTTCTCCGTTGGCGATGGCTTCAGCATAGGGTCGACAGCCGGCATAGCTGCATTGCCCGCACTGTGTTTGCGGCAGTAAGGCATCAATTTTATCAACCACCGGGTTGCCTTCAACTTTAAAGCGAATTGCTGAGTAGGCAAGCAGGATGCCAGCCAGACTGGTGATGACTGCGATGGTGATGATGACGGTAAACATGGCTGGTTTTATATTCTTGGTTTTATATTTTAATGAGGCCGGCAAAACCCATAAATGCCAGAGACATAATACCGGCGGTAATTAATGCGATGGAAGTTCCCTGAAATACCTCCGGAACATCAGCAACCGTAATACGTTCACGTAATGCAGAAAATAAAATAAGTACCAGAGAAAAACCGACGGCAGCACCGAAACCATAAAACAGTGACTGTATAAAACTGTGTTTTTCCTGGACGTTGAGCAGGGCAACGCCAAGAACGGCACAATTGGTGGTGATTAGCGGCAAAAAAATACCAAGGACGTTATACAGCAGCGGGCTGGTTTTATGTACCACCATTTCAGTAAACTGTACAACCACTGCAATCACCAGAATAAACATAATGGTGCGCATATATTCCAGCTCAAGTGGTGCCAGTATGTATTCATTTACCAGGTAGCTGCTAACAGACGACAGGGTCAGGACAAAGGTTGTTGCCAGTGCCATGCCGATTGCGGTTTCCAGCTTTCTTGAGACCCCCATAAACGGGCACAGGCCAAGAAATTTCACCAGTACGAAATTATTTACCAGTACCGTGCTTAACAGGATGAGTGCATATTCAGTCATCCGCGTATTCTACCAGATTGCGGCTTTAAATCTTTAAAATGTGAATAAAATCAACAGGAAATGTAATGTTTTATGTTAAGTTTGAGCGTTGGGAGGAGGTCATTATTTTTTTACTGCCGGGAGGTTTTATTCATTACTGGCCTGTGGCAGTTTAAAGGCCTGTAAACTTGCATGGTCAGAGGTGACCTGATTGCGACCGTTTTCTTTGGAATGGTAGACGGCACTATCAGCTGATTTGTAAAGTTGGTCAAAATCTTCTTCGTGGGCACTGATTAAAGAGGCTATGCCGATGCTGGCGGTAACGGTTAGTCCACCCGGTTCTGATATTTCAATCATTGAGCGTACATTTTCAGCTTTGTGCTGGGCATCGAAGATATCGCAATGTGGCAGTAGTATTAAAAACTCTTCACCACCGATGCGGGCAACAATATCGCCCTGGCGACAGGTTGTCATTAATAATTTACCAATATCTTCAAGCACTACATCGCCGGTGGTATGGCCGTGTTTATCATTAATCTGTTTGAAATGATCCAGATCGAGAATCATAATGCTGAGCGGGTAGTCATAACGCACGGCATCCTTAATATACCGGGGGGCAAAATCGGACAGACTGTGACGGTTGTGACAGGTGGTCAGCTGGTCGGTCATGGCAATATTGTATAGCGAAAGTTGCTGCTGTCTTACCTGATCAGCCAGGCGTTTGTTGGTGATTAAATTATTGACCCGGGCGGCAAGTTCTTCTTCTATCGGTGGTTTGGTTACGTAATCATTAATACCGGCATGCAGCAGATCGATGCGCAACTGTGCATCATCATGGCCGGTCATGGCTAATACCGGTGTTTTTGCCGAGTGTGAATTGGTCGCCCGTATCATGCGCACCAGTGACAGGCCGTCCATGGTGCCTTCCAGCATGACATCGGTAATCACCAGGTCATAATCATTATCGGCAAAAGCATGAAAAGCTTCCTCTGCATTGGAGAAATGAGTCACATCTAGTTTTAGTCTCTGCAGATAATTGGTAACAATATGGGTAACGGCGGCACTGTCTTCCACATACAGTACTTTGCCACCTTTAATATCGAAATTTTTCTCGCCATGAATATAGTAGCGGATACTTGACTTCAGATAGGTAAGATTTGTTTTTGGAAAAATGTCTTTAATACCGGCGGCGCGGGCATTTTTCAGCAGGATTTCATTCGGTTCCGAGGTCAGCAGAATAATCGGTGTATTACGGTCGGAGTTTTTACAGTGTTCGATAAAATCGGCACCACTTTTATCAAAAATATGCTGTGACGCGATAATCAGTTCAAATTTTGTTTTTTCAGTGGTATCAAGCAGGAACTTGAGTCCTTCTTCACCCGTGCGCACGGAACTGACAGTGCAGCCTAACTCGACCAGCAAGTCCTGTAATATTTTCTGGAATAAACGACCATTTTCTAATATTAATACTTTCATTGACAGTTATCAGTATAAAAGATTCTCTGAGTAGATATCAGTATATATGACAAAATGCCACTTATTACAGATATACGGAATAATTCAGCTTTTATAGTTAAAACCAGTCTTAATAATATCTCTATTTATTATGGATAAATAGAGATGACCTTAATAATTTATTTTACTTTCATGCCGGCAGTGGCACCAGTATCCGGATTGAGAATAAATAAATCACTGCCCCCCGGTCCTGCGGCAAGTACCATGCCTTCCGATAACCCAAAGCGCATTTTACGCGGCGCAAGATTGGCGACCATGACGGTCAGTTTGCCTTCTAAATCTTCCGGCTGGTAGGCAGACTTTATGCCGGCAAAAACATTTTTTGTGTCATTCCCTATATCCAGTGTTAACTGCAATAATTTGTCTGCACCCGCCACATGTTCAGCCTTGACGATTCGGGCAATACGCAGATCAATTTTGGCAAAGTCATCGAAGCTTATCTCTGTGGCTATTGGTTCAATTGCGGCATTGGTGGTTCCGGATACCGCTTCGCTGTTTTCAGCAACTGCCTGCTGTGCCGGTTTTATCTTGTGTTTTGTAGCGGTTGCGATGGACGCTTCACTGACTGAACTGTGGGTCATGGTTTCTATCTGCTCTTTTTCTATACGTGTAAGTAAAGGCTTGAATTTGTTGATACTGTGTGACAGTAATGGCTGGCTGATGCCTGTCCAGCTCAGCTCGGTATTTAAAAAGGCTTCTGATTTTTCAGCGGTAACCGGCAGAATTGGCTTTAACCAGGTCATTAACAGACAAAACATATTCAGTCCCTGCGTGCATATTGCCTGTACCTCGGCTTTACGGTCAGCTTCTTTGATTAACACCCAGGGTTTGTTTTCATCAATATACACATTGGCTTTGTCTGCCTGTGCCATGATTTCCCGTACCGCTTTATTGTATTCCAGGTTTTCAAAATGTTCAGCAATTTTGTCACCAGCGGCGACCATCTCGTTATACAGACCGGTTTCCGGTAATTGCGCCGATAGCTGGCCATCGAATTTTTTAGTAATGAAACCGGCACAGCGGCTGGCAATGTTAACCACTTTGCCGACCAGATCAGAATTCACCCGTTGCATGAAATCTTCCAGATTCAGGTCAATATCATCCACTCCGGAAGAAAGCTTAGCGGTATAGTAATAACGTAAATATTCCGGGTTCAGATTATCCAGATAAGTCCGTGCTTTAATAAAGGTGCCACGTGATTTTGACATCTTCTGACCGTTGACGGTTAAAAAACCATGGCAGAAAACAGCACTGGGTTTACGGTAGCCGGCACCGTCTAATACCGCCGGCCAGAATAATGTGTGGAAACGGGCAATGTCCTTGCCGATGAAATGATATAACTCATTTTTACTGTCAGCTGCCCAGTAGTCATCAAAATTAATCCCCTGTTTGTCGCACAGGTTTTTGAAACTGGCCATATAGCCCATCGGTGCATCCATCCAGACATAAAAATATTTGCCCGGTGCGTCAGGGATTTCGAAGCCCCAGTAGGGGGCGTTACGTGAAATATCCCAGTCTTTTAAGCCTTCCTCAAACCATTCGTCCAGCTTGTTGGCCACTTCTGTTTGTACATGGCCCTGTTTCAGCCATTGTTGCAGCATGCCGGAAAAATCACTGAGTTTGAAAAAATATTGCTCGGAATCTTTTTTGACAGGAGTGGCACCACTGACGGCAGAAACCGGGTTGTTTAATTCTGTCGGGTCATAGGTTGCACCACATACTTCACAGTTGTCACCATACTGGTCTTCGGCGCCACATTTCGGGCAGCTACCCTTAATGAAGCGATCCGGTAGAAACATCTCTGCTTCCGGGTCATACGCCTGTTTAATGGTTCTGGTGTGAATATGTCCTTCATCACGTAATTTCAGATAAATGCTGGAAGCAAAATCACGGTTTTCATCGGAGTGGGTACTGTAATAGTTGTCAAAACCGATAAGAAAGTCAGCAAAGTCGGTTTCATGTTCTTTTTTCGTGGTCGCAATCAGCTGTTCAGGGGTAATCCCATCCTGTCTGGCACGTAACATGATGGGGGTGCCATGAGCATCATCTGCACAAACGTAATAACAGGTATTGCCGCGCAGGCGCTGGAATCGTGCCCAGATGTCGGTCTGGATGTATTCAACCAGATGGCCCAGATGAATGGGGCCGTTGGCATAGGGAAGTGCGCTGGTAACAAGAATATTGCGTTTGTCTGTCATTGTTGCTGAGAGTCTGTGACGGGTTGCATGAAGGGCGCACAATTTAGCATTTTGGCGGGTTTAATGCACTAAAAAACCTGAGCGGGGGGTGCTTTTTTGTTGTTTGGTGTACGGTTCACCGGTTGCCTGTCCTGCTTTATAGTGAATAAACCGGTTCTTTTCGCTGGCGAAGGATACAACATTTACCATTATTGCAAATATCATGCTAATTATGCCTGGCTTTGCTTGCAATGAAAAAAATTGTCCCCATATTATGAAGCTACCTTTAAGGGTTAGATTCTGGCTGAATTGCCACCCCTGTATTGTTAGGGTTAAACTGGTGCATTAATGCTGTAAAATGCGCCATTATTTTTTTAGAGACCGATGTTCTGTGCGTCAAACAGGCTTATCTAAGGCCAGTCGCCGTGTGAACATCAAACTGATTGGAGTTCGCCATGAGCGTTACAAAAGAACAAGTAGAAGCCGCCCTGAAACAATATATTGACCCTTATCTTGAAAAGGATCCGGTTACGGCAGGCGTAGTAAAAGACATCACGATTGATGGCGGTAATGTTGAGGTTAAAATTGTTCTGGGTTATCCGGCTTTTGGTTATGTCGATAAGTTATCAGCTGATTTAAAACAGAAAATAGAAGCGGTTGATGGTGTATCTGTCGCTAATGTGGCAGCCAGCTGGGAAATTGGCAGTCACAGCGTACAGGGTGGCATGAATCCACTGGAAGGCATCAAAAATGTGATCGCCATTGCTTCCGGTAAAGGTGGTGTCGGTAAATCCACCACTGCGGTTAACCTGGCGCTGGCATTACAGATGGAAGGCGCGCGTGTTGGTATTCTGGATGCGGATATTTACGGGCCGAGTATTCCGCGTATGTTAGGTATTGAAGGCAAACCTGAATCTTCTGACGGCAAATCACTGGAGCCTATGGGTGGGCATGGTCTGCAGGCGATGTCGATCGGTTTCATGATTGATGAAGAAACCCCGATGATCTGGCGTGGTCCGATGGTGACACAGGCATTAGAACAGTTATTGCGTGATACCCGCTGGAAATCGCTGGATTACCTGATTATTGATTTGCCACCGGGCACCGGTGACGTACAGTTAACTCTGGCTCAGAAAGTACCGGTCAGTGGTGCGGTGATTGTTACCACGCCACAGGACATCGCATTACTAGATGCACGTAAAGGTCTGAAGATGTTTGAGAAAGTAGAAGTGCCGGTGCTGGGTGTGGTGGAAAACATGAGTATTCATATCTGTACTGAGTGTGGCCATGCCGAACATATCTTTGGCCAGGGCGGTGGTGAGAAAATGTGTGATCTGCACAATGTTGATTTTCTTGGTGCTTTGCCACTGGATATTGATATTCGTATTAATGCTGATGATGGTCACCCTTCAGTGGCAGATGATCCGGAAAGTAAAGCTTCTATGATATATCGTGATATCGCTCGTCGTACGGCAGCAAAATTGTCATTGAAAGCAAAAGACTATTCGGCCAAGTTTCCGAATATTGTTATTCAGAACAACTAAGCAGAATTGTCCGGCGGGTTTATTACTGATAATTACTGCAGTCCCGTTAACGATAATAAAAAAGCAGCCGTCATGCTGCTTTTTTTATGCGCTGCTGAAAGGCTTTTATAAACACTTAAAAATGCACATTTTATATATCCGGAATACTTAACTTTTAAGATA
>JAJRUQ010000129.1 GCA_024277705.1 Gammaproteobacteria bacterium
CATTACATTGATAGCCTTGTTCATACCGGTGTATGTGTATATTGGTTACCCGTTATTGCTCATCGTACTGAATAAATTGATAAAGGGCAAAACCCTCGAAACCAAAGAGATCACGCCGTCGGTCAGTTTGATCGTGTCGTGTTATAACGAAGCAGACGTGATCGAACAAAAAATCAAAAATTGCCTGTCGCTGGATTACATGCCGCAGCAACTGGATATCATCTTTTTTTCCGATGGTTCGGACGACGGCACCGACGAGATCATCAAGCGCCATTGTGACCAGCGCATAAAACTGATTCGTCAGGAAGGCCGTCTGGGCAAAACCATGGGGCTTAATCTTGCGCTGGCAGAAGCGGCAGGTGAGATCGTGATTTTCTCCGATGCCAATGCTATGTACAAAGATGATGCACTAAAAATGCTGGTGCGAAATTTTTACGATGCCTCGGTCGGTTATGTCGTCGGTGCGGCGATCTATCGGGACGAAGAAGAAAGCAGCGCCGGCGCCAGCGAGAACGCCTATTGGCAATACGAGATCTTCATCAAAAAAATTGAAAGCAAGCTGCATTCCGTGGTCGGTGGTGACGGCGCGATATACGCGATCAGAAAAGCCTTGTATGAGCCGCTTGATCAGGAAGATATCAACGATTTTGTTAACCCGTTACAAATCATTGCCAAAGGTTATCGTGGCATTTTCGATGCGGACGCTATTTGTTATGAGCAGACCGCGGGTGATTTTGATAAAGAAGGAAAACGAAAGCAACGTATCGTCAACCGGAGTTTTACCGGCTTGATGAAAAATAAGGCCGTGTTAAATCCGTTCAGGTTTGGTTTTTATTCGCTTGAAGTGTTATCGCATAAATTGCTACGCTGGTTGATTCCGTTTTTCATCTTGATCGCGGCGCTTGGAATTATCACGCTGGCGCAGATGGGGCTAGAGTTTTTTCAGTGGCTGCTCCTTCTGGGAATACTTTTTAGCTGGAGCATCCTGCTGGGGAAACTATTAAAAAACTGGCCAGCGTGTCCATCGGTACTGCTCATCCCGTACTATTTTTATCTGGTCAATGTTAATTCAATGAAAGGCGTGTTGCAGTCATTACGTGGCAAGGTACAAATAACTTGGAGTACGCCGCGTGATCAGAACGCAGCGACATCATCAGTGAATATGAAAAACCTGCTGGCTGCTAGCGGTTTTGTTCTGTTAACGGCCTGGTTGTTTACGACTACGCTGCAATCGATTTTATAATCCGATGCGTAAAATAAATGTTCTACAATTTATAACACCAACAGGCTTTTACGGGGCCGAGCGCTGGATACTGGCGCTGAATAACAATCTTGATCCCGAAAAAGTGCGGTCAGATCTTGTGGTTACCACGGAAAAAGGCCGGCGCCCTGAAATGTTAAACCATTTTAACGCGGGCGAATGCCAGAGTTTTGAGATCGAGATGAACGCACGCATGAGTCTGTTTGCCATTCGTTCACTGGTTGCACTAATAAAACAGCACGACATTGATATCATTCACAGTCATGGTTACAAGTCCGATATCATGGGATTGGTCGCGGCACGGCTGGCGGGCATCAAGGCGATCTCGACGCCGCACGGTTTCGGTGAACCGGCTGATATGAAGCTGAAAGCATTTATCGGCCTGGGCAAGTTTGCTCTACGATTCTGTGATGCGGTGGTGCCGTTGTCAGAACAGCTGGTGGATGAAATAAAAATTGCAGGTGTTGCGGAAAAGAAAATCCAGTTCATCCGCAACGCGGTGGATTTGAAAGAGGTCGAGCAGTACCGGCTCGGAAAAACAGCAAAAGACGCGGCGGATGAGAAACGCAGGATCGGTTACATCGGGCAAATGATCCCGCGGAAAAAAATTGATCATTTGCTCAATATTTACAACCAGATCTGGCTGGAAAATAATAACGTCGAAATTTATTTACTGGGTGATGGTAGCAGCCGCGTTGAAATGGAAGCGCTGGCAAAAACATTGCCCTGTGCGGACTCTGTGCATTTTCTCGGTTTTAGAAATGACCGGCTGGAATTACTGAGTCAGTTTGATCTGTTTGTCATGACCTCATCCGATGAGGGAATTCCCCGTTGCCTGATGGAAGCCATCGCCATGGAAGTGCCGGTGGCGGCTTATGATATTTCGGGTATCGATCAGTTGGTCAAACATGAAGAAACCGGCTTGTTGGCAAAATATGGTGATCAGCAGACATTAAAAGAATACTGGCTAAAATTACTGACCGATAAACAACAGGCAGAGAAGTTGGCGCAACAGGGTCGAGCGTTTGTAAATGAGTTATATTCGGGACAACGCATGGCGGAAGAATATACCTCGCTGTACCAGAAACTTCTGGCGAAGAATTGAGTTGTTGATATGTGCGGAATAGCCGGATTTACCCGATTTTTTGATGCCACAGGCGATGTCTCAAGTTTGCTTCGGATGGGTGATCGCATCGCGCACCGTGGGCCAGATGCGCACGGAGAATACCTGGATGATGGTGTCGGCTTATGCCACCGCAGGCTCAGCATTATTGATTTATCAAAAGCAGGCAACCAGCCCATGTTCTCCGAGGATGGCAATCTGGTGCTGGTTTTTAATGGCGAGATATATAATTTTCTGGAGCTCAGAAAAGAGCTTGAGCAGAAAGGTTACCAGTTTAAGACACGTACAGATACCGAGGTCATACTGGCCTTGTATCAATACGAAGGCCCCCGTTGTCTTGATAAATTGTTCGGCATGTTCGCCATCGCGCTGTGGGATAAACAAAAGCAGGAGTTGTTTTTAGCCAGAGACCGGCTTGGCAAAAAGCCGTTATATTTTTATCACGATCAGAAACGTTTTATCTTTGCCTCGGAAATTAAAGCCATTCTTGAAATCGAATCCGTGCCCAGGGAAATTCGTCATGACGCGATATACGATTTTTTTGTTTACCAATATGTGCCGGAAGCAAAATCGATCTTTAAAAACATCGATAAGCTCAAGCCCGGTCACTATCTCACAATAAACAAACACGGCATGACGGTGAAGCAATACTGGGACGTGTCATTTAAAGAGCAAAGCACCTCGAGTGAAGAAGAAATCACAGAAGGTCTGCTCGACGTGATTGATACCTGTACAAAACAGCGCATGATCAGTGATGTACCGCTGGGCGCGTTTTTAAGTGGTGGCGTGGATTCGAGCGGCGTTGTTGCTTTGATGGCTAATAACAGTGAGAAACCGGTAGTGACCTGCTCTATTGGTTTTGATTCAAAAAAGTATGATGAGATTCAATATGCGAAACAGGTGGCGGAGCAATACCATACGACTCACCATGAGCTAACCGTGAAGGAAAATATTCTTGATCACTTGCAACACATAGCCAGTTTTTTTGATGAGCCGTTCGCTGACCAGTCGCTGGTGCCCACGTATTTTGTGTCGCAACTAGCGAAAACAAAAGTAACGGTCGCGCTGGCCGGCGATGGTGGTGATGAAAATTTTGCGGGTTACAGCAAGTACAGCGTGGATCAGGTTGAAAATAATCTTCGCAACAAAGTGCCGGGGTTTATTCGGGAAAATGTTTTGCCACCGTTTGTCGCGCCTTTGCAGAAAAGTAATGTGCGCGCACTGAAACGCGCAGGAACATTACTGGGGGCAATAAGCAAAAGCCCGGCGGAAGGTTTCTATCTGACCAATACGTTCATGACCGACGCGATGTGGAATCGCCTGGCCAACGATAATCTGAAACGGGAGGTTGACGGTTATCATCCCTCGACCATAAGTATGCAGTTTTATAATGGAGCAGATGCCGACGATCATCTGTCTCGGGTGTTATATACCGATATAAAAACCTACCTGGTCGGCGATATTCTGGTGAAAGTCGATCGCATGAGCATGGCGAACTCGCTCGAGGTGAGGGCGCCGATTCTGGATCATCGTGTCGTGGAATATGCTGCCAATATACCTTCTTCATTAAAACTGCAGCAAAAAGAAAAGAAGTATATATTGAAAAAAGCTTTCGAACGCTACCTGACGCCAGAGATTCTGTATCGTAAAAAAATGGGCTTTTCCGTGCCGCTGGCACAGTGGCTTAGAAACGAACTGAAAGCCGTTGCCGAAGAAAAACTGTTTCAGTCTGAGAGCGGCCTGTCGAATTATTTCAAAACAGCTGAGATAAAAAATATCTGGCTGGAGCACCAGCAGGGAATCAGGGACCACTCGGCCGCTTTATGGAGCTTGTTGATGTTTGAGTTCTGGTGGCAGGCATATATTGCTTAAGATGCCATGAACGATCCTAAAGTAAAAATTTTGCATATCACCTTTAATATGGGCATTGGTGGAACTGAGCAGGTTATCCGCCAGATAATTGAAAATTCTGATTATAATAAATTCCAGCATGAGATTCTTTGTATCGATGGCATGATTGGCGCGGTAGGTAAGGGTTTGCAGGCCAAAGGCATCAATATAGAAAGCGTGCAAAGAAACCCCGGCACCGACCTGAAGCTGGTAAGGTTTATTCATCGTTATGTGAAACATCATAAAGTTGATGTGTTGCATTGTCATCAATACACACCTTATTTTTATGGTGTGTTGGGCGCGCTTCTTACCCGGGCAAAAGTGATTTTTACTGAACACGGGCGGTTTTACCCTGATCGCCACCATTTTAAGCGAAGGTTTATTAATCCGTTGCTTGTGCTGGCAACGGCTCATATTACGGTAATTTCAAAGTCGACAGCCGAAGCCGTGGCAAAGTATGAGTATATAAATCCGAAGAAGATTAAAGTTATTTACAATGGCATCAGGAAAGTAGAGGCGGAAAATAAAACCAGGGATGATTTATTGTCTGAGCTCGAGCTACCGGATAATTTTCGATATATCGGCACGATTTCACGTCTGGAGCCGATTAAGAATCAAAGCATGATGATAAATGCTTTTTCTCAGCTAAGAAAAGCCATGCCGGAGTGCAAGCTAATTATTATTGGTGATGGCGCCAAAATGTCTGACTTGAAAAACCAGGCAAAGTCACTGGGCCTGGAGCAGGCGATTATTTTTACCGGTTTTCTCGACAATCCGCAGCGCTTTATCCAGCTGTTTGATGTTTTTCTGTTGTCATCTTTTAGTGAAGGTACCTCGATGACGTTGCTGGAAGCAATGTCATTATCAAAACCCTGTGTGGTCACCGATGTTGGTGGTAATCCTGAAGTGGTAAGCGATGGCGTAACCGGAATCGTGGTTAAAAGTGATGATACGGATAATTTTGCTTCGGCAATTCTTGGGTTATTGCAAAATGAAACCAGAAGAACAGCGTTGGGAACTGAAGCATTAAGGTGTTTTAAGAAAAAGTTTTCTGTGGAAAAGATGATCTCTGGCTATCAGAGCCTCTATCTTGGCGAATGACTGAAAATGATAAACAAAATGGCATTTTTTGTTTTGTATACAGACGTTTTCAGTGGATGAGCGAAACCAGAAGGAATAACGTGTGAGTTATTATAAATATTACAGAAAGCTGAAAGTTCTGCTCAGGGGAAGCATAAGTTCGTTTGTGTTCAGAATATTGTACCGTAAAGGGTTTGATATTTCGGAAACGCTATTGATTTTTGGCTCCAGTCGAAGTGGATCTACATGGCTGGCTGAAATTATCAGCTCGCTACCCGGCCATAGCCAGGTTTTTGAGCCGCTGAATACCCGTTATGTCAAGCAGGCTGAAGACGCCGGTGTTGTAAAGAATACCTTTCGAAAAAAAAGTGCCAGATGGGAAAAAGGCCAGGCTTTTCTTGAACAGGTGCTGAGTGGACGGCTGATGAACCCATGGCTTGCTTCACAGATTCCTGTGAACAAGGTTTTTGCCACGCGCAGGTTAGTGGTTAAATTTGTCAGAGGCAACCTGTTGTTAGACTGGATGTGTGCGAACCTGCCAGTATTGCCACCGGCCATGGTCATACGGCACCCTTGTGCGATTATAAGTTCACAGTTGAGTAAGGGCTGGACGCCGTCGCGAACCATTTTGCTTGCAAACAGTTATTTTGACGAGCACCCCGAGATTCGTGAGCGCTGCTCGCAGCTGCGGTCGCCGGAAGAAATAAATGCGCTGGCATGGTGCCTGCGTTACCACGCGCCATTATGTATAGCAAAGCCATACCCGTATGTGCTGATTTGTTATGAAAAATTGGTGCGGGACGGGGTCAGAGAGATCGAAAAATTGTTTAAGGTGTGGAAGCTTGAGATGACGGAAGATATTACGCGACAACTGAAAAAAGCCAGTGATACGGTAACGCATTCGTCACAGATAGTTTCTGGAAAAGATCCGCTTGCGGGCTGGAAAACAAAATTATCATCAGAGCAGGTGAGTGACATACTGGCTGTATTGGCTATTTTTGGCATGGACTTCTACGGTAAAGAACTGGAGCCTGATTACAACAAGCTTTATGACTTCCCTGACTGCGCTGGTAACTGAGGGTGTTATTGATATTTACACTCCCTCCCTCTGTAAGTAAATTTTTTCTTCAGAGTTTTAATATGACGATTATTTTTAATGCTAAATGACGAACAGGAAAAAAAGGTAAACAGAAAAGCACGGCAAAGTCTGGCGTGGTTTACCACCGTGCCCATGGTGTTGCATTTTGTTCGTTTTGGTAATTCCATTATTCTGGCAAGGCTGTTGTCACCGGCAGATTTTGGTATCGTCGGCATTGCAACCATTCTGCTTTATTTGAGTAATTCTTTAACAAATTTTGGTTTTTCAAAAGCAATTATCCAGCGCAAGGATATAACGCAGCAGCACTATAACGTCTATTTTAGTATTAATCTTGGCTTGTCAATATTGTTCTATTTTTGCTTTAATTTTTTCTCGGAAGAGATAGCGGTCTATTTCCGTGAGCCGCAATTAGAGCCTACCATTGACATTATTGCCCTGTTGTTTTTGATTACGGCGTTGCTCGCGGTGCCTATGACCGTGCATAAGCGGAAGATCAATTTTAAAATACTGGCAATTGCCGAAGCGGTAAAAGTGCTCGTGTCTATGGCTATTTCATTTACGCTGGCATTAAACGGATTCGGTTTCTGGTCGATTATATATGCAATGATTATTTCCGGTTTTGTTTCCATGCTGATAGTCAGAATGAGTTGCTCGATAGAACCGCGGCTGTTTTTCAAATACCAATATTTTAAAGATCTGATTGCTTTTGGTGTTTGGGACTTTCTCTGGGGCCAGTCAAAGATGTTAAGTGATAATGTCGACAAGATTTTAATCGGCAGGGTTCTTGATGTGACGCAATTGGGTTTTTATGAAAAGGCGCAGGGTTTTGCAAAAATGCCAAACGAACAGTTTTCCAGAAGACTGGGCATGGTGTCGTTTTCAACGTTTTCCCGATTGCAGAACAACCCTGTAGGGCTTAAAGATTATTTCACACGGATGATGGTAGTAAATGCTTTTTTTACTGTTCCGCTGTATATCGGTTTGTTTTCGGTGGCAGAAAATTTCACCGTGGTTTTGCTGGGAGACAAATGGGTATCAATGGTGGATCCGTTGAAAATACTGTCGTTTTCATTGCTTGTTGCATCGCTGACAGGGCCGATGGTTTCGATGAATATTGCAATGGGGCATATTAAGCAGCAAACCTTATTAAGAATATTCGGCCTGGGCGTATTGGTCATGTTGTTGTTGTGGGCGGTAGATGTCGGCATTGTGATGGTTAGTTTTGTGACGCTGGGGTTTAATTTTTTCATGTTTATGGCAACGTTTTATTTGTTACAAAAACATTTTGAAATCACTATTAAAGATATTTTCTGGAGTTTGTCTCCTGCAATTTTTAGTTCGATGATTCTGTTTTTATCGGTGCTGCTGGCCACTAGTGTTTTATTCGCTGACAACAGGCCGATGAACCTGATTGCCGGGATTGTGGCTGGTGTGGTTTCTTATACCTTGTGTGTTCTTTTTGTACCGTTTGCACAGTGGCTGAGTATCCGTGAAAAAGCGTTTAACAGGTTGTTCAGGAACAAATATGTCAGTACGCTTAAGTGTCAGTATGATCGATTCGGTGAAATGCTGAAGCGTTTATAAACTCATGCCGGGATGGATAGTCAGGGCGTTGAATTTTTTGGCGCTGCTGTCGATGCATGTGATCGGTGCTGGTTTGGCTTTGACGGCATGTTCGAGAAAAGGTATGCGTTTTAAGGCCGGTAGAATTTTTATCAATAAACAAGTGTGAAGCAGTCAGGGATTAAATTATGTCAAAGTTTGTCTTGTTATTCGTGGCAACCTATCTATCAGGGCTTGTCGCAGCTGCAGTTGTCAGTCCTGTATGGGGGTTTTATTTATACGAGCTGGTGTATTTTTTAAATCCTGGCGAACGCTGGTGGTCGGCAAGCCTGCCTACATTTGGTTATTCATTTGTTATTGTTATTATAACGATGATTTCATTTTTCTACCGACGAAAAACGTTTGACA
>JAJRUQ010000130.1 GCA_024277705.1 Gammaproteobacteria bacterium
CATACGCTGTGATCGGGAATATTCTTTTGGCATAGATCTTCGTTTTCACCACAGAGGACACGGAGAGCACAGAGGTTTATTATGCTGCGCCTGCAGCACAATAACCAACAAACGCATTTCTCTGTGTCCTCCGTGGTAAATATTTTTAAAGCTTACGCTCTACTTCAACGCGCTCAAATACTTCTATCTGATCGCCGACTTTCACGTCGTTGTAGTTCTTCACACCGATACCACATTCAGTACCACTCTTCACTTCTTCTACCACATCTTTAAAGCGACGCAGTGACTCGAGCTCACCTTCGTAAATAACCACGTTTTCACGCAGTACACGTATAGGCTGGTCTTTCCTAATGGTACCTTCGGTAACAATAGAGCCGGCAATTAAACCAAACTTTGGTGATGTAAAGATGTCTTTCACTTCTGCAAGGCCGATAATTTCTTCACGGAACTTCGCATCCAGCATACCCGTCAGGGCAGAACGAACATCGTCAATCAGATCATAAATAACGCTGTAGTAACGCATATCTACACCACGCTCTGCAACCGACTTTCTAGCCGCTGCATCGGCACGTACATTAAAACCAAATACAACCGCATTAGATGCTGCTGCCAGGCTAATGTCGGTGTCATTAATGCCACCCACACCTGAGCCAACTATTGCCACATCGACTTCGTCATTATCGGCAGCCAGCTTCATTAATGAATCTTTAATGGCTTCCAGGCTACCCTGTACATCGGCTTTAAGTAAAATATTAAGGTACTTAACCTCACCTTTACCCAGGTTGGTAAACAGAGAGTCGAGCTTGGCCTGCTGCTGTACAGCAAACTTAACATCGCGCTCTTTATGGCTACGATTATCGGCCAGTTCACGGGCGGTTTTTTCATCCAGCATTACCTGAACCTGATCACCTGCACCCGGTGTGCCTGACAAACCAAGCACCACTACCGGTATGGATGGCCCAGCTTCATCTATCTGCTGACCATTTTCATCAAACATGGCACGAACACGGCCATATTCCTGGCCGGCTAATAGAATATCACCTTTTTTCAGGCCACCTTTCTGTACCAGTACGGTTGTCATTACACCACGGCCTTTATCCAGCGTAGCTTCAATAACCAGCCCCTGTGCAGGACCTTTTGACGGTGCTTTAAATTCCATTACTTCGGCGGTTAAGTTAATCGCGTCAAGTAATGCATCAATGCCTTCACCAGTTTTTGCGGAAACATTAATAAACATGTTATCACCGCCCCAGTCATCAGGAATAACTTCATGACTACCCAGTTCAGTTTTTACACGATCCGGATCAGCATCTTCTTTATCGACTTTATTTACCGCAACAATTAACGGTACGCCCGCAGCCTTTGAATGCTGAATCGCCTCAATGGTCTGTGGCATAACACCGTCATCAGCTGCAACAACTAATATAACAATATCGGTTGCCTGAGCACCACGTGCACGCATAGAGGTAAATGCGGCGTGTCCCGGTGTATCAAGGAAAGTGATAATACCCTTATCCGTTTCTACATGGTAAGCACCTATGTGCTGGGTAATACCACCCGCTTCACCTGATGCAACTTTGGCTTCACGAATATAATCCAGTAAAGATGTTTTACCGTGGTCAACGTGACCCATAATGGTTACCACCGGTGGGCGGCCCTTATCATCATGTAACTCGTCACCCGCTGATGCCAGTAATGTATTTTCACGGTCATCTGCAGATGATGCAACCGGGTTATGTCCCAGCTCTTCAACGATTAAAATTGCCGTATCCTGATCAATCACCTGATTAATGGTGGCCATTACCCCCATCGACATCATTGTCTTGATCATTTCACCGGCTTTCATCGACATCTTCACTGCCAGATCAGATACCTTAATGGTTTCCGGCACATCAACATCATAAACAATTTTTTCTACCGGCTTTTCAAATGCATGTTTAGCTTCTGCATTTTTAGCCGCAAGTACCTTACGGCTCTGTTTTTTGCCGCGACCCTTTTTACCGGTTGCAACGTGTAGCTCTTTTCTGCCGTAACGAGTATCACCCTTGCCACGGCTGCCTTTAGCTGCTGGTTTCTGAGAACCCTTACGATCATCAGTCGATGCTGTTTTAGGTTCTTCTGCTCTTGCCGCACCACGAGCTTTTGCATCTGCGACGACTTTCGCCTGTTGCTCTGCTTCAATACGCGATTTTACTTCTGCTTCTTTTTTAGCAACAGCATCTTCTTCACGCTGCTTAGCCGCTTCTTTAGATTTTTCAATGGCAACCACTTCAGCTTCAGCACGTTCTGCTTCACGGGTTTCTTTTTCTGCTAACAAACGTTGAATATCTGCTTTTTCTTTTTCTTTTGCATCATCAACAACCTCGGCTTCACCAAGCTTTGAAATGCTGCGTTTTTTACGAATTTCAACATTAACCGACTTATGTCCACTGTTCTTTAACGATGCAGTAGATTTACGTTTAAGGGTTATTTTACCCTTAGTCGCACCGGTACCGGTACCCGCACCCGCAGTAGTAGTAGTTTTCTTGCCATGACTGCTACGCAGATGATCAAGTAATTTAAACTTCTGCTCATCGGTAATTTCTGAATCACCATCAGCAACTACGATACCCGCATCTTTTAACTGTTCCAACAATCGCTCTACCGGTGCACCTACGACCTCGGAGAGCTGTTTAACTGTAACTTGTGACATATTATGTGTCCTCCCCCAGGGTTACTGGTTTGCTTCTTCTTCAGTTTCAAACCAGGGTGCACGCGCAGTCATAATTAACGCGCTAGCACTCTCATCAGACATTTTTTCTATTTCCTGCAATTCATCAATTGCAAGTTCAGCCAAATCTTCCATCGAGCAAATACCTTTCGATGCCAGCTTGTTTGCCAGCTCCGTATTCATACCGTCCATTTCCAACAAGTCCTGCTGAGGCTCATCGACTGATTCTTCCTGAGAAATCGCTTTCATTAACAGGGCGTCTCTTGCACGTCCGCGTAATTCCTCAACGATGTCTTCATCGAATTCTTCGATGCTTAAAAATTCACTTTCCGGAACATAGGCAACTTCTTCAATACTGGAGAAGCCTTCTGCTGCCAGAATAATAGCAACATCTTCATCCACGTCCAGCTGATCCATAAACAGCTCAACCAGCACCTTACTTTCAGTTTCTGATTTTGCATCCATGTCTTCAGTAGACATGATGTTCAGGTTCCAGCCAGTCAACTGGATGGCCATGCGTATGTTCTGCCCGCC
>JAJRUQ010000131.1 GCA_024277705.1 Gammaproteobacteria bacterium
GTACTCGCCGTTGCTTAAGTATATAAGCTTTGTTCTGCCGGGCAATGCCCGACCAGTGTTTCTACCATTAATTATTGTTTTGTTTTTTTCGCGTCTTTTGCGTTTTTCGCGGACTAACTCTTTTTAGCTGCCTACTGCAAACTGCCAACTTCTCTTAATGGTCGCTATGTGTCATTTATGTAGTCGTCAATTGTTCAGAATTTGAATGCTAGCCCGGCAAATACTTCACCCTGGTAAAAGGCGCTGCCGTTGACCTGAATAACGCAGCCGCCACTACAGAATATGCTGGAGTTGTTATTAAACAGGGTGGCCAGTAATCGTGATTCCAGGCGAAAGGCAATGCGTTTGCTGATGGGCATTTTTAATCCCAGGCCAATACTAAGCGAGGCGCGCATGTCTGATTCCAGATCGGCTACGCCCGGATTCATGTAGGTAAAACCAATGCCGCCGCTGACAAATGTTTTTAATTTGTCGGCTTCGGATATGGGTGCCGTACCACCGAAATGAAGATAATCGATGCTGAGTGGAACCCTGGTCGTGGAGCCGGGTGTAGGACCTGCCGGTGGAATATTGATGGTGCCGATTTCAGAAGACTGGTGACTGTAATAGACTTCGAAAGTTTTACCGCCATCATAGGGTTCGCCGCTGATGATCAGGCCGTAAACTTCAGAACTTGCGGTGGTGTGTTTTTTATTTACCACAGTATCAATAAATTCACCGCCACCACGGTAACCCAGAGTCGGGGTTATTTCCAGTGAATAGCTGGCAGTACTGAAAGTGAGTAAACCGATAGAGAATATTTTTGCTAAATTTTTCATAGTTATTATCTTTATTTTAGGAATCAGGTTTATAAGCTGGTCGAAATCTTTTCGGAAGCGGTTTTCGCTTTTTGTTTGGCTTTTTTTACCGTGCTGTCACGCGCCAGCGCAACGCCCATGCGGCGTTGTCCCTGTACTTCGGGTTTGCCGAATAATCGTATCTGGGTGTCAGGTGATGATAGGGCATATGCGACATGATTGAAAGTTACATGCTCTGAGTTACCGTTAACCATAATGACACTGCTGGCACTGGGGCCATGAAAGTGGATATTGGGAACCGGTAGTCCGAGTATGGCGCGTGCGTGTAAGGCAAATTGAGACAGGTCCTGTGAAATCATGGTGACCATACCGGTATCGTGCGGCCGTGGTGAAACTTCGCTGAAAATAACGTCATCGTCCTTAATAAATAATTCAACCCCGAAAATACCGCGACCACCCAGTGCATCGGTAATTGTTGTTGCCATATCACGTGCTTTTTTCAGTGCGCCGTCAGACATTATCTGCGGTTGCCATGATTGCCGGTAATCACCGTTTATCTGTACATGACCAATGGGTTCGCAAAAGCTGGTGCCATTGATGTGCCGTACCGTAAGCTGGGTAATTTCATAATCAAAATCGACAAAACCTTCAACGATGACTTTGCCCGCACCGCTGCGACCGCCTTGCTGAGCGTAGTTCCAGGCGGCTTCAATCTCGGCTTCATTTTTGATGGTCGTCTGTCCCTTGCCGGAAGAACTCATTATCGGTTTGACTACGCAGGGCAGGCCAATGGCGTTAATGGCAGCGTCAAATTGCTCACGTGTTGCGGCAAACTGATAGGCGGAGGTTGTTAATCCCAGTTGTTCAGCGGCCAGCCGGCGTATGCCTTCACGGTTCATGGTCAGTTTTGCGGCCGATGCGGTCGGGATTACGGTAAATCCCTGCTGTTCAAGTTCTACCAGGGTGTCGGTGGCAATGGCTTCTATTTCCGGGACGATATAGTGAGGCTGTTCTTTTTCTATAATAGCGCGCAGGGCTTCACCATCAAGCATGGAAATAACATAACTGCGGTGTGCCAGCTGCATGGCCGGAGCATTTTCATAACGGTCAATAACAATAACTTCAACACCATAACGTTGTAGTTCAATCACTACTTCTTTGCCGAGTTCACCACCGCCGCAGAATAAAACTTTAGTCGCTGTACTGGATAAAGGGGTGCCGATTGATGTCATGAAGAACTCTTTATAATTTTGATGTGTCGGCAATTATAACGTTATAAATGAATGCTGTCTGTAATACAGCTTTGCGAAATAAATGAGAATTTGAATATCAGTGCTGGCAGTGTGGACAATAAAAAGTAGAGCGTGCCTGCTGGTTAAACTGTTTGACCGCTTTGCCGCATGCGTGACAGGGTTTTCCGGTTCTGCCATAAACCAGCAATTTTTGGGCAAAATAACCGGGCTGACCGCTGCTGCCGGTAAAGTCGCGTAGTGTGGTGCCACCTTCCTTGATCGCCTGGAGCAGTGTGGTTTTAATGGCATCAACCAGTTGCTGCATGCGCGATAATGAAATATTTCCGGCTTTACGTTTCGGATTGATCTTTGCCCGGTACAGGGCTTCACTGGCATAGATATTACCGACACCGACCACGATGTGGCTGTTCATAATAAACGCCTTAATGCTGCATTGTCTTTTTCCGGCTTTGTTATGCAGATAAGCAGCAGTAAAAACATCATCCAGTGGTTCAACTCCCAGAACATTAATCAGTTTATGCTGATTAATGTCACCTGCCTGCCATAACACGCAGCCGAATTTTCTCGGGTCGCGCAAACGCA
>JAJRUQ010000132.1 GCA_024277705.1 Gammaproteobacteria bacterium
GGGCACGGATCGCAGTATCGAAGAACTGGCCGATGCCATGCGTGAACAACTGGAGGTTGCAGTACCTACCTCGGTAATCGCATTTACCCAGCCTATTCAGATGCGTGTTGAAGAACTGATTTCCGGGGTACGTGCGACCCTGGCAACCAAGATTTATGGTGAAGATCTGGCGGAACTTGATCGCTTAAGTCTGGAAATTAAACAGGCGATTAATAGCGTGCCCGGGGTTGCTGATCTATCACTGGAAGCCAACATCGGTAAACCGCAGATTCGTATTCAGGTAAACCGCACTCAACTGGCACGGTATGGCTTGAATGCTGATGACGTGCTTACTATTGTGCGTACCGGCATTGGTAATGAGCCGGTGTCAACATTAATCGATGGTGTGAAACGCTTTGATATTACCGCACGTTTACATGATCCGGCGAAAGCCAATGTACAGGCAATAAAAAATATTCCTCTACAGACGGCCAGTGGTGCCATCGTGCCGCTGTCACGCGTCGCTGATGTCACGGTGGCAGAAGGTTATTCATTTATACGCCGTGAACAGCTGCAGCGCTATGCAGTGATTCAGATGGATGTACGCGGCCGTGATGTTGATGGTTTTGTACAGGATGCCAATGCTGCAATAAAACAGCAGGTAGTGATGCCGCCGGGTTACTGGATTGAATGGGGAGGTGCCTTTGAAAATCAGCAGCGGGCATTACAGCGATTATCAATTATTGTACCGATGACCATCTTCTTTATTTTTGTATTGTTATATACCGCGTTTAATTCGGTGAAATATGCCACCCTGATTATCGCCAATGTGCCCTTTGCCACCATTGGTGGTATTGTGTCATTATTTATCAGTAACCAGTATTTATCGGTGCCTTCGGCGATTGGTTTTATTGCGGTATTCGGGGTAGCCATGCTTAATGGTATTGTACTGATAAGTTTTATTAACGAGCTGCGTGATAAGGGCTTAAGTGTCAGTGAAGCGGTTAGTAAAGGCGCCGAGCTTCGCCTGCGGCCGGTCATGATGACCGCCAGTGTAGCTATTCTGGGCTTGATTCCGATGCTGCTGTCATCGGGTGTTGGCGCAGAAACCCAGCGACCGCTGGCCACCGTTGTTGTCGGTGGCCTGATTACTTCGACATTATTAACGCTGGTCCTGTTACCGGTTATTTATGAATGGATGGAATCGTCGAAAAAGAAAAACATCGGGGAGAAAAAACAATGAAACAGATAAAAGCGTTTATTCACCGTAACCGTATTGCTGATGTCATTCGTGCGCTGAAAGGCAAAGGTTATAACAGTCTTTCTATTGTTGATGTCAAAGGCATGCTGGATGCGCTTGATGAAAAGGAACGTGATTATTCGATTGAGCTGGGTGTGGAAACGATTGTTGAAGTAAAAATGGAGTTGATCTGTGATGATCACTGTATTGCTGAAGCGGTAGAAATTATTCGTGAAAAAGCGCGTACCGGACAGAGTAATGCCGGCTGGATTTATGTTTTTGATGTACGTGAATCCTATGCCATTGAATAATGAAAAAAGGTGACGGAAAAAAAGTGACGGGGGGATTGTTTTTTTGAGTATTCAGTAAACAGTCTTCATCATTAAGCCATTGCCTGCAAACATGGTCTTTCCATCAATAGTGGTTTAAGCAATAGACTATCAGTCACTGCTTTGTGGTGATTTTGAATACCCAGAAATTGACAGATGATACCGCAAATTTCCGTTTGCTTAGGAGCACAATTTTGCTGATGGGAGAAATGCCCACCAATCACAAAGAAAGGAATGTCGCGTTCTTTAGAAAGTGTTCCGCCATGGCTTTTATCATCATTCATGCCGTGGTCAGCTGTAATCAGAACCTGGTAGCCCTGGTCGATCCATCCGGGCAGGTATTTAGATAACTCAACGTCTGAATTGCGTACCGTATTTCGATAGTGGGCACTGTCAACGCCGGCTTTATGTCCCGCATTATCTATATTCATCGTGTGTATCAGCAGAAAATCAGGGTCATAACGAAGCCTTAAGGATTCTGCATCGAGGTATAAATAACTATCTGCATAGTGTTCCCCGTGATAAAAGCAACCATACTGAATTAGCTGCTCAGGGTCTTGCGTGTGGCGATCACGCACCGCATCATAAGGGCTGTAATTATAGAGTTCGCTATACCAGTGGAACGCTGCGGCAGCAGTGGTCAGGCCCGCGCCACGCGCTAAACTGAAGACACTTTTCTGATTGGAGTTACGCGCCACCTGATTGTTGACGATACCACTTCGTGCCGGAGTAACACCGGTGAGTATTGTTTCATACAGCGGCCGGGACATAGACGGCAATTCGCATTGCATTTTATAAACGGTGGCTATTTGCTGTTCTTTAAGTGCATGAAGGAAACTCATGCACTGTTCAGCCGTTTCATAAGCCAGACCATCAAGTACCACCAATATTGTTTTGTTAACCATACATATGCCTGCAATCATTATTTATATCACAATGATGCTTACTGTAAATTCTTAATAAGTACGAATTAAGACAGATCTATGACATTAATATGACATAATCAAAATCAATACGAAAATTATAAATACTTTTACAGACGAGGTATTCATCATGTTGTAGGCAAAGACATAATAACTGCTCTGTAATAAAAGCGATTTAATTTAAAGAACCGTTGATTAATCAGGAGTCATACATGAAAGCGATTGGTTTAAGCCGATATTTACCTGTTGAAAACAGTGAGAGTCTTCAGGATTTCGAACTCGCCAAACCTGAGGCGGTTGATCATGATTTACTGGTGAAGGTGAAAGCGATTTCGGTGAATCCTGTGGATACTAAAGTACGTGCACCGAAGGAACAGTTTGAGGGTCCACCGCGCATTTTAGGTTGGGATGGGGCAGGTGAAGTGGTGGCTGTGGGGCAGCAGGTAGAGCATTTTTCTGTGGGTGATCAGGTTTACTATGCGGGTGACATTACGCGCTCAGGTTCTAACTGTGAATTTCAACTGGTTGATGAACGCATCGTGGGCACAAAGCCGGCATCACTTTCATTTGCTGAGGCTGCCGCTTTACCCCTGACCAGCATTACTGCATGGGAAGCACTGTTTGAACGTCTGCAAATTTCCGCGCAGGGCGATGATGCCGGTAAGTTAATTTTGATTATAGGCGGTGCCGGTGGTGTGGGTTCCATCGCGATACAGCTGGCGAAAAAACTGTCAAAGTTAAATGTTATTGCCACGGCTTCCCGGCCTGAATCGCAGCAATGGTGTCTGGATCGAGGGGCAGATAATGTGGTTAATCATCGCCAGTCTTTAGATGATGAACTGACTGCTATTGATAAGCCACTGGTGGATTATATTCTTTGCCTTAACAGTACGGATCAGCACTGGTCGGCAATGGCAAAAGCCATCAAACCACAGGGGAAGATATGTTCCATTGTTGATACTTCAAAGGTTGATCTTTCTTTATTGAAAAGCAAAAGCGCAAGCTTTATCTGGGAGTTTATGTTTACCCGCTCGATGTATAAAACGCCTGACATGATAGAGCAGCAACGCTTATTAAATAAGGTATCTGAACTGATTGATAATGGCGTGCTTGTTACCACGGTGAATACATTGCTGCAGCCTATCAATGCAGAAAATTTACGTAAAGCGCATAAAATGATTGAGCAGGGAAACGCTATCGGTAAACTTGTATTGAGTGACTGGGTTTAAAATAAACCACCCCGCCGCAAGCGGCGGGGAATTAAACCCTAAGAGATAGAAATAGGGGTAATGTCGTGTTTATTGATGGCTTTCCTATATCAACTGCCAGCTATAAAGAGCTGTAATAATAAGTGTGTAAGCGGCAAGAATAAAAACATTGACAGGCTTGCCTGATAACTTGGGTGTTTTTATCTGTGATACGTTCAAGGCGGCAAGGCCAACGCTGCTGACATAAAGAATGATGGAAAAAGTGTTATGCTCAAAAAAGCCTTCCAGCAAGAAGACAGCAACCAGTATCAGGCTGTTGTTATCCAGCGCCAGCCCGGTATAACTTTTGCCACCCGCCAGACCGAAGGTACTGAAATAGCTGAGTCGCAGCGCGCTCGCAGCAACCATTAAAAATGCACCGGGCAGATAGATGAGTTCGAAGTTGCCATAGCTCATCAGCAAAATAGCAGGGGTGACACCATAACTGACGATGTCGATCAATACATCAAGCTGTCCACCAAAAGTGCTGTCATCACCGGTACGGCCTTTCATTCTGCGCGCAATAAGTCCATCCGCCCAGTCAAAAGCAACCGCCCAGACCATGCCGATCATTGCTGCGGCGTACAGGCCGGTAATACTGCAATAAATCGCAATAATGGTGCATGCCAGGCCGGATAGTGAACAGATGTTTGGCAGGTCTTTTGCGTAAGAGAGGATCGTGTTGGGCTGTAACTCGTTGCTTTCTAAGTTGTTATCTGTCATTGAACCACCTTTGAACGGGATGAATATGATGCGCCTGACTTATTGTTGTAACAAGTGTCAATAGTGCAGGGCTGAACGTGTTATAATAACATGTTCATTTCAACCAAAGAGAGATTTATGCTTGTATACACCGTCGGTACTTTCGATTTATTGCATGTTGGCCACCTTGCTTTACTTCAACATTGCAAATCATTAGGCAACACTGTTGCCGTTGGGGTCGCGTCCGATGAAGTTGTTGCCAGTTATAAACCCAATGTTCCGGTGGTACCTCTTGAAGAAAGAATGGAAATGCTAAAAGCGTTGCGTTGTGTTGATATTGTGCGTCCTTATTATGAACTTGAGTATGTTTCCGGTTGTAGAGAACTGGACGTTGATATTTTTGTGATTGGTGAGGACTGGGGAAGGCAGAAGCATAATATTGACGTTGAATCTTTTTTAAAGGCAGGCGGTAATTCCATTGTCCAGGTAAGTTACCATCCGGGAACTTCCTCGACGAAAATCAAGCAGAGAACCATCTCTCAATTCAGGATAGCGGCCTGAACAATCGCTACAGATTTGCTGGTGACTTATTGATTTGAGTCAGCTGTCAAAAATAATGAACTTCCAGTAGATTGTCGGTGCACCTCCTGACGATCCGTTATTACGGGTATGTCAATGTCAGAAAAAGTTGCTCAATGTTGCAATATGATTGAACCGGGAAGAAACCTTGAGAGATCTTGATGTCTTCTTAGAAAAAAGTTCATTTTACATAGATGGCATTTAAAGTTTCCATCCCCATAGATCAATCCAGCAAAAATCTTTACTTTATCCTCAAGTATTTCTCTCTGTCCTGATTTGTTACGTTAGAGCGCTACATGAACCTGTAATTAAAAAAGGTTCTATAATACCGTCAATTATTTCAGGCAGAGGTGTAGTATGACTATGTTACCAAAGGATAAACGGACTGTATCTCTTATCCTTGGCAGTGGTGGTGCTCGAGGTCTGGCGCATATCGGAATAATTCACTGGCTTGAGGAAAATAATTTTAAGATAGAATCCATTTCAGGCTGTTCTATCGGTGCGCTTATCGGCGGTATTTATGCGGCAGGAAAGCTTGATGATTTTGAAGAATGGGTACGCGCCATCACCAGGGTCGATATATTTACTCTACTGGATCTTTCATGGGAAAAAAATGGCCTGGTCAAAGGCGATAGAATTATTAACACTTTAGTTGAACTGGTGGGCGACCAGTTAATCGAACACCTTCCCATCTCGTTTACCGCAACTGCGGCTGACATAATTAATGAAAAAGAAGTCTGGATAGAATCAGGAAGACTGTTTGATGCTATCAGAGCATCCATTTCATTACCGTTGTTTTTTACTCCGTTTGACTATAAAGGTGTGCAACTTATCGACGGTGGTGTGTTGAATCCTGTACCTATCGCACCGGCCTTCAGCGATGAGACTGATATGATTATCGCGGTTAACCTGGGCGGGGCACCTGTGTATCAGGAACCAGTAACTGACGAGATTAATGAATCGTCACCATTTCATGAAAGAATTCTTCGTTTTGTTTCAAGTTTTCAACAATCAGAAGCCAGAGTCAGCGGTCACGACTGGGGAGCATATGATATCGCTAACCAGGCATTTGATGCTATGCAAAGCACTATTGCACGGCAAAAGATTGCTGCTTATCCGCCAGACCATGTAATCGAAATCGCCAGGAATGCTTGCGGCACATTAGAATTTGAGCGTGCATCTGAAGTAATCGAGTTGGGTTACAGAAAAGCACAGGAAAGCCTGTCGCCATTGATTAAAAATGGTGACGGAGGGATTAAAATTTAACCGATTCTGAATATTCGTTATGGCGAAGGACTTCAATGCCAGAAAAAATTACTTACTGCATTTCAAGTGTCGGATACGGAAGCAAAACTGAAAAAATGCCAGCTTTGTGTTTTAAATCAGTTTTCAAAGAATTAGTTGTTTTTTCCATGTTTATTTAAACATATGGTGTTTTTGATGTGTGTCTTTGCTGTGGAAATACTTATAGCGATAGATGGCATCATTACCATGGCACTCGGTGCAGACAATATTTTCACTGTGTCTGGCGCGCAGGAAACTGGTGCGGGCATCGCCTTCAATATTTTTCCCCGGACCTTTGCTGTTTTTGCTGGCATCCCACTGGTGCGGATTATGGCAGCTGGCACAGGTAATATTGCCAAAGTCTGTACGTTTTCCGTTTTCATCAAAGACCAGGGTGTCCGGCAGTTTTTTGCCGGGATGAATGGCTTCACGTATTTTAGTTGACCATATTTCTACCTGCTGCGGATGTTTTGCCAGCTCCGGATTCTTATGGGCGGCATAGCCCAGCGGGTTATGACAGCTGCGACAGCGTTGCTCGATGGGGTCTTCACCGCTGCCGGTTTTCTGTGACCACAGGTAGGCATCGGCTTCGCCGTTATGCGGTACGTGACACTGACCGCAGATGCCGGAAACATCCTGTGACTGCCCCAGAGTATTACTGGCATCTTCGGCCGTGTGTTTCAGGTCGTGATCGGTGCCGATGATGGTTTTCTTGTCGGCGTGGCAGGTCAGGCATAACTCGCTGTTGTTGTTTGCGGTTAAACGCAGGAAGCTGTTGCTGGTATCGCCATCTTCTGACAGCATGGCCAGACCGCGGTCGTTGTTGTCATCGGGATTCCAGCGATGCGGGTCATGACAGCTGGCACAATCGACATTACCTTTGCCATTTTTCTTTCTGCCACCGTCATTGGCAAACGTAGGAATGCGGTCATCGTGATGCAGGTGGCTGGCGTCTTTACCCAGCGGGTGTGTGTGTTTGCCGGGTAGTTTATTTGCTGCCAGATTGTCCTTCTGGTGGCAGTCGGTACATAAAGCTGCGATTGCTGTTTTTCCGGGACCTTTGTCGCGGGTCCATAATGCCGGCCCTTTAGCATTGTGAGGACGGTGGCAGTGCATGCAGGGGCCGGACAGATGTTGTTTTTGACGATCGCCTTTCTGATTTTTTTTCAGCTGCGTAGAGAATTTTCCTTCCTGTTCGGTAAGGTCGTGTTTGCTGAAGTAAATACCTTTTTTATCCACATGGCAGTTAACGCATAACAGGCTCAGACTTTTGTCGGCAATGCGCAGGAAGCTGTTGCCGGTATCACCTTCAATCGTTTTTGGATCTTTGGCTTTTGGCTCATCTAACTGGGTCCAGTTGTGTGGATCATGGCAGGTACCGCAACCCACACGGCCGCCTTTTTCGACAGGCTTACCGGTAGAATCATACAGCGGCAACGGAATCGGGTTACCGCCAAGAATATTTTCTTTACTGAAGGGGTTGTCTATTTCGCTGACCCAGTTGTCGATGGTAGCGATGATGCCTACTTTTTTCACCGGTACATTCACTGAGTGAGAATGCTTGCTGATGGTTTTATCTTTTGCCAGGCCTTCTTCATTGTGGCAGCCAAAACAGGCAATGAAACCGGTGCCCTGGCCGGTCAGATCACTGCGCGCCCACAGGCGGTTGGCTTTGGCGTTGTGTACCAGATGACAGCTGCCACAGAGACCGGATTCTGCTACGGTTTGCCCCAGTGCGTTGGTGGCATCCGGAGCCATTATACGCATATCATGTTTGGTATTGCTGATGTTCCATTTGTCCTTATGGCAGGTTTTGCATAATTTTGTTTCTGCCCCGTTACTGACGCGCAGGAAGCGATTGCTGCTGTCACCTTCGTCATCGGTACCGGGGCGGGCGATATTGTGAACATCTTCCGGATCCCACTGGTGCGGATCATGGCAACTGGCACAGCTGACTTTACCCTGTTCGACATCGGTCCATTTAACGCCACTGTCACTGAAGGTGGGCAGGGAGACACTGCGTTTCAGTTTACTGACTGGAATACCGACCGGATGGGAATATTCGCCAACAGTGTGTTTTTTGGCCAGCCCGTCCTTGTTGTGGCAGCTCATGCATAACGAAACCATATTATCCTGATTTTTATCCCGTGGCCGGGCCCACATTTTGGGGCCATTACCTTTATGCGGGACATGGCAGGCACTGCAGGGACCGGATTCTTCCGCTAACTGCTTGCGGATATTAATGCTTTCTTTGGCAGCGAGGCGCATATCGTGCTTGCTGTTGTTAATACTGCGTTTATCTTTGTGGCAATCCTGACACAGGCTGTCTTTTTCATTTTTAACAACCAGCAGACTGGTTTCGGGCAGGGCACCATGCGGGCGGTGACAGGTCTGGCATATGACTTCTCCATTACTGCCCAGTTTGGCTCCCTGCTGCAACATGGCTTCGGGTATTTTCGCTGTTTCCGGTTTGATGTTAACCGGGTGGGTGCCGGCTTTTCCCGCCTGGTCACGGTTATTTACGTAGCGATTAATGTGGCAGGTACCGCATAGCTGTGAGTTA
The DNA here is from genome assembly GCA_024277705.1 of Gammaproteobacteria bacterium. Classification (GTDB taxonomy): domain Bacteria; phylum Pseudomonadota; class Gammaproteobacteria; order SZUA-229; family SZUA-229. The sequence goes on from JAJRUQ010000132.1 coordinate 8,847, forward strand.
TCATTTTTTAGCAAGAGCAGTTTTTTTTCAGGTGCAGCATGCGGTTTATGGCAGCTCTGGCAGATTACTTCTCCGTCATGGGCAAAACGGGCACCGGCGGCCATCAGTTCTTCAGGTGGTTTATCCAGCAGTTTCTGAATTTTTCGTTTTAGTGGATGGCTGCCGTGTTTCGGACCATTGGTTTTTACTTTGTGGCAGGCCATACATAGTTGACCATCCTCATTGGCTACGCGCATGAAGACTGCGGTTTTTTTCTGGTTCCAGTCCACGCCGTGTGCGGTATGACAGGAGCCACAATAAATTTTGCCGTCGTCATTTAATGGAAACAGGTTTTTACCGTCAATAATAGGAATATTGATTTTATCGGAAGGTTTTTTTCCTACCGGGTGAGCATGTTTGTTTTCTTCCCATAAAAAACGTGAATCCAGTACAAAGCCGTCATGACATGAAAAGCATACCGGCTCGGCACTGGCAATATCCTGTTTACCGGAATTCATAACAGGCTTCGGATCGTAAGGGATCAGGGTTTCAACATCAGAGCGTTTGAATTCGGTCAGCCACATAATATGACAGGTAGCGCATTCACGGTTGGCCGAGGGCTTGCCCATGCCAGCCTGTGAAAAATGGCTGAACAGCAATAAAATGAGAAAAAGCAGAACGGGAAAAAACAGGTCGGGCAGAGAGGGTGGCCCCGTGTACTGATGAATACCGTTATTTTTAGTTTGCCGTTCCATGGTTTTGTTCCTGCAAAGCGGCATCAGTCAGCCAGCTGATAGACAGAGACTTTGTTGCTTTTCATTTCGACAACATACAGCCTGTTGTTATTGATGGTGATGCCGACCGGAGTGTCTATGGAATAAGGTTTGCCATTTTCTCCCAGCACTGCACTAAAGATACCATCATCCGCATATTTTTGTATTACCCCCATATAACTGTCAGAAATATAGAAATTACCTTTTGCATCAATCGCGATACCCTTGGGACGAAATAACTGCCCGGGGAGTACTCCCCAATGTCCTACCATTAGCGAGATTGTACCATCAGTATTGAATACCTGAACACGGGAATTAAGTACATCGACGACGGCAATACGGCCATCGGCAAGTTCGCTCAGGGTTGCAGGATAGCGGAACTCACCACGACTGGTGCCGTTTTTTCCCCAGGTTTTCAGTAATTTTCCCTGTCTGGAGTAAGTAAGCAGGTGGTGGTTACTACTACTGACAATGAGATTTCCTGTTTTATTGTGCAACATAATATCAATCGGGCGACCGCGTTTACCTTTATCTTTAACGGTGAAAGCGGATAGGTAAACCCCTTGATCGGAAAATATCTGGATACGATGGTTGCCGGAATCGGCAACATAAATGCGGTTGTCCTTTGCCGCATCTATGCCTACTGGATAATAAAACTGACCGGGTTGGTCGCCCTGACTGCCGAAGCTGAACAGGAATTTTCCCTGCAGGTCATAGACTACGATACGATGGTTGCTACCATCGACTACGTATATCCGGTTTTTGTATACTGCGACATCACTGGGTAGTTGCAGAACAGGTGTTTTTACATTTTGTTCGGCATCATTTATTTCTTCTGTTGGCTGCCCCAGTTGCAGAATTTGTTTTGCGCTTTGGGTTTTTATGTTGTTGGCATAGACAGCCCCGGTGGTTATGGAAAAGAATAAACACAGGGTGAGTAGAAAATAAGCAAAATTATTTTTTGTCCGTTGACTGTGCTGCATCAGATTTTCGCCACCAGGCACGGCCTTTAAGTAACTCTTCTTTGGGTGCATAATGTTTCACTTCATCGCCGACCAAAACATCTTTGGTAGGCAGTGATGATTTCTCATTGAATAAATTGGGGATGTAGAATTCACGGTATTTTTCAACAATACCAACAATATTCAAATTAGTCACGTCACTGATGCGTTGTTCGGAAAAACCCAGTTGGCGGAAAGGCAGGTAACTTTTTTCTTCGTCCGTATGGCAGCGTGTGCAAAAACGGCCTTTGCCCATAACAATTTCATGGAAATGTTTTTTTATACCATCTCTGTCTTCATCGGAGACACTGTCTTTCATGGCAATGAATTCCTTGGCATCCGGGTGATCTTCGGGGATTTCCAGTAAATTTTCTTTACCGTCCTGCCTGGAGTAAATAACGATTTTGGAATAATAGTCATCGGTGTCGATCAGGTAACCGGTATCTGGATCTACATCGGTGCCGAAGTGTGGGCCTTTTACCTCAATGCCTGAGTAGTTAAGCCAGCGGAAGGCATAGTCTTTTTCAGGTTTTTTACGGGGGTCGGTGTGACAGGTCATGCAGCCGACAAACTGGGTATGCATATTTAACAGGGTTCTGACCATGCGTTTTTTGGAATGCGGGTAGTCACCGTGGCACTGGAAGCATACCGGTTTTTTGCCCATATCAACCTTGTTTTCTACGGGCACATTATGAAAGTGGCGTTGTTTTTCTGAATAGCGCTGGTTGCTGATTTTTTTCAGTAAACCGGTGGTTTCGACTTCCTGATTAAATAGTCCGAAATGCCCGCCCAGCACCAGACCCAGTTCCAGTAGCAGGCTGATGATAATGGCGCCAAGGAAAAAGGTAGTAACGAAAGCCAGTACCGGATGCTCTCGGCGTACACCGATAATGCTGAACGGGTTATGCTGGAATTCACCCGGTATCTTGCTTTTATGATCGACTAAAATAAGCATCACGATACCGACCAGAATAAACAGTAAGACTGTCAGTACGACGAATGTAATAAGCTGTGTGCTGATCGCGTGCATGGTTTTAGCCTTGTTTCTTCATGATTGGGTTATTCATTAGTAATATTCCGTCAGGTACAGCCAGATAGTAAACATGCCGAATATCGTCCAGAAAATAATAACTCCCAGAGTGAAGTAGGCAAAAACTTTCTGTAGCGGTGTCATTTGCTTGATCATATTGACTGCTCAGCCGTTTGCTGGTTTTCATCGGTCAGTGGTGAAAGCTCTCTGGCATCCAGTAAGTTACTCAGGTATTCACGTTCTTCGGGTAATTCAACCAGGTTGCGTATATATTCAAGAAAGTGTTCTTCTATCTGGTGTTCACGGGTAATCTTACCGGTCAGAAATGTCCACTGCATAGGGAAACGACCGGGTGCAAGATGTACGTTGTACCAGTGCCAGAAAGCGATTACCAGTAAGGCGAGCAGCGCTTCATGTGGATGTGATAATCGCATCATTTCCTGAAAATAGGAAACGCTGGCTTCGGGCAGAATCGCGGCCCAGAATTCAGGGAAGATAAAGGAAGAACCGGAGATTATCATTACCATGTTGCCAAAGGCAGCGGCAAAGTAATGTATCTTCTGCTTGTACATGAACTTGTCCATCTCCGGGCGCTGCTCACGTTTGCCGATGAAATATTGCATATCCAGCTTGAAGTCCCGGGCATCTTTAAAAGTAGGGATAATGCTGCGTTGCAGTATAAAACGTTTTTGCGCAATATCACGAACGGTAATCCATGCCAGATAAAATATGTGATAGACCATGGTTAATATCATTACGCTGGCCAGGGTACGGTGAATAACACGTGAGATATCAATGCCGCCAATCATTGTGTTTAACGGTTGTGCCCAGATTTGATCCATAAAGGCAATGGGTAAACCGGTAAATGCCAGTGTTAAAAAAGTTACAAAAGTCAGCATGTGCTGAATGCGAATATGGATAGAATAACGTGGCAGGTCACCAATAGGATTGGAAACTACGTTCTTGTATAGCAGAACGCGATCATCAGGCATGTTGCTGATCAGCTGTTCTATCTCTGCGCGCTCCTTGTCATCTGTCTGGTTGATAGACATTGAATCCTGCAGAACTTTTTGTGCTTCAGCCGATAATTTCATTTTGTTTTCCAGTTATATGCAAGCTGTTGTACATTAAGTGTTAGTAAAATCTGCCGTTTTTCCCTGAGGGTGAGTCTTGAATA
>JAJRUQ010000133.1 GCA_024277705.1 Gammaproteobacteria bacterium
AGCGGCACGTTGCGCTTCAGCCTGGTTCTTCTCGGTATAAATCAGCTGGACATTGCGCACATCTTTGGTGTAATAATTTTGATCATGAGGGACAACATCAAAAGCAAAATCACCAAAAGCGACAACTCTAAAGCTGGTGAGTGCCAGAATAGAAGGTAGAATAAGAAACGCGACTTTACTCACTTTGCTCACTTTGCTCACTTTAATCCTTATTATAGTTATAGTTACACTACTATCTTATAGCAGCACTTTATCATATCACATAAAGTAAACCAAACAATAAATAAATAGAAATGACATGACATTCGTAGGGGAAGCGTAAATATTCAGGCAGGATTTCTTCAGCGCTGTGCCCTATATTTGGATTATCTAGGGTGTAATTTATTCTGTGTAACTGCCAAGTTTAAATGTAATCCGTCAGTCGGTTTTCAAACTCAATGATAAACCGGTTGAGACTGTCAATACTGCAGTGAACTTTCAATCGTCTATTCCATAATAGGCGCTAATAAATTGACCAGCTACGCACTTCCTGTAGCTCATGCGCACGAATAACCGCAACGATACGTCGATTTTTCTTACGGCCTGACCAGGTTTTATTGTCTGCGACGGGCCTGGTTTCACCATACCCGATCCAGTTGATTTTATGTTTATCAAAACCGTAGTTATCCGTCAGTACTTTTACTACCGCCTGCGCTCGAAGCTGAGATAACTTCATATTATGTTTTGCGTTACCGGTATTATCGGTATGCCCTTCAATAGAAACATAACCGGCAGGGTGTTTTTTGTAAAACACTGAAAAACGTTTCAGTTCCGGGTAGTATTTCTTATCGACATGCCAGGCATCCGTCTTAAACTGAATGTCCAATACTGTCTGTGCGATGATATCTTTATCTTTTGCACAGCCTGCGTTATTGATAGCGGCATCTGCATTAACATTTTCACAATCATCGCGGGCATCGATAACACCATCGCCATCAGTATCAGCCAGATTATCACCAACAATCTCCAGTTTTGGCACATCATAACCAGACCATACTTCCTGAGTGGGTGCTTGCTCAGCGCTAACGATGTTTAAACCCATGACAGATAACAAAAGCGTGGCTGAAAAATTTACGCAAGAATTGATAATCATCTGTTTATTCATTGTATTTTGCCATCTTCATTGGTATCCGAACTCCATGGTGTACGAAGATTCACGGCGGTTAGCATACGACCGGTAGCCGTCAGGATACGATACTGTGCTGAAATATACGCATAATCACTTTCAACATAAGCGGTGCTGGAATTAAACACCTCATTTTCTGTATTTAATACATCAAGTAGCGTTCTTTTACCGGCATCGAACTGCAGCTGATACAAACGTCTGGATTCCTTACTGAAAACAACATGCTCCTGGCGAAATCGCTTTTGACGTCGGGTCGATTCTAAAGCGGCATAGGCAAGTTTTATTTCCTGCAATACCTGACGTAATACCCGGTTGCTGGCACTTTTACTGGCATCCATCTGTGATAAAGCGACTTTTCTTTGCGCACTGTTAAGCCCGCCCTGGTACAAGTTCCAGTTAAGCACGACAAGTGCAGACAATTCGTTATTAGTGCCTTTCACGCCATTATCGTCCTCATTCCAGCGCCCACTTAACTCAAGGTCCAGCTTTGGCATATACGGACTTTTTGAACCTTCAAAATTTTCCTGTGCTGATTTAACACTTTCTCTGGAAGACAGTATCTGTGGATGTTCTCTGGCAGCAATGGTCAGTGCCTGATCTTTGGTTGCCGGCACCAGTGACGCATCAACCGACGGTCGTGTGAAATCGGCAGCAGGAAAACCGGCAACGGCTTCAAAGTTTGCTTTTGCATCTTCAAAATTATTCAGTGAAGCCAGAAAATTTGAGTTCGCCAGTGCAATACGACCTTCAACCTGCGTCATGTCAGCCTTATCACTGGCGCCTTTATCAAACCGTCGTTTAATCTGCTGGTATAACTCATCATGAACTTTCAGATTCTTCTCAGCAAGTTTTACAATTTCTTCTGTCTTTAATACATTAAGGTAAGCCTGCGCGACCTGTAATGAAATCTGCTCTGCCTTGGTGAATGTTTGCAAACGTTCAGCACGATGAGCCGCTTCACTGCTGGCAACATCATGGGTGGTTTTAAATCCTTCAAACAATGGCTGAGTCAGTACCAGAGAACTCTCGATAGGCGTCAAATCAACTTCTTTACCCCCTGTACTAAAAGTTGACTTGGTACGCTGACGACCGGTTGCTGCGCGCAAATCAAGACTGGGTTTATATGCACTACTGGCCTGATCAATACGGTGTTCGGAAATCAGAAACTGTTGATTCTGTTCAAGCAATTCAGGGTTTGTCTGCAATGCATCCTTGACTGCCTGTTCCAACGAAATAGCATTAACTGAACTCACTGATAAGAAAAAAACTGTGATAAAAACAGCCAGCTGTTTAAATAAAACCATTAACATTTTAGCAATTCTCCAATACGAACTATTTATTTTCAGTAAACAATGTGGCTTTTAAAATAGGTTTAAACAAATAACTTAACACTGATTTTTTGGTCACGACGATACTCACTTGTGCACGCATTCCAGGGATAATAGGCAACGGTTTTTTATCACTACCCAAATGGGTTTTATCTGTTTTTATTTTCACCAGATAAAAGGTCTGGCCTTTTTTATCGGTAATGGAATCTGCTGAGATCTGCTCAACTTCGCCATCCATACCGCCGTAACTGGAAAAATCATAAGCAGTGAATTTTACCTTGGCTTTCAGTCCGGGGCGAATAAAACCGATATCTTTGGGTTTTATCTTGGTTTCCACCAGTAACTGCTCACCCGATGGTACGATCTCCATCATGGTCATGCCGGGCTGTGCGACACCGCCGATGGTGTTGATATTGATCTTTTTCACGAT
>JAJRUQ010000134.1 GCA_024277705.1 Gammaproteobacteria bacterium
CGTCGTACCACTGGTGACCTGGAAGGTGGCACCCGGACTTGGATTACCGTTATCATCATCGATAATAGCATCAGCCGCAATACCGGTACCGACAGTCTCGCCGTTAACAGAGGTCGTACCTCTGGCAACCTGAGCAACCAGTGAAACAACCGACAGATCGTTATTAACTAACGCTGTAGTATCGTTCCGTACAGCCGGCATATCGGACACCACATAGACCGTTACTGAATTACCGGCAGGTACATTTGGTACCCATACATCGATATCTTCTCCCGGTTGATAGCCGGGAGTTGTGCCCTTTTCCATGAACGCCTGTAAGTTAGTAGGTGTAAAGATATCATTCGTACCACCACCAAACGGATCAGCAAGACCAGCCAGATGCTCCGGTCTTAATAAAAAGCCCTGAGGTGCATTACCATTATTGGTAATAGTGAAAGCAACTGCCTGTGCAGTCGCACTGACCGATACATTTTTTGTTGACACACGGGCAACGGTAAAGTTGATCTTGCGATCTTCTTTAAACGTTACTGATGCGGATATATCCGTCTGCGCATTACCACTGACGGTATAACTCAAGGTTGCTGTATTGGCGATATCAGCACCTGCAGCAGCAAGTACATTGCTTGCACTAAACAGGCTGAAACTGCCCACCAGTGCCAAGCCTAACAGCTTGTTTCTTTTACTCGTTTTCATAATGTTTTCCTCTAATAAATCTCTGTGAGATTTTTAATATTTAGGTTTTTCCTTTACTTTGCTAAAGCTTCTGTTCAGATGTTGTTAAATAATCGTTCAGATTTCTTCAGCGTTTTCTTTCTAACCAGCCATTCCATCGGCGGGCCTGTTGTAGGTGGACTTGAACCTCTTGCAAGATCGTAACGATTTCGCGGCGGTCCACATGTCTGCCTGATGGCACCCGGCGGGCCGGTAACATTTGGTGGCCCGTCACGCATGTGGAAGATAAGTGGCCCGTCCCTGCTGTAAGCAGACTTATAACCAGCCAGTGTTTTATGCAGAATTTTCATTTGTTTTTGTCCGTCAAAATAGTCACGTGTAAAAACGACAAAAGGTCCAACTAAAAGGGACCGGCTGTAACTGGAAAATTGTCGTTGTTTACTTCGCATAGGCTTTAATTTTTAAGCTTTAGTTTTAAACTCTTAAGTTGCGACTTAAAGCGATTATTTAATCGATGTCTTGTATGTAACTCTGGCTTTCTCACCGGGTTTTAACGGTTTGTTATAAACCCAGCGAATGACCGTATATTCATCCGGTTTTGCCTTCCAGGTTTTTCCGCTTTTGTCTTTCACCACCAGAGCATCAGCGGTGGCAAAATTTTTGCCGTCTACCGAAAAAGTGATATCCGTATTGTCACCGCTTGCAGAACCCGGCTTATATTTTGAATTGTTCGCAATTGGATTATTAATCACAATATTTTCCACATCCTTGTCTGATGTGTTTTCAAAAACAATTTCATACAAAATAATGTCGTCCGGTAATACCAGAGCAGGTTCAACATAGTCGTATTGCACAGAACCATCCGCTGCTTTGGATAACACCTGCTTGAATGCATTATTCGTAAACCGAATAGCACCTTCTTCAGCATAAGCATTCAATGAAAAAATCAGTGATGTAACTGAAATTAAAAGTGCGACCGTTAATTGTTGTTTTATGTTTATTGCTTTCATTTGTTTTTTCCTCTGTTCAAAATTATGATTTCAAAATCATCTTTTTTATTTAATGGTTACGTCAAAAACGATTATATTATTCTCACCGGGAGTGACTGAAACAGTCCCCCCCCTGCTTAGATCTACTTCAATAGCGGTGACCGGTTTGCTGGTAATATCAATAGCTCTGGAAAAATCAACCGGTGCATCATCAGCATCGGTTTGTGCAATTCCATTTAGCGTTATAGAACCATCGGTATATACAGTGTTTTCAGGAATGGCATCATTTATTATCAGATCACTGATCGATGTGTTACCACCCAGCACTACTTCAATCTGGTAACGTAAAGTCGCACCCTGGTGCGGATCAGTACCACCTATGGTATCGATGACTGTCAGCGACTTGGTTAATTTTACCGGTGGCGTAACGCGGTAGGCACCTGCATCCGAATGCTGTCCATTTCCCATGATGTCCTGATTCAGGTCAGTACTTACATCTTCAGGGTTTAATCCCGCAGGATCGTTAAACACTGTTTCCATGCTGTCCGGTGACCCAGGGTTCGTTGCCGGTATACCTGCAGGCATAACCGTAGCACCATTACTGAAAACACCGGCAGGGCTGATACGGCTATTATCATCAGCATTAATTGCCGCGCCTTCGACATCAGCGGTATTACCCTCGGCTGCCTGTGCTATTAAGGCAATGGCTGCGACATCATCTTCATTCGCTGCAGGCATATCCGCCAGTACATAAACCTCACGAGCCTGATTCGGCAGCAGTTCATCGATATAGATTTCAACATCTTCTGCTGACTGGTAACCCGGGGTATCACCACTTTCCACAAAAACCTGGATCGTACCGGGAAGTGGATCAATATTATCTTCGGGCAGACCATACGGGTTTGGTGTTGTGTTAACGGCGGTTAATAAAAAATCATGTATGCTGTTACTGGTATTCGTTACGGAAAATTGCAGAATTGCATTTTTTAAATCACTGATGACCTGAACGGATGCACCACCGTTTAAATCCGTAACATTAAAATTGATTTTTCGGTCTTCGATAAAAACAGCGGTTGCTGTTTCAACTTTCTGGGTACCGACTAATTCATAGTTGATGGTTGCGGTACCGGAAATAGAATCACCCGCTGCAGCGAAAACTTTTTCTGTTAGCAGCGATGTAAATAAAAAAATAAAAATATAAAATATTTTTTCAAATGTCATTTTTTTAAACAGGCGATTACTGTTTAAAAATTGACTGGAAAAATTGTCTGGAAAAATATTCAACATTGTTGGCCAAGTTATAAAAAATTTAATTACGTTCTCTGGCATTAAATCGTTAATGCTTAATAGCAAAATGGTGGTTAATCTTCTTTAGATCATTTAGGTGATTTGATACTGAAATAAAATCAGGATTCAAAGTGCTGGCAGCTGGCATAGTTATCATGGATTTCGTTTATTATTATTTTTCTTTGTACTAGATATAAAATAGTCGCTAAGTGTGTGAATATCAAAGAAAAAACAATAAAAAAATCATAAAATTTCTTGTCACTTTTTGACAAAAACGTCATTTATTTGACAGTTCACAAGCCACTTAAAAATTACACATAAAATATTCTCAAAATACGCATCGAAAATGTCGAAAAATGACGATCATGTCACTCTTTCATGGGGGGGGGTTATCCGGAATATTGTGTTTTTAAGACTTGCAATAAATAACTGTCATATTATTAACAGTCTTTTTTTATACTCCCTTTAAAAAAATGTGAAGTCATTCACAAACAGTGGATACGACAAAAAAATATGATGAAAAAAGTCAGATACCATGTCTGAAGATGACCGGCGACTCAATAAATTACTCTGAGATTTTGTCCTCAGTGATACTTTTTACACACTCAGGAAAAAATAGCTAAAGGCATGAATTTAAAAAAAAACGACCCTGAAAAGGGTCGTTAGCAGTATTTCCGTGAGAGTTTTATTATTGTTTTTATATTATCAACCCACTGGAATTTTTATCACCTGTCCTGCTATCAGGTTGTCAGCATACAGCGCATTGCGTGTACGCAGGTCTGATTCACTTACCTTATGTCTTGAAGCAATGCTTGCAAGATTATCATTTTCGTTAATTCGATATTCCAGCTGTGACTCGGCAAGCCAGGTTCCGGGCGGTGCCTTACGAGAAAAATACTTGTTTACACCACGGGTAATTGCTTTCGCAACCTTCTGTTGATGCGATGCACTGCGCAGATTCTTTTCTTCACGCGGGTTAGAAATAAATGCAGTTTCTATTAATATCGACGGGATATTCGGAGCTTTCAGTACCGCAAAACCAGCCTGCTGCACTTTTTTCTTGTGTACCCTGTTTACCGTTTTAATCTGGGTTAAAATCTCGCTGCCTATATCAAGACTGGACTCAATTGTACCGGTCAGAGATAGATCAAACAGCACCTCTTTAACCATTTGATCTTCAACCGCCAGATTGACATCACCAAACAACAAATCGGCTGCATTTTCTTTTTCTGCCATCATACGTGCAGTTTCAGAACTTGCACCATCAACGGATAAGGCATAAATAGATGAACCACGTGCTCGCGGATCCGGAAACGAATCTGCGTGTAATGAAATCATCATGTCAGCATGATGCTCACGTGCTTTTTGAATACGGTCTCGTAATCGCATATAGCGATCATTCTTGCGCACCAGTATGGCTTGCATGCCACGCTGCTGGTTAATGGTTTTTTCCAGGCGCTTGGCTATCTGCAAGGTTACACGTTTTTCATGTGTGCCTGCACGACCGGTTGCCCCCGGATCTTTGCCGCCATGACCGGCATCTATGGCAATGATAACATCACGTTTATTTGATGTTTTTGCTTTCGTTGTAAGTTTTTTATCATGTAAATCAAGCACCAGACGATGCCCTGATTTCCCGGAAGGGGCAAGAATAAAACTGCGTGGAGTAACATTGTTACTCAGATCAAATACCACTCGTAAATCATGGCCATTTCTTACGCCACTGCGAATACTGCGTATCAGTGAGTTTGCCTGCACCTGATCAACCATACCATGTGGCATACTGGCATTTTTAATATCCAGAACAACACGTTCAGGTTTATGCAGTGAGAATATTGAGTGGTCGGCAAGTTTATCCATGTCAAACACTAAACGCACATAACTCTTGTTTTTAGATAAACGTATATCCTGAATTTGTGCATTTTTAGCGGAAGCCGAAGATAAACCGGGTACCGCAGCAACAGCCAGACTACTTAGTCCAGCTAAACTTTTTAAAAAATTTCGACGATTGCCTTCCATACTCAAATTAATAGCTCAAATTTATTATTTTACGTTCGCACAATTTTACATAATTGCTTATAAGTAACACTATTGTGGCTAATTTTAAAAATAATGCAAGTTTTTTTATTATTTTTTATATAGATACGTAACTTTCCTATAGTTAATCGTCAGCAAAGAGCTGTAACATTAAATTATTTCCTTTAGCACTCATTCCTGTGATCTCAAGTTTTCTTCCTTCTTCCTGGTGACTGAACTCGCACACCCAGTCAGCAGCAGGTAAAAAACCCTCCGCTTTTTCCGGCCATTCAATCAGACAAACATCGGTATCGTTAAAATAATCACGGGCGCCGATGAATTCCAGTTCTTCAGGATCCGCCAGTCGATAAAGATCAAAGTGGTAACACATCCGGCTTTGGCTGATGGGATAAGGTTCAACCAGCGTATAAGTCGGGCTTTTTACCACGCCCTCAAAACCACTGGCTTGAACAAAACCACGGGCAAAAGTAGTTTTACCCACACCCAGATCACCTTTTAGCAAGATGATAAAAGATGTATTAATATTTTCGGCGACTTTTTTGGCTAACGCAATCTGCTGTGATTCATCTGCCAGAAAAAAATTTTTTTTCACTGTTAACATACCCGATTCAGGGTCACGGCAACCGTAACGTGCAAGAAGGTCATCAGTTTTCTGCTAAACAGATTCATTGCAGAACATCGACCAGTCTGTCTATCACATCGGATGCCAGTAAACCACGTGTTTTCTCCCCTGTATACAATCCTGCTGCTGCAGCATGCAGACAAACACCGAGCTCTGCTGCATCACTGATGGCTATCTTCTGCGCCATCAGAGCGATAACGATGCCACTTAATACATCACCCATGCCAGGTGCTGCCATCGCTGCATTTCCCAACGAACAAACGTTTATTTTTTGACCATCGAAGATCAGGCTACCTGAACCTTTCAGAATGACGACGCAAGATTCACAACTGGCAAACAACTGGTGCAATTGCCTGATCGCCAGAAAACGATCACGCTGAATATCCGCGCTGGTCAGGCTTGACGCGCTCGATAGCAACCTTGCGGCTTCACCGGGATGCGGCGTTATCACCAGCGGTGATTTTATTTCTATATTATTTTTTGCCAGCAGGTTCAAGGCATCGGCATCAAGCAGCATGGGTTTATTCAGCGAGGCAGAAAAATGCAACATAGCCTGCGACCAGCCATCCTGCCCCAGCCCCATGCCGATGGCAACGTGTGTGATCTTTTCCAGAAATGCCGCGTTTAACACCTCAGGCAAGGTGTTTTCATCGCAGACTTTTACCATGGCTTCCGGCACGGCAGTAACAACAGCTTGCAAATTTTCAGCCACAGTAACAATAGTCACCAGGCCGGCACCGGTGCGCAGCGCTGCTTTCGCCGCCAGAATAACCGCGCCCGGCATGCCACTGTTGCCACCGACAATCAGCACATGGCCGAAGTTTCCCTTGTTTGACGATGCTTTGCGTTTTGGCAATAAAGCGTAATCAACGCTTTGGATTAATCGCGCATCGGCTTCAAGCTGTGCATCGGCTTCAAGCTGTACATACGCTGCATCAGGCACAGCAAGATCATGTAAAACAATTTCACCGCAAACATCTTTTGCCTGCCCGGTAAAAAGCCCCTGCTTCAGTCCGATAAAACACACGGTGATATCTGCCTGAATAGCACAGCCTGCGATGGCGC
>JAJRUQ010000135.1 GCA_024277705.1 Gammaproteobacteria bacterium
GGATTTTTTGTGGTTTTTTTGCGTCTTTTGCGTTCTCGATAACTGCTCCTGCGTTATTCTATTTACGGGCGTCCTGCCCTAATTCGCGGACTATTGTTTTTAAAGTTTTTAAACCTACAACTTGTAACTTAAAACTTACAACTTCTCCTTTAGCTCATTGTCGGCTGTTAAACCATCTCGGATCTTGACAGGTTTAAACGACTCATTTTAAGGTGGTGGTAAATTATTTTAAGGCAATACACCGGCTTCGACCATTTTGGCTTTTATCTCATAGCTGTTTATCCACACCAGAATATCATCAAACTCTCCACCTATAGCTGCGGCACCTTGTTTTGAAGGGGTGCGAGCCATGAAGTTAGCATTAATATTAGCGCTTTCATCTGATGTGGCCGGGGGCGATGCTATAACCTGTTCGTCCACGGTTATTCCTCCCCAGCCGTTTTTTCCAGCTGAAAAAATCACTGCAACCGCATTATTAACTAATACCGTTTCACTGTCTCCTATCCTGGTTCTCACCGTTGTGCTTTTATTGTTATCTGTTGTTAGCTGAAAACCGTTAACAAAATCCGTATTTGCCCAATAACGATAGCGAACATTCCAGGCATCAGCATATCCTACACCAAGGTCTTTCCATGGAATAAAACCATAATTCACACCGGCCGCACAATCTCCAATTCCGTCCAGCGGGCTACTGGTATCCGGGCAGGGCAGCCTTGGACTTACCTGTGAAAAAGCATAGGCCATTAATACCTGTTTAATCTCTTCCAGTTCTTTTTTAGTATTATCCCTCTGTGTGGTTTCTATGCGCTCGGCAAACGTACCGATAAAACTGCCGAGTAGCAGACTGACAATCACCAGCACCACCGCCATCTCAATCAGCGTAAATCCGGAATGATTTTCTGAATAGTTTACAAACATTCAACTACACTCATGTCTTCTTTAATACAGAACATAATATCGTTACTCGTTGCAGTATCCACAGGGTTATAACGTTTGTTACCATTATCATCCGGAAAATTAGCTGCATTATTATTTTCCAGATAATTAAGCACCTCATCCTTGTCATCTACACCGTCCAGCGCCAGCGCGTCATCATGTGGCGGTGAATATCGCTGCTGTCCTGCCTGTTTTGTGCCCGCAAAAAACACTATAGCCGCGTAATATGGAGAACCTACTCTGACACAATCCGGCGTCATAGCAGTACATGGTTCTGCTGGCGAAACGTTCATACCAGCCGGAGAAACCGGTCGGTAATTTTTTGATAACGCATAAAAAAAATGGTCCTTCCAGTTTTCCCAGAGATCAAAATACTCGCATGCATCACTACCTGAATCACCCTTAAAGTTTATTGCTTCAATGTCTGCCGTTGTTATCAAATCAATATTGTTACAGTAACTGTTAAAAAAAATATAATCATCATTGCTATTTGATAATTTACCGTTCGCCTGCGTCACATCATAAGGCAACCGGCCGGCAAAACCTTTTGTAAAATCACCACTGTCATCATAATCGAATGTTTTTCGATACTCGCCACCATTTAAATCCAGTGCTGCTGGCATTGGCATGTGGCCACGATTATTATCACCATAACCGGCAACACACAATGCCAGAGCTTCTGTCAGCTTCCTCATTTTGTCTGTAAATGAAGCATCTGTGATTATACCGTCCAGCGCAAGCCATAGCTCACGCTGTGTAATGGTAATTATTCGGTCATTCAACGGACTGGCAGATGTGTCCGAGCCCGGATACATCTGCACAAACTGATCAATAATATTATCAACTCCGGCATCAATGGCGGCATTATCTGTGGTACCGTCATTATCCAGATAAGCCGACAGATTTCCATAGTCTGCACCACAAAGCGTGCTGGCATCAAACGCTCTGTTCTGCCCCGGCAGCACTTTTCCCGGCGCAAAAATAACAGCGACCGGCCTATCCTCCGGCACAAGACCTAGAATCACATTACCGGCCTCATTAACTATTTTCATCTGTCCATAGCTATCCGGATTTAGTGCTGCCACCGGACCTGTTTTATAAGCTGGTGATACCGCATAGATTAAGCAATTACCATTGTCATCCTTTAGTGCGCTAATGCCCAATGTGGTCCATGGCAATAAACCGATAGCATTAGCATAGGCATTACCGCAATTGCCGTCCTGTGTCCCTTCATTACCATTACCACTGTAATCCGGACATGGCAGTTTACCCAGCCTGCCAGCCTTACCTGCGTCATACTGCCTTACCACTGCATAGTTGATTAATGCCTGCTTTGCCTGCTTCAGGGCAGAACGTGTTTGCTGCAGGCTATCAACCTTTATTTCTACAATTGATATACTTGAAAAATAAAACGTAGTGATAACTAACATTATTACCACTACCAGAATCAGTAGCGCAAATCCTTCCTGTTTTTTTTTAGCCGGATTATAATTAGTGGTTATCAACAATCTTGCCTGAGTTTTTATACCAGGTTTCGCCCGGCTTTAAACGAACACTTTTGCCATCTACTGAAATGGTTATTTTTTTATTTTTACCAACCATTGAACGATATACCTTTACGTCATCCACCCTGGAGTTGTTAATGGTATTTTTGTTATTCAACCAGACAATATTTTTACCGTCGCTTCTGGTCACATATCCGCTAACATGAACTTTTTCAGATTTCCTGTTTTCACCGCTGTTAAAGCGCCCCGATCGTATTGCATCAATTCGCTCCCTTTGCTGTTTGTCTGTAAATAATTTTTGTAAATCATCCACTCTATAGTCGGCCCGCGCAACGCATGCAAGTAGAACTGTAAACACTACAATTGTTAACTTAAGCATCATCATACATTACCCTTAACCTCGTTTACGTTTACCTTTACCAGCCCTTGAACCCTTGAAGGTATACCAGCCAAGCTCACAAAAAGCCTTCATGTTGTTTTCTGAATCGACACCTTTTCTGCTTATTTTCTCGATATCGCATTTATCAATTGTGTACAAACCGTCTGCCCGCCTAAGATCATTCAACAGCGCAAATAAATCTCCTTCATGCGCCATTTTTATATCCAGTGTCATAATACTTTTAAAGACGTCAATTCCCTGATATTCCTTTTTTAAATTCGCCTTATCCAGTATTTTCTGAGTTGAAATGCTGTACTTTACCGATGGCATGCCGCGCTTTTTTGCTGTCTGCTGAATAGTTTCAAACCAGCTCAGGCGATTTTCTGCACCGACCACACCCTGATCAACCAGTTTTAGAAAATTACGTTCAAATTCATCAATAATCTGGTTATTTGCAACCGAGCTGTTTATTTTTGATTGCCAGATACGCATTGCCCGCTTTGCTGACTGTTGCTCACTATAAATATCATTCATATAAATTGATGACGTAGATACCAGAATAATATTAATGATTAGCAACGCCACAAACACCATCAGAGAGCGGGCCAGTGCAGGTGTAAGTTTTTTAACCATGTTCTGCAGCCTTCATTATAATTTCCAGGGTAAAAACACCACTTAATTCTTTTTCCTGGTACAGGCTGGTTTCCAGGCCTGCTTCTGTAGAAAAATTGCTCTCGGATCGCATATCCACCGGTAATGACAGAACTTTTACCGAAGCCACTCGATCGCCCGCTTCTATCGCTGCAATAATTCTTTGAATATGATCAACTGACTCACGATACTTATGTTCCGGATCATCAATACGCCCCGTTACTATTGCTTTATGCAGGATCGGTTTATCATCAGTAAAATTAGCATTTAAATATACTTCCGATGTTTCATTCAGAGTAACTGCATGCCATTCAATCTGGTCGATATGCAATATACCTTCTTCTGCCTTACTGAGTATCTCACTGAGCGTTATCATAAAGTCCAGCGGCGAAGTTGCACTGTTTGATTTAATTCTTTCTGCTAACTCTACGGCCGAGTTCATGACACCTGCATTTGCAAACACTTCTTCGAACTCTTTAAATTTTTCCACATAAAGCTTTTTATATGTATTCTCTTCCTTTTTAATCAGTGATATCGATTTTTCATATTCGATGACTGACAAAATATTAGACTGCGTTATCAGCGCGCCAATAAGGAAAACCATAATACTGGCAGCGTATAAGGCTTTTGCTGCCAGTGTAGTATGGTATCGATTAAAAATTTCTTTAGCCCCATAATGACTGAAGCTGAATGACTGGCTGACACATAACCAGGCAAATATTCCATCGGAAAATTTAGCACTGACATTGCTGAGGCCAAAATCTGACAATATATCTTTGATATTATGGATGGTAACAGTCTGATGCTCATTCGCTTTAAATGATTGCTGCAGGGACTGTATTTGTGTATCGCTGCCTAAAATATGCAGGTTTATTATTTCATCTGCTGAAACATGATTCTGCGACCGTAAAAATTCAATCGTACGTTTTACTTCCGGTGCTGCCAGTTCACCTATGCCGGATATATCATTAATATCCTGATTTATAATCGACTGCCGACTTGAAATTAATACACCGTCCTTGAATAAGGTCTGCCGTACATTACTGTTAACCTGCTGACTCACCAGTAAAACCTTACCTGTTGTCGCTTTTATACGCTTCAGCAATTGTTTACTTATCAGCGGCAGGCTCCAGATACCGGATAAAGGCACTTCACACTCATCAATAATACCAAGCCAGGGCTGTATCAATTGCGGATTAGTAATGGCTCCAATCAAGACAA
>JAJRUQ010000136.1 GCA_024277705.1 Gammaproteobacteria bacterium
ACTGCGTACTAGAGATATTGATTTAGCACGTGAAAGAGCACGAAATATTTACTTGGACTATATTGCCAAAGCAAGAAATAACCAGCCAATTTTTGATAGAAAAGCGAAAGAGCTTGCGGATGCATATATTGAGTATCAGCTCCCGGTTTTTCTTGAAGGTGCTTTCATTATCAGCTATCGTTCACAGCTTATGAATGATGATCACTGGATGCACCACGCCCTTAAACTGGCGCAACAAGCCGAAGCTGCAGGAGAAGTGCCCGTCGGTGCGGTGCTGGTTCAGGGCGATGAGATTATTGCCGGGGGTTTCAACCGGCCCATTTCCACCCATGACGCCACCTCGCATGCCGAGATCGTGGTGTTGCGCGCAGCTGGCGAAAAGCTGCAGAACTACCGTCTTACCGGCACCACGCTTTACGTTACTCTGGAACCCTGTTCCATGTGCGTCGGTGCAATGATTCATGCCCGGGTATCACGTCTGGTCTACGGTGCGTCCGAGCTGCGTACCGGCGCACTGGGTGGTGCCTTCAACCTGCTGGAAGCCAATGCGCATAATCATTTTTTTGAGGTGACCGGTGGTGTGCTTGCCAATGAAAGCCGCGCCATGTTGCAGGCTTTTTTCAAAAGCCGGCGTAAGTAAAAACATTAGCCACAGAGGCACAGAGGGCACAGAGACAATATTTCGCGGCTTCATATAATCTGCAGGAGCGGAATTCATTCCGCTCCTGCAACAGGATGGCCAGCTCCTGAATGTTTTCTCTGTGCCTCGTGGTTAAAACGTTTTTTGCTTTAAACGCCCTCACATGCTGCGACGCCTGTGCCTTTTGTTCTGCCTGTTCCCTTGGCAGGCCCTTTATGCTGCCTCGTTTATGGATGATTTTATCGACCCTAAGGATGGTATGTACACCGAAAATGATACATGGATGGCTGGCGGTGTATATTCTGGTGTCTGGAAAAACGACAATATTCGTTATACCGGTAATGCGCTATTTTATTGCCCGTCGTTTTGCTGTTCATGCTGGTTTTGATATTGCAAGAGATCCGGAAGATACCGCCTTTTATCTGCAGTTTGGCCATGCATGGCGATAGCGTACAATGTTTTTACAGCAGATTTTCTATCGGCAGTAAACGAATGAAAAAAACCGCCAGTTTTCTTAACAGACGGGCATCAGGTTCTGTGCGATAAATTTTTTCCTGATGATGTTCCTGTGTGTGCCAGCGCAGTTTACCGTTTTTAGCGGAGAGTTTTATTTGATAGCTGTTCTCAGCAGCGATGGTCCGGTTAAATAATAATACTGCCTGTTCGGCCAGTTCTTTACTGTCGACCATAATGCCTATTTCGGTATTCAGTCTGTTAGAGCGTGGATCAAGGTTGGCGGAGCCGACAAACACATATTGTCGATCGACGATCATGTATTTTGCATGCAGGCTGGCCTGAGAATGGTGCTGGCGCTTTTTATGTTTATTGAAAATAGATGCGTGTGCTGTTGGTTTAAGTTCAAACAGGGAAATGTTTTTTTCAAGTAACATTTTCCGGTATTTTTCATAACCGGCATGAACAGCAATAACATCGGTTGCCGCTAACGAGTTGGTAAGAATTTTTATCTGTACCCCCTGTTCGCTTTTATCAGTAAACCATTTGGTACCGGAAGTTCCCGGTACGAAATAGGGCGAAGCCAGTAATAACTCTTTTTTAGACTGTTCGAAATACGGTAATACCTGAGGGCCGAAGTGGGTGGTAGTTCCTGATGCATGGCTGCTGATTTTGTTCGGGCAGTCGTAAAACAACTCTGCATCTGCCCAGATAAATGCTATCTTTTTCTGAATGATATTTTTTGTCAGTTCAGCGTTTTGTATGGATTTGAAATAGGCCGTATTTTTTATACGAAACCATTTGTCCTTGAGTTTTCGTTGCATCGACAATAGTTGGGTCTGGACAACCTTGCGCTTGCTGAGTTTTTCTATCGCTGTTGCCCAGCGGCTGTTCCAGTAATCATTAAAGCTTTTGGTGATATCACTTACAATCGGCCCGATTGATAACATATCGAGATCGACAAAGTTCAGGTTCGGCCTGGCATCAAAATATTCATCACCGATATTTCTGCCGCCGATAATCGCTGCTGAATTATCAGCAACAAAGGCCTTGTTGTGCATACGCCGGCCGGCGCGATTCAGGTTAATAATCAGTTCTATATTTCTGAACCAGTCGCGGCTGGCCAGCGGATTAAAAATACGTATTTCAATATTTTCATGCTGGCTGAAAGTTTTTAAGCGTTGATCACGTCCTGATAAATTAATATCGTCTACCAGAATACGCACGCGAACACCTCTGTTTGCGGCTGATAAAATGGCATAATAGAGGTATTGACCACTGGCATCGTTATGCATGATGTAATACTGGATATCCAGGGTTTTTTCAGCCATGGTGGCCAGCGCAAAACGGGCAATAAATGCATCGGTGTTGTCGCTTAACAGGTAGAAGCCGGATTGAGTACTGTTGTTTTTCACGCGCGATTGTATCTGCCTGTGCAGCTTATTATTGTGCTCATGCTTGAATGTAAAGAATATGGCATTATATTATAAAGATGACCGTTGACCTTATTTGATTTTAGTATGCCAGTCAGATTTAAACATTATTCTCTGCTATTGCTTGTGTTATCACTGGCTTTCCTGTTGCTGCTGTCCTGTGTCAGTCTCGGTGAGCCTAACCAGGCTTTTTCCAGTGCCACGCATGTTCCCGGTGTGCAATCGAAAGCCGGTATTGAATTGCAATCGTGTCAGCAACCGGTGCTGTTATCCCGGTCATTAAATACAGCATCAGGTTTGAACCCGGATAACATTCGTTTTTTAAACTGGAATTTGTATAAAGGTGATGGTGATAACTGGCAGCAGGATTTATCAATGTTTGCTGAAACGCATCAGTTGATGAGCATACAGGAAGCGATGTTAAATGATGAGTTAACAGAGCTGCTGGCACAACACAGGTTTAACTGGATAATGAATGCAGCCTTTTATTTGAATGGTGCGGCAGCGGGTGTTATGAATGCTGCCCGTTCCGATGCTGTTTACAGCTGTGGTTTTAAAACCACAGAGCCGGTTATCCGTATTCCCAAATCAACACTGGTCAGTTATTACCCGATTAATGGTTCTGACAAAAAACTGCTGCTTGCCAATATTCATGGCATTAATTTTACTCTGGGAACCAGCAGTTATCGCCAGCAGTTGCAGCAGTTGTATCATGCCATAAAACATCATGACGGTCCGATGATTGTTGCCGGTGACTTTAACAGCTGGAGTGATGAGCGGATGGCTGAAGTGCATGATATGGTCAGGCGGCTGTCATTGTCCGGGCTTGAGTATTCCGTGAATAACAAAACGCATGTTTTTGGCATGGCGATCGATCATGTGTTTTATCGCGGGCTGGAGGTGGTCAGTCATCAGGTGCAGCAGGTTTCTTCATCTGACCATAATCCGATATCGGTGAATTTCCGCCTGTCTGCCGAGGTTTTATAAAAGCCCGCCTTCACTTATTCCTTTTCGCTGAATTCCTTGACCAGGCGTAAGTAATTATTAAAACGTTGTGCATTTAACCTGCCGTCTGCAACCGCCTGTTTCATGGCGCAGCCCGGCTCATTCAGATGGCTGCAATTGGAGAACTTGCAAAGTCCATGGAACTGTCTTACATCTTTAAAGCCATAAGTGATTTCACTGATACTTTTATTGATAGGTGTGAAGTCACGTCCCCCGGGTGAGTCGATGATGATGCCCTGGCCCTTCAGGTGGTACAGGGCGGAAACGGTGGTGGTATGTTTGCCTTCTCCGGTTGCGGTAGAGGTATCGCCAATTTTTATGGTTTCTTTGGGCAGTATTTTCTTAACAATAGATGACTTGCCAACACCTGACAAACCGACAAGAATACTTGTGGTATGGCTAAGGGCCTGCGATAAAGTATCCAGCCCGGTTTCCTGTTTCATACTGGTGGAAATAACAGGATAGCCAATCGTCTGGTACAGCACGGTTAAATCATCAATAAGTTGCTTTGTTTCATTATCAGCCATGTCGGCCTTATTGATGACGATGACGGCTTTTGCCGGCAGGTTTTCAGCTGAGGCCAGATAGCGGTCAATCAGGTAAGGGTTTGGTTTTGGCTTTACGGCAGTGACAATGACGATCTGTCCGATATTGGCAGCTACCGGTTTTATGGCTCCGGCAAAGCCGGTTTTGGTTAACAGGTTTGTGCGTTCTTTTATTGCGACCACAACATTCTGTGATTCACCACTGGTGTTCTGTGCCTGCTGAACAACAACAAGATCACCACAGGCAATTTCACCGAGGTTCTGTCTGATTTTGCATTTTATTTTCTGATATTCGTTTTCTGATATTTCAATTTCTGCAAACAGTTGTTTGCCATGATGGCTGATAACGCGAGCTATTTGTGAACTGGTGTCATCGCTGCCGGTTTTATCTGTGCTGAATTCATCAGCTGAAGAGGATGCTTCATCCTTGATTTTGTTTTTTTGTTGGCTGGCAATACGACGTTGCTGCTGTTTGGAAAGTTTGCGTTTAGCCATGGGCTGATAGTTTTTCTGTTTGTATCACAACCGCCTTATTGTCCTGTTGTGTGTTTAATTCACTCATTTAAAACCGGTAATATTTGTTGTTTAAAAACTGTACTACAGCATCTGCATCTTCATCAAACCAGGGGATGTTACTACCTTCCTTGCAGCGTACTACCTGTTTGCTTAAGGCGTCAATCGATTTCACAAAACGATTTTCACGTGTGTAAACATCATCGCTGTGGCATTTGTAACAGTGGTTCTGGTGTGCTTCTTCACCGTGTTTAATCGGGTCTTTTATTTCATGCTCACTGTCGGCCGAACTGTTGATGCTGAAGCCCAGTGCCGAGGTAAATAGTAAACAACGGGTAAAACATATTATTGCTGGTTTCATCATCTTCTCTCCTGGTATTGTAAATCATGGTTGATTTTGCCAATGCTGCAATGTTGCTATTACGGTAATGCGTTTCGCGATTAATGAAGTTCTCTGTTATTAGTGGCTAAGCGCATTCAGGTGGGCAATTCTGACCGGTGCCGGCGGGTGTGAATCATAGAATGCCGAATATACAGGATCGGGTGTCAGGGTGTTGGCATTTTCGCGGTATAAACCAACAAGCGCATGGATCAAATATTTGGCATCAGTCTGCTGTGCAGCAAAAGCATCGGCTTCAAATTCATTTTTTCGTGAAAAGATACTGAACAAAGGCTGGAACACGAAAGTGAATACCGGGGTAATCAGAGTGAACAGTAACAGGGCCATATAGGTGGAAGCATGACTGATACCCAAAGCACTATAAAACCAGTCGGCTTTCATTAGCCAGGCCAGTATTGCCAGTGCGGCCAGGGTTGTGGCAAAAGAAATAATCATACTTTTGATAATATGCTTTTTCTTGAAATGGCCAAGTTCGTGTGCCAGTACCGCTTCCAGTTCATCATCACTTAACATTTTTAATAAGGTATCAAAAAAGACAATACGCTTATTACGGCCAAAACCGGAGAAATAGGCGTTGCCATGAGAGGAGCGTTTAGAACCGTCAATAACGAAAATACCATTGCTGTTAAAACCACAGCGTGTCAGCAGGCTGGTTATACGGTTAAGTGTTTCGCCTTCTTCAAGAGGCTCGAACTTGTTAAATATGGGGGCAATCCAGGTTGGATAAACCCACATCATAAACAGGCTGAAGCCACTGATAACCAGCCAGGTATATATCCACCACTGCTCACCGGCCTGTTCCATCAGCCATAAAATAACGTACAAAAGTGGCACCCCGATAATCAGTCCTAAAATACTGCCTTTTAGCATATCGATAATAAATGTTTTTATGGTAGTGCGGTTAAAGCCAAACTTCTCTTCAATAACAAAGGTGCTGTAGATTGAAAAAGGTAAATCAAGTAATGCCGAGATCAAGGTGTAAATCAGAATGACCGTGATTCCGGTTAAGACGGGGTTTAACTGCAGACTGATAATATTCTGATCCAGCCATTCCAGGCCGCCACCCAGCGTCCATGCAAGTAAAAGGATGGTTTCGTAAAAAAGCGGTAATCGACCGAATTTAACTTTTGCCGTGGTGTAGTCGGCGGCCTTTTGATGTTCCTGCAGAGTAATATTATCGGCAAAGGATTCAGGGACTTGTGCGCGATGTCTGGAAACAAAGTTTATCTGTCGCTGTGATAAATACAGACGCATCAGCGTTGACAGCAAGAGCATGATTAAAAATAAAAGTGTAAAAGAGTGTACCTGATCCATTAAAAAGCCTTTTGATTGTTCTACATATACCAGCTGCTGAATATAACACTGATTAGACAACTTAAAAACACCGGACATTACGGATTAAGTATTTTAAAGCTGCTCTGATTAATGATCATCAATTCTGGCAATGCTCAATATTGCATGAAAGCGGTAATTGAAGCCATAAATTCTTTAATCGCTGCTTTTGCCTGAGTATTGCCTTACGCTACGGATAAAGTTATATTGTGCAAAATCAGCGCACGCTTTCAGGAAAATAATAAAAATGTCGAAATTAAACGATGAAAACCTTATCTGGATAGACCTTGAAATGACCGGTCTGGATCCGAATTCTGATCTTATTATAGAAATTGCGACGATTATTACGGATAAAAACCTTAATATTCTGGATGAAGGACCATCTATTGTTATTCATCAGCCTGATGAGGCTATGGCTAATATGGATGAGTGGTGTACTAATCAGCATGGTAAGTCAGGTTTAACTGATCGGGTGCATAATAGTGCTATTTCTGAAGAAACCGCTGAAAATTTAACGCTGGCCTTTTTAAGGCAATATGTTTCTGCCAGAAAGTCACCAATGTGTGGTAACAGTATTTGTCAGGACAGACGGTTCCTGGCGAGATATATGCCGCAACTGGAAGATTTTTTTCATTATCGCAACCTTGATGTCAGTACCTTGAAAGAGCTTACCAGTCGCTGGTCACCAGACAAGAAAATGGTTTATAACAAGGAATCCAGTCATCTGGCAATGCAGGATATTAAAGATTCTATTGATGAACTCAAGCATTATCGTGAGCATATTCTCTGCATATGATCACATGCTATTAAGTTAAAAGTCAAAAACAATGGTCCGCGAAGAACGCAAAAAGACGCGAAAAAAGTCAGTTTTTTTGTGGGTGTGTACTGCTCGCTGTTTCTTGAGTACATAAGCCCTGTTCTGTCGGGCAGTGCCCGACCTGCATTTATATCATTGATTATTGTTTTGTTTTTTTCGCGTCTTTTGCGTTTTTTGCGGACTAACGTTTTTAATTGCCAACCGCCAACTATTTTTCTACTGGCGTATCCGGGTGATTACCCCACTCGGACCATGAGCCGGGGTAGCCCAGCACATTTTCATAGCCCAGTGATTTTAATACCAGCCAGGAATAGGCTGAGCGATGGTGTGACTGGCAGTAGCAGACGACTTCCTTGTCCTGTGTGATACCCAGATCATCAAGTCGTTGCTGAATTTCATCAGCGGGAAGCCGGCGAAGGTTGTTGTTTTTATTCATGGATTCCGTCCACTCATAATGAATCGCACCGGGGATACGCCCGGCTTTATCAGCAAATTTTTTCTCACCGTTGTATTCGGCTGGGGAGCGGGCATCCAGTAAAACCACATTGTTATCGTCCAGATGTGTTTGTATGAAGGCACGGCTGGCGGTGTGGTGATGGGTTTTTTTCAACGAGTAATTACTGGCGGCAGGTTTGTCGGGTGCAGCATTGCTTAATTGATGGCCTTCATTCGCCCAGCTGTGTAAACCTCCGTTGAGAACCACGGCTGTTTCATGGCCGAAAACATGTAGTGTCCAGACGAACCTTGCGGCACAACCACCACCCTCGTCATCATAAGCAACGATCAGTGATTTTTTTGTTATGCCCAGGCTGGATAACAGGGCGGAAAAGTTATCATTGTCGGGCAGTAATCCCATTACCGGTTTGTCAATTTTCACAATGTCCGCATAGTTGACAAAATGTGCCTCAGGGATATGCGCCTGTGCATATTGTTTGGCTTTGCACAGGTCAACAATAACAAGGTTTTCATTGTTGCTGAGTGTTTCGAGTTGTTCGGGTTCTATAAAGTAGTTTGCTTGTGACATAGAAGATAAGTTTTAAGTTGAAAGTTTTAAGTATCGGGTTTTAAGTTTGTATTGTTGCTTTTATTTCTAAATTGCAACTTATAACTGAATATTTATTTAATAATTTTAATTTTTTCAGTGACTGATTTATGTTGCGGTTTTAAAACGGTATTTTCAGAGGCAGTGCTGTCATCAACTGCCGGGTAGTCAAGAGAAAAATGCAGGCCGCGGCTTTCTTTACGTTTCATCGCGCTGCGAATAATAAGTTCAGCCACCACGGTCAGGTTACGCAATTCGATCAGGTCATTACTGATCCGGAAATTGCTGTAATACTCATCAATTTCCTGCTGTAACAGGCTCGCACGGTGCATGGCTCGTTCCAGTCGTTTATTGGTTCTTACAATCCCGACATAATCCCACATGAAACGGCGTAACTCATCCCAGTTATGGGAGATGACTACATCCTCGTCGGAGTCGGTGACCCGGCTTTCATCCCAGTTTGAGATTTCCCGGTTGTGCGATGGTTCGCTCAGGCGGGAGATAATATCTCTGGCTGCAGATTGCGCAAAGACCAGGCATTCCAGCAATGAATTGCTGGCCATACGATTGGAACCATGTAGCCCGGTATGGGCTGTTTCACCAATGGCGTATAAATGACTGATTTCGGTTCGACCATTCAGGTTGGTGTTAACACCGCCACAGGTATAGTGCGCGGCAGGAACGACCGGGATAGGTTCTTTGGTGATATCAATGCCATATTGTTTGCAGCGCTGATAAATAGTCGGAAAATGTGAAGCAATAAATGCGGCAGAACGGTGGCTGATATCAAGATAAATGCAGGGCACGCCCAGGCGTTTCATTTCATGGTCAATGGCGCGAGCAACAATGTCACGGGGGGCAAGCTCGCCACGCTGGTCAAACTTTTGCATAAACGGTTGGCCGTCAGGTAACAACAGTTTTCCGCCTTCACCACGTACCGCTTCACTGATGAGAAAGGATTTGGCTTCGGGGTGATACAAGCAGGTGGGGTGAAACTGATTGAATTCCATATTGCTGACGCTACAGCCTGCCCGCCATGCCATAGCAATACCATCACCGGTAGAGCCGTCAGGATTACTGGTATATAGATATACTTTGCTGGCACCACCGGTGGCCAGTACCACCGAGCGTGCTGAAAAGGTTTCAACCAGACGGGTCTTTTTATTGAATACATACGCGCCGATACAGGTGTTTTCGATATCGTTATATCCCTGTTTTTCCGTGGTAATTAAATCGACAGCAAGATGATGTTCATAAAATTCGATGTTATGGTGTTGCCGGGCGTGATTTTCCAGAGTATCGCTCATGGCTTTGCCGGTGGCATCGGCAGCGTGTACTACGCGGCGATGGCTATGGCCGCCTTCACGGGTGAGGTGCAGCCTTCGCTTGCCGGAACTGAAAATATCACTGCTGAAAGGAACCCCCAGTTCCTGCATCCAGCGGATATTTTCAGGGCCGTTTTCAACGGTAAACCTGATCGTGTTGATGTCCGACAGGCCACCACCGACATTCAGTGTGTCGTTTATATGTGAGGCAAAAGAATCAGCTTCACTCAAAACGGCCGACACTCCACCCTGGGCAAAATAGGTGCTGCCGTCTTTACTTGGGCCTTTGGTTATAATGGCAACACGGCAATTATCGGCGAGACGCAATGCCAGACTGAGTCCTGCGGCACCGCCGCCTATGATAAGAGTATCGTGTTGATGGGTTTTTGGCATAATGGTCAATGAACAAACATGTGAAAACAGTTGATATAAAGCTGAAATTTTCGTTTAAACTTAAGACTACTTTGATTATATCTCAGGAAAGGCATTGTTTTCACCGTTTATTGAAAATGTGGAATAAAATCGGTTTTGTCAGCAGTAGCCGTTGTTGTAATAGAAATCAGAAGGAAAGTGCTAGCCATTTTCTGCCGGTAGAATAAAACATAAAACATATAAAATTTGCGGGAACTAAATTGATAAATGTTAGTCACAGTTTGCAGGGTGGTATGTCGCTCATTTACGAGGAGGCTCGATGAGCGAACGTGAGATTGATCAGGCCCTGGTTGTCAGGGTTCAACAGGGTGATAAAAAAGCTTTTGATATGCTGGTATTAAAATACCAGTTGCGGGTATCGAAGCTGGTTTCCCGTTTTTTAAGAAACCAGTCAGATGTACCTGATGTCGTACAGGAAGCTTTTATTAAAGCCTATCGCGCCTTACCGAATTTTCGTGGCGACAGTGCGTTTTATACATGGCTGTATCGTATAGCCATTAATACGGCGAAAAATCATCTGGTGTCACAATCACGGAAGAACCCGGCAAATAGTATTGATGCCCAGGAAGCGGAGGACTATGGTGCCAGCGAGTGGCTGAAAGAATATGCGTCTCCCGAACGCGAAGCATTGGCAAGTGAGCTGGAGGCGACGATTTATCAGGCGATGAGTGAATTGCCCTCTGATTTGCGTGAAGCCATAACTTTGCGGGAAATTGAAGGTCTAAGTTACGAGGATATTGCGGCGGTCATGGATTGTCCTATAGGTACGGTGAGATCAAGGATATTCCGTGCACGTGAAGCGATAGACAGTAAGCTGGCACCGATTCTGGATGATAACAGTCATCATGTATCCAGTGCCAGTATGTAGGAAAAACTGTTGCAGGCAGGCCGTTACTGAAATCATCGGCTATTTTTAAAATTGTGGTATTGAGTACAAGTAATGGTGAAAAGCAATGTTAACAAGTAAACGAAAAGAAAAAATTTCCGCTTTTCTGGATAATAATATGTATCAGGATGAGTTGATGTCATTTTCATTATCGGCTGAAGCGGATGATGCCGCTGTGGCGCAACGTTATCAGCTGGTGGGTGAAGTCTTGCGTGATGAAATGAGCGATGCATCATTTATTGATGTCAGTCAGGCAGTGCGTGCAGCACTGGCAAATGAAAATATTGCAGATCAGTTGAGTAGCGAATCACTGTCCGCAACTCGGGCAGACGTTAAAACAGCCACGGCACTACCGGATAGTGCATCGGCGGCTTCGGTCTCAAAATGGAGTCTGTCTTCACTGTTCAGACCGGTTGCCGGTTTGGCGGTTGCTGCATCGGTTGCCGTGGTAATGGTGGTTAGCGTTAATCAGCAGGAAAATAACAGTATGGTTCCACTGGCCAGTAATACCGGGTCAGCGCCGGCGTTACAGTTTGCTGCTGGCGATAAAACCTCAGCTAAAGGATTAAACAGCATTGCGGTTAATTATCAGGATAGCGTTACCAGGCCCAAAGTTAATCCGCGTTTAGTTAATCAACATCTTGAATTTGCTACACAGGATACGTTGCAGAGTCGTTTACCTTATGTAAGAGCGGTAAGCTTTGAAGCAGAAAAGTAGTTCTATCCGCCAGCTTAAAGGTAATGCGGTAATGCCTTTTTATGCCATATTGTCCGGCTTGATATTATTAGTATTGAGTGCCGGAAGTGCTGCCAGTGACTTGTCTCACATGTTACAGCGAATGTCACGTGTTGATCAGAATCAGAATTACCAGGGTGTTTTTATTTTAAGAAAGGATGATCAGCTGTCCAGTTTGCGCGTCACGCATGGCAGCGATAAAAACGGTGTCTGGGAAACCATGGAATCACTTGACGGCGAACCGGTTAACATCATTCGTCGAAACAATGAAATTGTTTCAATTTATCCTGAACGTCAGTTAATGACTATCCGGCATAATAAAAACAATAAGTCACTACATCAGCAGTTACCCGGGAATCTTCAGCAGCTTGATTTCTTTTATGTGATTCATCAACTGGAGGATGATCGTATTGCTAATCATCAGACGCTGGTTGTTGATTTGGCCCCCAGAGATGGATTACGCTATGGTTATCGTTACTGGGTAGATAAGAAAACAGGCATGCTGTTACGCTCTGATCTGATCGATAAAAATCAGACAGTACTGCAACAGATGATGTTTACCTCTCTGGATTATTTCTTAGAACCGCCGCCACAGCCGGTAAAAGTTTCGCAGTTTAAGCAGTATCGGCAGAAAGTGCTTGATGATGCTGTGGTTACTGTAGAAGCTGCTGAGGCAGGGCTGGAGGCGGACGCTGATAAGTCAATGTTGCAACAGGAAACGGCCAGTTGGCAGGTGAATGCTCTGCCGGAAGGCTTTATGTTAACGCACAGCAATCTACGGCATGCTTCGCCATTGAATGAAGACCAGAGTCATAAGCCCGGTTTATTGCATATGGTTTATTCTGACGGTCTGGCTTCCGTTTCCGTTTTTATAGAAGAAAAGCAGAGTGAGCAAAGTCATTCACTGGGGACTTCCAGCATGGGCGCAATGAATGCCTTTGGCCGCGTGCTTGGTGATTATGTTGTTACCGTGGTCGGCGAAGTGCCGATGAAAACGGTGCAGTTAATAGCATTATCAATAAGCCGAAAACAATGATAGAAGAACAGGCGCAAGTTGTTGAAATTGATGGTGATGATTTAATTCTACAGGCACAGACTCAATCTGCCTGCGGTGCCTGTTCAGCAAAAAAAGCATGCGGTACAGCGGTGCTGGCCAAAGTTGTCGGCCGTAAATTCAGTCGTTTTCAGGTAAAAAACAGTGTAAATGCAAAAATCGGTGACATGGTTGTGGTCGGTATCGCGGAAGATGTTTTATTGGCCGGTTCAGCACTGATTTATATAGTGCCGGTGTTCGGTATGATTGCCTTCGCGTTAGTTGCTGACTTTGCCTTTGCCGATGATTTGAAGCTGCGTGATTTGTGCATCGCAGCAAGTGCAATGTCGGGCCTGGCACTGGGGTCGTTACTGTCAAAGCGGTATTTTCAGGGACAGTCCGGCCGGCAAAAATACACACCGGTGGTATTAAGGAAAAAAGAGAAGTTGTAAGTTAAAAGTTTTAAGTAGTAAGTTAAAAGCCGGGTAAGCCGCTGTTTAACAGGCTTTATTTGCTTTAACGTTGTTAAACTTAACAACGTTTCCGGCCCCTGAATATTCTTTTAGTTCCTTCTCCCTCCGGGAGAAGGGGAATAATGAATGCTGATGTTTCTTCTGGCTCATTGTCGGTCATTGATCAGGTCGCGGGCATTGGCGGGGGGAACGTGGTAAACTTCATGCTTATTTAATTAACCGGCTTAATGCCGGTTTTTTGACTTTTGAAAGTCGCTGCTATATCACTTATTTCGTTGTGGTTAACCAAGCATTATGAAGCAGTTTCAGCTATATGTACGAAGTGGCTGCCATTTGTGTGAGGCCATGGAAGAAGAATTATCGGTTTTCATCGTTGCCGGTAAAATACAGGTTGAACGTATTTATATTGATAACGATGAGACACTAAAGAAAGTATATGGCGAACGTATTCCGGTACTTGTCTATATCGATGATCCCGTCTGTGAATATTTTCTGGATCCAGACAAGCTGCAAGCGATACTCAAGCCGGTTATAAACGACAAAGATGATTGAGATGGTGCCAGTCAGTATTGATTCTGGTACCAGTTTGATCAGCCTGGTAAAAATAAACATTTAATGAAAAACATACGAAATTTCTCGATTATTGCGCATATAGATCATGGCAAATCAACACTGGCGGACCGGTTAATACAATCCTGCGAAGGTCTGACCGACCGCGAAATGTCAAACCAGGTTCTGGATTCAATGGATCTGGAACGTGAACGCGGCATTACCATTAAAGCACAAAGCGTTACCCTGAACTATATCGCTGATAATGGTGAAATCTATCAACTGAATTTTATTGATACCCCCGGACATGTCGATTTTTCGTATGAGGTTTCCCGCTCTCTGGCCGCCTGTGAAGGCGCATTATTGATTGTCGATGCTTCCCAGGGAGTCGAAGCACAAAGCGTGGCTAACTGTTATACCGCGATTGAACAGGGGCTGGAAGTGGTGCCGGTGCTTAACAAGATTGACCTGCCGGCAGCAGACCCTGAACGTGTGGCACAGGAAATTGAAGAAGTCATCGGCATTGATGCCAGCCATGCCCTGCACGTCAGCGCAAAAACAGGGCTGGGTATCAAGGAACTGCTGGAGCAGATAGTCACTGATATTCCGGCACCGCAGGGTAATATCGATGCCCCGTTGCAGGCACTGATTATTGACTCATGGTTTGATCCCTATGTTGGCGTTATTATTCTGGTGCGGGTTATGCAGGGCAGGATTACAGCGCGCAAGAAAATGATGGTGATGTCCTCACAACGCAGTTATCTGGTGGATAAAGTGGGGGTGTTTACGCCCAAACGTGAAGATCGTGATAATCTGTCCGCCGGCCAGGTTGGTTATATCATTGCCAGCCTGAAAGAAATTGATTCCGCAAAAGTCGGCGACACCATTACCATGACAGACAATCCGTCCAGTGAAGCACTGGAAGGGTTTAAGGAAGTACAGCCACGGGTTTTTGCCGGCATGTTCCCGGTCAGTTCTGACGACTATAATGATTTTCGTGATTCGCTGGAAAAGCTGACCCTGAATGATGCCTCTCTGAAGTTTGAACCGGAAAATTCATCAGCGTTGGGCCTGGGGTTCCGCATTGGTTTTCTTGGCATGTTGCATATGGAGATTATTCAGGAGCGACTGGAACGTGAATATGACCTGAACCTCATTACTACCGCACCAACGGTGGTGTATGAAATTTTAAATACCAAAGGTGAAGTTTTTGAAATTCATAACCCGGCGGATTTACCGGAAGTGAATTTTATCGAAGAGTTACGTGAGCCGATTATTAAAACCAATATACTGGTGCCGCAGGAATATGTAGGTAATGTGATTACACTGTGCGTAGAAAAACGCGGTACTCAGCTTAATATGCAATACATGGGGAAGCAGGTTTCACTTGTCTATGAAATGCCCCTGAGTGAAGTTGTGCTTGATTTTTTTGATCGTCTGAAATCGGTGAGTCGTGGTTACGCTTCGTTTGATTATGAGTTTGACCGTTTTCAGGATGCCGATCTGGTAAAGGTCGATATATTGATTAATAATGAACGGGTAGACGCTTTATCCATCATCGCTCATCGTGATGCCAGTAATCGCCGGGGACGTGAAGTGGTTGAAAAAATGCGTGAATTAATTCCGCGGCAGATGTTCGATATTGCTATTCAGGCTGCCATCGGTCGTAATATTATTGCTCGTAGTACGGTAAAAGCGCTGCGTAAAAATGTAACTGCAAAATGTTACGGTGGTGATGTTTCCCGTAAGCGTAAACTACTGGAGAAACAGAAGGCCGGTAAAAAGCGCATGAAGCAATTTGGTAAGGTGGAAATACCGCAGGAAGCCTTTTTAGCCGTTTTGAAGGTTGATAATTAAGTGCTGTCTGATTGAGCGCTGAATTTATATTTGTAATTTATTTTTAACACATGTGATATTAAAATGATCTTTGATTTTTCCTTTTTTTTGTTTGTTGCCGTTGTCTTTACCGGTATTGTCTGGCTGGTTGATCACTGGCTGCTTGCACCAAAACGCAACGAAGTGATACAAAGTTCAACAATGATTCATCAGGGGGTCGAAATTATGGCCAAGCCGAAAGAACCGGTCATTGTTGAATACTCCAAATCATTTTTCCCGGTACTGCTTATTGTTTTTTTACTGCGTGGTTTTGTGGTTGAACCGTTTCGAATTCCTTCCGGCTCCATGTTGCCCTCGTTATATATCGGTGATTTTATTCTGGTTAACAAGTTTGCCTATGGTGTCAGAGTGCCGGTAATCAATAAAAAGATTATTGAATTAAGTGAGCCTGAACGTGGTGATGTTGTGGTATTTCGTTATCCACGAGATCCGAATCTGGACTATATAAAACGTGTGATTGGTCTGCCGGGCGATCATATTGCTTATTATAATAAAGTTCTTTATGTGAACAGCAAACCCATCACCAGGGATTTTGTCGGACAATACAAAGGTCCGGGGCAGACTTTTGCCAATGAATATATTGAAAAGCTGCCTCAAGCCGAGCACTCTATTTTATTGTTACCGGCAAGGCCCAATAATCTGCAAGGCGAATACATAGTGCCGGAAGGCATGTATTTTGTGATGGGTGATAACCGCGATAACAGTAATGACAGCCGGGTATGGGGTCCTGTTCCCGAAGCTAATCTGCTGGGTAAAGCATTTATGATCTGGATGCACTATAGTGATGATGATGACTGGCATTTAAACAGAATTGGCAACATGATTAAGTAATGACGAAAATCGTTAGCTTGGTCGTTACTGTTTTAAGCTGACAATGGCGACAATAAAAAGAGGTATCATATAATGAGCAATTCATTAATAACTCCAGAAATTAATCCGACCGGCAGTCCTGCGTTAACCTTTTTTAATAAAAAGAAGCGGCGTACTACTGCAGTGCATGGTCGCAGAAAGCAGGCCGGCATGACCCTGATAAGTACGATCATCATTATTGTCTTTCTGCTGTTTCAGGGTGTGGTTGCAATGAATGTAATTCCGGTTTATCTGACGTACTCCTCAATAAAAACCATAATGGCCGGTTTACCTACCGATGATAAAGCCAGGGGTGCGAATAAAAGTGAATTGAAACTGCTGATCGCTAAACGTTTGCGCATGAACAATGTATATACGGTTAAATCCGACAAGGTATCGATCAAGAAAGGACGCGGTGAATATATTGTGACGATTGAATATGAGCCGCGCGGCAAGTTGATCGGCAATCTTGATTTTATTGTCAGTTTTAAACATGAAGCGAGAGTGCCTACCCGCTGAGCAAAGGCATCCGGCAAGGCTGTGACGGCAACCGGTTTTAACGAGAAAGGTTTATGTCAAAATCAAATGCCATCGATGCATTACTAAAAAAACTTGAATACGCCTTTAATGATGAAGCTCTGTTAGATGAAGCGTTAACCCACAGAAGTTTTTCTTCGAAAAACAATGAACGACTGGAATTTCTTGGTGACGGCATTTTAAATTTTGTCATTGCTGATGAGCTGTTTAAACTATATCCCGATGTACAGGAAGGTGATTTAAGCCGTTTGCGTGCCAATCTGGTCAATAAGGAATCTCTGGCCGAGATAGCCGTCACGCTGGAACTGGGTGAGGTTATTCGTTTAGGTTCGGGTGAATTAAAAAGTGGTGGTTTTCGCCGGCCATCAATACTGGCAGACGGTGTAGAAAGTATCTTTGGTGCGGTTTATTGCGATGCCGGTTTTGAAGCATGCCGGGCACTTATTGTACGTTTATACAAGGATAAACTGGATTCACCCACTGACCTGCAAAGCCTTAAAGACCCCAAAACCCAGTTGCAGGAACTGCTGCAGTCACGTCATTATTCTCTGCCGGAGTATGAAGTCAGCAAAATAACGGGTAAGGCACATGCCCAGGTTTTTTATGTGATCTGCAGCATCGCAGCGCTGCAGATTAAGGTCACCGGTGAAGGCCGGAGTCGACGTAAAGCTGAACAGCTTGCTGCACAGAGTGCTATTACACAGGTTAACCGTTTGTATGAGAATAATTGATGACTACTGCTACTGATAATCAACCATCACGTTGTGGTTATATTGCTATTGTCGGTCGCCCCAACGTTGGCAAATCGACCCTGTTAAATTATTTACTGGGAATGAAGTTAAGTATTACTTCACGCAAACCGCAAACCACACGCCATCAGATCCTTGGTGTAAAAACCAGTGGCAATGTTCAGGCTATCTATGTTGATACTCCGGGTATTCATCAGCGCCGTGGCACTGCGATCAATAAATACATGAACCGGGCAGCCACCTCTATACTCAGTGATGTTGATGTCATTGTGTTTGTGGTGCAGGTAAAACAATGGACAGATGAAGACCGGGCTATTATTGAAAAATTAAAAGCGGTTAGCTGTCCGGTGGTATTAGTGGTCAACAAAATGGACAAGCTGGCCAATAAAAAACAGCTGCTACCGGAAATTGAAGCACTGTCTGCGCATTATGATTTTGCAGAAATTATTCCGTTATCGGCTTTAAATGGCGTCAATATTGATGTGCTGGAGCAGAAAATAATCCCGTTATTGCCGGAAAATGATCATTTTTACCCGGAGGATCAGGTAACGGACAGAAGCATGCGTTTTCTTGCAGCTGAAATTATTCGTGAAAAACTAATACGTGAACTGGGGCAGGAACTGCCTTATACCTCAACGGTAGCTATCGACAAATACGAAGAAGACACTGAAATTGTGCGGATTCACGCTACCATTTATGTTGAAACAGCCGGTCAGAAAGCCATTATTATCGGCAAGAAGGGCGCCCGCCTTAAAAATATCGGCACCGCTGCCCGCCAGGATATCAGTAAGATGATTGCTTCAAAAGTGTACCTGAACTTATGGGTGAAAGTCCGTGAAGGCTGGTCAAATGATGAACGTGCCCTGCGTGGTCTGGGCTACGGTGAGTAACATCGCCGCTCGTTAAATACCAGAAACATCCGGGTTAATGAATATCGTTAATACGCAAGTTGCCTACATCCTGCATAAACGCGCCTATCGTGAAACCAGTAGTATTGTTGACGTATTAACCAAGGATTTTGGCCGGGTTTCACTAATGGCCAGAGGCAGTCGCGGTGCACGTTCCAAACTTGCCGGAAATCTTTTATTGTTTACGCCGCTGTTGGTCAGCTGGCAGGGCAAGGGCAGTCTGCCTTATCTGAAAAGTGCTGAACGGGCAGATTTAAAAGCCCCGGTACTGAAAAACAAAGCCCTGCTTTCCGCTATGTACATCAATGAGTTGCTGATGTATCTGTTACATAAAAACGATGTCAATGAGGAAGTCTTCGAGAGTTACCACCGCTGCCTGTATGCACTGGTAGAGAAAGACAGGCTGGAAATTTCACTGCGCCGGTTTGAAGTACAGCTGCTGGAATCACTGGGTTTTGGCCTGAACCTGCGCACAGAAGCGGACACCGGCAAACCTCTGCTGGCAGGGCAGCAATATTATTACCACGTTGAACATGGAGCGGTGATCAGCACTCGTGCGTCAGCGCAAAATGTACCATTGCTGTCGGGCCAGTGTTTGCTGTTTCTTGCTGAACAGCAGTACCAGCCGTTGTCAGAAAATCCTGCATATCTGTGGGAGTTAAAACAACTGATGCGCTATCTCATTAATTTTCATCTTGGCCACAAAAAACTGAAAAGTCGCGAGATGTTCAGGCCGGTGAGAACTGCTGCGTCATCGTCAGACAGGGATTGATACCATCATATTGCAGTGAATTGACTTATTGTTTATTGGCTTAAACGCGTTTTCGAATCATACCCATGGCCAGTAAACCAATCACCATTAGCGCCAGTAATGAGGGCTCGGGGGTTGATATTGCCAGGGTCACATTGCCGTTAGCAGAGGCCATGGCTGTTGTTTCATTACTTCCAGTCCTGGACTGAATATAGGAATGAAAGTAAAACTTGTAATTATTGCCGGCAATCAAATTACCGGTCAGTGAGCCGGATATTATGTTGCTGATATTACCTTCTCCGACACCGTCCAGAACAAACGATTCATTGATGATGTCTTCGGAGTGTGACATTTCACGGAACAGCATATCGCCGGTTGTTAGATTATATAAATAGACATCGAGAGTAGTGAGTGTACCGGCGGTGCTTAAGGTATCGTAAAAACCACTGATCGAATAAATACTGTTACTGTTGGCGGTAAAATAAAGAGAATCATTGCCGGTAAAGGCATAATCACAGCAGCCACCACCGATGATACCGGCACTATTATCGATGCTATGCTGCATACTTACAGAGAGTTCAGCACTATTGGCACTGCCTGAATAGTTAATGTTGGTCGTGTTGCTGCTCTTGCCGGAGTTTGATGTCAGCGTTTGTGACCAGGGAATAGTGGTGCCAATATAATCTTGTCGATTGGTACTTGAGGTATCATCATAAGTGAAAGCATTTATGTAATTTTTTGTCACCGTAATCGGTACTGCCAGTGCGGTGGACACAGCGAAAGTGCTGAATAACAAGGTTACCAGCAGGGCTGAATGTTTTTTCATAACCGTTCACCTTTACTAATCTTTACTAATTAATCATGCAAAATTTGCACCATTGACACTTATCAATAAGTTACGGTGTTTTTTACTCACTAACTGTCATATTTATTGACATTAATACCGGCTGTATTCTGGATGGTTCTATTAATAATGCGTATTTATTTAATGTAAACAATAAGTTAAAAAATA
The DNA here is from genome assembly GCA_024277705.1 of Gammaproteobacteria bacterium. GTDB lineage: Bacteria > Pseudomonadota > Gammaproteobacteria > SZUA-229 > SZUA-229. The sequence goes on from JAJRUQ010000136.1 coordinate 20,317, forward strand.
AATACAGATGTAAATAATTGTGACTGTTATTATTTATTGAAAACAGGAATTTTATCTGCAGATGAACGTGTTCGAGTCCGGCGATAAGTGTCTCCGGGGGGGCATTTAAAAATCAGGCATTAATTACCTGCCTTTATCTGCGTATAGCAACGGATAAATATACTGCTTCTAACCGTCCTGTTGTGAGCCAACGACAAGCTTTTGCTTAAATGTTTTTTACACTTTTCAACAGATTTAATACCCTCGATGATTGAACTTCGCTAATTACCTTCTATGCTTGTGTAAGAGCAATACCAGTCTCTGCCAGCAAATACAGAGCTAGCAGCGTTATATTTTTTTTACCTTACTGAAGAATAGATTATGTCATCCACCAACCCTCAAAAGATTGATGAATTTGAGCCATTGTTGCTCGCCCTGCAGAACGCTCTGGGCGTGGTGGTGCCGGACGGGAAACGTATGCAGTTGACCTTGAGTCTGACACCATTGTTAGCCCGTTATCAGCTGAATTCATTGACCGATCTGGCGGACAGGTTGTCAGAGAAAAATTCTGATGAACTTAAATCCAGTGTGCTGGAAGCTATTACCCGTTGTGATACTACCTGGTCGTTAACGGACGAAATCCGAACGGTTCTGCATAAATACATTCTGGCGCAACTGAAAAATGACGCACGTATCTGGGTGATCGGATGTGGTCAGGGACAACTGGCTTATACCGTGGCGATGGAGATTGCCAATCACGAGCGTATCAGTGCAGAAGCGAAAAATATACGCATTATTGCCAGTGATATCCCACCGACAGATATCGCCATAGCTGAAGCGGCGGTCTACAGTGATAGTGAGATCAGTGGCTTGAGTGATGAATACAGGCGCCTGTATTTTACACAAAAGGATACTGAAAACTGGCAGATAAAAGATAAAATTCGCCAGCAGGTAAGCTTTGAGCCGGTTGAACTGACCACTGATTTTCAATCGCTGTGTCATATGGATCTGATTATCTGTCCGGATGTTCTGGTGTATTTTTCCAACGGTGTCAAAGCCGGTGTTTTGTCGCAGTTTTCTTCGTTATTAAAGCCGGGTGGTATATTGCTTACCGGATATAGCCAGATACATGCACCGACTGCTGCGGGATTTGAGCGGGTTGATCATCCGTCCGGTATTTTTTACCGTCAGAAAAGCTAAGGATAAAAACAATAACTTTTACGCATGAGGCTTGTACAGCCTTGGTCCGGTGGTTTTTTTGATCGGGAAATAACATAACCACGCTGGACTGAAAGCCTGTCGCCTGCAACTACAAACTGTTCGGGATTTTGAAAAATTCTTCCGGTACCGGTGTGGTTTCAATATG
>JAJRUQ010000137.1 GCA_024277705.1 Gammaproteobacteria bacterium
AATATTGAAGTCCCGGATATGCTGCTTACTTCCATAAACGATAGGACACAACCGGCAGGTTTGGCGCCACTGGATATGATGTGGTTCAAAGTATGCACCATGGTCATTGAGTCCCTGAATATCATAGATAGCATTTTAAAATGATACATAAGTTTTGAATTTCTACGGGTTAACAACTGTTGTTACTGTCAACCTTACGAAGGACTATTACTGCTCTGTACTCAGAATATAATCCAGGAGTTGTGTTGGTTTTTACTGTGCTTGACGTCATTTGTCATACGAGTCGCATGAGTTTTTTCTGTTCATGTACTGGCTCAGGTGTTTATGGTTACCGACTGACGAGTCCGTTGTAAGTATTCAGATAACTGCTCAATATAAGAGAGTAATACCGGCACAATAAACAGTACCAGCAAAGTGGCAAAACCCAGGCCAAAGGAAATGCTGGTGGCCATGGGAATTAAAAACTGTGCCTGCAGCGATGTTTCGAATAACAGCGGGGTTAAACCGGCAATGGTGGTGAGTGAGGTTAATAATACTGCGCGTAAACGTAGGCATGATGATTCAACCAGCGCTTCACGAACAGCTATGCCTTTGGCACGTAACTGTTTGTAGAACGTCACCAGGATAATGGAATCGTTAATCACAATGCCCGACAGGCCGAACATACCAAACTGCGACAGAATGGTTAAATCAATATTCATAAACCAGTGGCCGAAAATGGCACCACTGATACCGAAAGGGATCACCAGCATGACTGCCAGCGGCCAGGTGTAGGAGGCAAATACCCAGGCCAGAATGATATAGATCATCACCAGAGCCAGCAGGCCGCCATGTTTCATATCAGTACCGGTTTCACGTTCTTCTTCGGCACGTCCCTTGTAGGACACCTGCAGACCGTATTTATCCATTATGTCGGGTATGGTCGATTGCTGCAGTTTCTCCAGTACTTCATTGGCATTGGTGACTTTGGCATTCACTTCGGCGGTGACATGCACACCCATTTTTGCATCGGTATGGCGCAGGATTTCAAGTCCCTGATGTGAGGTCAGTGATATTGCATTACTCAGCAGCAGGTGTTCACCGGTGGCAGTAATAATGGGCAGGGTTTCCAGAATGCTTTGAAATTTTCGTTCATTTTCAGGCAGCATAATGCGAACTTCAATTTCTTCATTACTGTCATAAAAAACCTGTAGCAGTTGGCCGTCCAGTGCGGCACGCAGCTGCTGTCCCAGCTGGCTGATGGTCAGGCCGGCAGACTCGGCCAGCGGTGTCAGAGTAAAAATATATTGTTGCCGGCCATAGGGCAGGTCATCAAGGATATTGCTCAGGCCATCGTAGCTGTTGAGTGCGTCAGCCAGTTCTTCGGCGGCATGTTTGAGTGTTATGGCGTTTTTACCACTGAGAAAGATGTCAATGTCCAGACCCGGTGGCCCGCCACGCGGACTGCTGATCGATAACTGTTCGACGCCTGCAGGCAGCTCCAGTCTTGCCTGCCAGTCTTCTATAATGGTATGGTTTCGTACATCTCGATCATCCGGCTGTAACAGCTCAACTTTCAACATGGCGTATTGATTGCCTTTCTGATAATTACGTCCACCGTCAAAACTGGCGGTGTTGATACGTAATACCGCTGCTTTAATTAATGATTTGCCCTGTTGTAAAGCCGTATCGGTGTCATACAGTTTGTGTTCCATCTGGCGGGCAAATTTGCGTACCAGATCCGGTGGTGTGCCGGCAGAAAATTTAACACTGGCAATAATAACCGTGCTTTCCGGTTGCGGAAAAAACTGGAATTTTACCTGCCCGTAAATAACCAGTGATACGGCCAGTACCAGTGAGCATACTGCCAGGATGAGGGTGGTGAAGCGGTTATCAATCACAAGATTAATGACCGGCCGGAAATAATGATCACGGAAAGTGTTAAAACCATGTTCAAGTTTCTGTCTTACTTTGCCATTTTTTTTGTGGTGATTTTTATGAAAACTATGGCGAAGATGTCCTGGCAGGATAAAGAAGCTTTCTATTAATGAAGCAATGATGACACAGATAACAACAAACGGAATATCAAACAGGATAGAGCCGATAATACCGGTGACCAGCATCAGCGGAAAAAAGGCAGCAATGGTGGTTAACGATGACGACATCACCGGCGCCAGCATGCGGATGGCTCCGCCTTCTGCAGCCATTAACGAGTTTTCTCCGGTCTGGTAGTGGGTTAAGGCATCCTCGGCAACAACAATGGCATCATCAACAATAATTCCCAGCGCCATAATCAGTCCAAACAGACTGATCATATTGATGCTGCCGCCAAAAAAATACAATACGGCCAGCGCCCCCAGAAAAGATGTCGGGATGCCGATAGCCACCCAGAACGCGACCCGTCCGTTAAGAAATATATATAAAATCAGCAGCACCAGAATCAGGCCGCCTATGCCGTTTTTTACCAGTAAATCGATGCGTTGCTGAATTAACGAATAAGCTTCATCAAAAACTACCAGCTTAAGCGAGGGGGGCAGAGTAACACGGGTTTCGGCCAGCCATTGTTGCATGATGGTTGCCGATTTCAAGGCATCGGCATTTTCAGTTCGCTGCAAGTTCATCAGAATGGCGGGCATCCCCTGATAAAAAATTTCTACCTGATTTTCTTTCGGTCGCAGCTGTATCTGCGCAATGTCGGCTAAGGTCAGTTTTTCTCCGGCGCGATTGGTTAACAGTTCCAGTCTGGAGAATTCCTCTACATTACGTTTTCGCTGCAGGCTGCGCACTTCTCGTGCGGCTTCATTTTCGGCCACGGTACCCGCCGGTATGTCCTGGCTCTGGTTTATAATATACTCACCAATCTGTGGCAGCGACATGGTTAGTTGTTGCAGCTTTCTGGCGCTGACTTCAATGGCTATTTCCTGTTCAGGCAGTCCTCTGAAATCCACCCGTGCAATCCCTCTATCCAGTAACTCACGTTCAAATTCATAAGCCAGTGGCCGTAGTTCCTCCAGTTCCCCCTGTGCGGTAATGATGATGGTGGCGACAGGCTCATAACGGGTGATTTTGCTGACCATCGGATCTTCAGCATCTGAAGGCAGGTGCCGGACATTGGAAACAAACTGTTTTACATCATCCAGAGCGATGCCCATGTCACTGCCTTCTTCAAATTCAATGACGATAAGGCTCATACCGCGTGTAGATGTGGAGGTCATTTCCTTGGCGCTATCAACCGTGCGTAATGCCTGTTCCAGCGGTACGGTAATGGACTGTTCAACATCTTCAGCACTGGCCCCCGGCCAGACCACCCGTACACTGACATAGTCGAGGGCAAAGTTTGGAAAAAACTGCCGGTTCAGTTTGAGTAAACTGTAAGAACCCAGAATAATTAATATGGCCATTAGCAGGTTAGCAGCAACCGGGTGGCGGGCAAACAGGTGGATAATGCCAGTGCCACTCTCTGCAGAGCCTGGTGAAGGTGCCGGGGGTGACGGTGAGCTAGTATCAGTATTCATGTGATGCTCTGTCTAGCGGTGTTCAGCACGGTCAGGCAGGCTGCTGGCAGAGGCATCATGCTCAGTGACAGGTGCATTGCGCACTTCTACTTTCAGACCACTTACGGCGTGAGGTAACTGGGTGGTAATGATCTCATCTCCGGGTTTAAGTTTTGCACTGCGAACCAGGACAAACTGTTTACCCTGCTTTATTTGACCACCCAGTTTTTCAACATTAACCGCAGACAGTCTTGACTCATTGACGCGGTAAAGGCGATTAGTGCCATAGATAGAAGAAACCGGTACGCTGTATACATCAGCGATTTCCGGTAAATTTAACGTGGCTTCCAGTACTTCGCCAATAAGCAGTAAACGGGCCGCTTCATTATTGACTTCAAACAGAGCATCGACACCAAGCCCGGTTTCTGCCATAGCACCGGATATGCGATGTAAGTTGATATCGATATTCCCCTGGCTGGTTGTAGCGCTGCCACGTAATGTTACCTGTTGTTGTAATGCCTGTTTAATGATGCTGACATATTTTTGTGGTAGCTGTGCGCGTAGTTCAATATTTTCGGTTGAATACAGTGTTAGCAGTTTTTCACCGGGGCGGACACGTTCACCGGGCGATACATCGGTGCTAAGGACAATACCCGCAAACGGGGATTTGACAGTAGCACGTTGTAAATCCTTTTCTGCCTGTTGTGCCAATGCACGTTTGTGTGCGAGTCTGGCTTCTAACTGAGCCAGCCGTGCAGGATGATTGGTAATGCTCAACTGTCTCACTTTTAATGCCAGTTTCTGGTTTTGTAATGCCTGTTTCTGTGAATCAAAACTGCTTTGGCTGGTTAAATTGGTTTTACTGGTTTTTTCTTCCCGCTTTAGCTTTTTTTCGGCGAGAGCGACCAGAGACTGTTCCAGTTTTAAGGCTGCGATATCATTTTTGTTACGATTTTTTTCAGAAGTAATTAATGCCTTGAGCTCGGCGACATCAGCAAGCTTGTGGTTCAGTGTTAATTGCACGTCCGATTCATCCAGCAGGATTAATATCTGCTCTTTGATAACGCTCTGACCTTCTTTGACATTAAGTGATTTTACGTCGGCATTGATGCTGACCGTCAGTTTTGCGGTGTACGGGGATTCGACCTGGGCAAATAATTCAAGCTGAGGTGTTTTTTCACCAGCAACAAGTTTATGGGTTTGTACCGTCCAGATTTTTTCAGGTTTAACTTTAACCGCTGGTTCCGGCTGCAGTGATTTGAATATCAGTAATAGCATGAGCGTGATAAAAATGATTATCACAGGTATCGCCCATGGTGCGTGGCGACGGTTCTGCCACAGGGATTTAAGTTTTATTGAGATTCGCATAGGCATTATTATTACTTTATTGTAAAACGAAACCGAGGCTTATTCTATCAAGTCATTATTAAGTCGGCTTGATTATCACATCTCTAATTTTTTTATAAATGGCTTTAATCAGAAAGAATTATGACAAATAGGCAGGCAGGCGGTTCCCTGTATTCTGCAGATTTATGGTTGCCGCTTAAATCAGTTTGTGTTAATTATTTTCAGTAGTGCCGGGACATTAATATCTTCCATGGTATTGATGTGGATAGCTGATTGCCGCTCAGCCATGGTTAATGCCTGCCG
>JAJRUQ010000138.1 GCA_024277705.1 Gammaproteobacteria bacterium
AAAAGTTTTAAGTTACAAGTAGCAAGTTAAAAGCTGAATAACCTTCTGTTTAACAAGCTTCTTTTGATTTACGTTTTTAAACTTACAACTTGTAACTTACAACTTCTCCTTTGGCTCAAAAGCTGTCACTCAGTTATTGCTCATGCTATCAAATCAGGAATGAGATGGAATCACCGGTGTCTGCGACTGCACATCCATATTCTGCCCGCGATGGCGCAGCAAATGGTCACACAACACGATTGCCAGCATGGCTTCACAGATAGGGGTGGCACGGATGGCAACACAGGGATCGTGCCGGCCGTGAGTTACCACATCGATGGCATGGCCTTCAACATCCACAGTATCACCGGAAAGGCGGATGCTGGAGGTAGGTTTGAATGCAGTGTGTGCGACAATCGCCTGACCGGAAGAAATACCGCCCAGTACGCCACCGGCATGGTTTGACTTAAACCCTTGAGGAGTAATCTCATCACGGAACTCGGTGCCTTTGGCAGCAACACAGCCAAAGCCGTCACCGATCTCCACGCCTTTGGCAGCATTGATGCCCATCATGGCGTGGGCAATATCAGCATCAAGACGATCAAATACCGGTTCACCCAGACCCGGCGGCACCCCTTCTGCAACCACTGTGATTTTTCCGCCAACCGAATTTCCCTCTTTACGCAGTGCATCCATGTAGGCTTCCAGTTCAGCAACTGTGGATGCATCACCACAGAAAAAGGCGTTATTGTTAATTTCATTCTTGTCCAGCATCGGCATTTCGATCGGACCGAGCTGTGACATATAACCGTAAATCTCGATACCATAACGGTCTTTCAGGAATTTTTTAGCGATGCCGCCACCGGCAACGCGCATTGCGGTTTCACGCGCCGAAGAACGGCCGCCACCGCGATAATCACGGATGCCATATTTTTGCTGATAGGTATAATCAGCGTGACCGGGACGAAAACGATCCATGATATTACCGTAATCCTTGGAGCGCTGATCAGTATTCTCGATGATCAGACCGATGCTGGTACCGGTGGTTTTACCTTCGAAGATGCCGGAAAATATTTTGACTTTATCGTCTTCACGGCGCTGCGTAGTATGCCGTGAGGTACCGGGTTTACGACGATTCAGATCAATCTGCAAATCTTCTTCACATAACTCGATGCCCGGCGGGCAACCATCGATGATGCCGACCAGACCGGCACCGTGAGACTCACCCGCGGTGGTTAAACTGAACAGTTTTCCTATTGTATTACCTGACATATTCCCAACTTGTTTTATAAACGGTTAACGTAAAGATCACCGCTGGTTTATTTATGAATATAAAAGACTAAATTTTAGCATGCCTGAAATCGGACTGACATGCTTCCAGTTGCTTCGCGGTTAAGACAAAAACACCGTCACCACCGAATTCAAAATCAATCCAGAAAAAAGGCACATCCGGCAACATTTTTTCCAGCAATGGTTTTGAATAACCGACTTCAACCAGCAGAATGCCGTCATCGGTTAAATAATCACGCGCCTGTTGCAGCATTGGCAGAACAATGTCCATACCGTTGACACCCGCGTCCAGCGCCAACTCACCCGGCTCAAAGGCAAACTCGGGAGCTAACTGCGCCATTTCGCTGGTAGAAACATAAGGCGGATTACTGACAATAATATCGTAACGTTTTTCCGGAATACTGGTGAATAAATCAGATTCAATCAGAATCAGCCTTTGCTCAAGCCCATGGTTTGTTTGATTGATTTCAGCCACCGCCAGCGCCTCTGCAGATACATCACTGGCATCGACCGCAGCCTGTTCAAAGGCATAGGCGCAGGCAATAGCAATACAGCCGCTGCCGGTACACAAATCCAGTATGTTGTTTACCGCCTCCGGTGACACCCAGAAAGAAAATTGCTGCTGAATGATTTCAGCAATCGGTGAGCGTGGTATCAGAACCCGCTCATCAACATAAAAACTTAAACCACAAAACCAGGCTTCATTGGTGATATAAGCCGCAGGTTTTCGCTGCTCAATACGCTGCTGAAACAGGTTAAGAACGTGCAAGCGCTCTTCCATGGTTAACACACAGTCTAAATACTCCACACTGAAATCAGGTTCCAGATGCAACGCACTTAAACACAGATAAACGGCTTCATCGATAGCGGTTGGCATGCCCTGGGCAAAACTCAGCCCGGCAGCATTAAACTGGCTGGTGCCCCAGCGAATCAGGTCACGTAAAGTGATCAGGTCGTTGGCAATTTCACGTTTACTTATCATCAGTGTATTGTACACAAAAATGTACTGCTAGCGTTATCTGACAGCCAGCTTCCATGACTGTGCCGAACAGATTATAATTCACGCCTGTTTCTCATGCCGCAAGCCCTTATGTTCAACTTGAAAGCCTTTTTTTTATTATTGGTATTTAGTTTATCAGCCAGCGTTATGGCCAGCCCCGCGAACACTACTGCTGATCCAGAACCTGTATTAAAAATTGAAGATGCCTGGATCGCTGAAGCACCACCCGGCAGCAAGGTGATGGCAGCCTATATGAATATCCGCAATCTGTCAGCTGATGACATTGAAATCGTGTCATTTGAATCACCGGGGTACAGCAGCATCGAAGCCCATGAAACCGTCTACCAGAATGGCATAGCAAGAATGTTCAGGCATAAAAGCATTAAAATCCCGGCAGGTGCCAGCATTCGGCTTGCACGCGGTGGCAAACATCTGATGTTATTCAACCCGAACAAACCACTGCAAGCAGGTGATAAAGTAATGATAACCTTTATCAGCAGAAACCAGTTACCCCAATCAAGCATTATTACAGTTAAAAGGCCGGCCTTTTAATCCCCCCGAGAACAACATGAAAGATAAAATACTCGCCCTGCTTTTTTACATACTGCCACATCACGCCATCAGCTGGCTGATGTTTAAGGCTGCGCGCATAGAATGGCCGCCACTGAAGAACTTTATTATTCGAAGCTATACCGATTTAAACCCGGTAAAAATGCATGAAGCAGTCGAAGAAGATATGTTTGCTTACGCCTCACTCAATGCTTTTTTTACCCGTGCCCTGAAAACACAGTGCCGGCCACTGGATGATAATGAAAACAACTGGATCTGCCCGGTGGACGGCTCAGTCAGCCAGGCACAGGCAATAAAAAACGGCCGCATATTTCAGGCCAAGGGACATGACTACAGTTTGCTTGAACTAGTCGGTGGCGATAAAAATCTGGAAAAGATATTTCACAACGGCCAATTTTCCACCCTGTATCTGTCACCAAGAGACTATCACCGTATCCATATGCCGGCCACCGGCAGATTAATACACATGCAATATATACCCGGTCGACTTTTCAGTGTTGCCACTTTTGTGGTCAATCATATCCCGCGCCTGTTCGCCAGAAATGAACGCTGTGTCTGTTATTTTGAGACCGAGCAGGGACCAATGGCGCTGATTCTGGTCGGTGCAATTAATGTGTCCGCCATGGAAACCGTCTGGCACGGTTTGATCAGCAGCGCTGCAAAAAAAATAAAACGCTTTGAATACAGCAATGACAATATTGTATTAAAGCGCGGCGAAGAAATGGGCCGATTTAATCTGGGCTCAACAGTCATTGTACTGGCAACCGGTAAGATGAAAATTGATGCTGGCATAATCGAACAGGCGACAGTCAAACTGGGACAACGATTAATGTCACCGGTAAAAGAATAAGGGCTTGCTGATGTTAAAAAATCGGCCACTATTAAAAAATTTAAATAAGGAAAACTCTGATTAACGCTCAACCAAACAGTTTACTCACGGAATTATTCAGATTGACTGATATGGGATGTGACTATGGCCAGGGATATTACATGGCAAAGCCCATGCCCTGTGATGACCTGATGACATGGATACAGGCTGGCAACTGGTGTTAAAAAGCAGTTAATAAGCTACTGCTTGCAGAAAAACTATCCGGCTTCAGTTTTCACCGCTGTCAAGGTTTCTACATCAGCACCCTGAGCCACATCTTCCATTTGAGCCGTATCACCTGAAGGTTTGGTATAACGGTCATTCATCCCCTGGATAAATTCACAGGCATCAGCTGTAACCTGTGCCAGCAGTCGTTTTGAACGCATCGACCAGCCCACAGGTACCGGCCTGAAAATGCTTCTCAAAACCTGTGTATTTTTAAGGAATGCCTGCCTGATATTGCCGGCAAGAATTTTCCCTTCTCTATGTTCTCCTGCCAGGTTTTTATCAATCTTTATTTTTGTTACGATCTGTTTAGCAATATATCTGGCAGAAAAAGTTCGTGCACTGAAATGGACAACAGCAAAGGCTGCCAGAGTAAGACCAAGCTTCAGCGAGGACGTTATATTGGCATTGATAAAATCATAGGAAAACAATGACCATGAATCAAACCATTGCCCCAGAACAAACAGAACAAGCACAAATAATGCAATCGCAACCACGTCGATGGTTAATACCATCCTCATCCACTTTTTCATGGCATCTTTAACTGCAGGTACCACCTGATTTTCTATATCGCCCGCGATGGTCTGCAAGGCACCGACGATCCGGTAGGAGCGTTCAATTTCAACCTGATGAATACGCTCAAAAATAGCGGCTTTATCAATATCACATTTATTTTCAAAACGCTGGCGCACAGCTTCATCTTCAATAGGTACAGCAACGTCTTTGTTGTATATCGAATAAAAACGGCCAGCGGTTAATCCTTTGGCGGCTAGTGCTCGCTGCCATGCAGCAACTACGGCTTCCGGGTTATCTTCCTGGGCTGCGGTATCAATCTGGTTGAGTATGTATAAAAACTTTTCGGAATCACTACGGTTAATGGTATTGCCTACCAGGTGGTCAAGCGTATCATGCATAGCACCGGGCTCAGGATGCCGGGCATCAAAAAACACCAGCACCAGATCAGATAAATCAACGATATGATCCGTCAACCGCAAGATGGCATTTCGCTGCTCATCGGCGTCAAAACCCGGTGAGTCAATAAATATTTTGCCACTCAGCTTATCCGAATGTGAGGTTTTCATTTGCAAATAGGCATCAATTCGCCGGCCTTCACCACTGGCCACTTTTTCGATTTCATCACTCATCTGATAAAAAGGAAAACGCGGGTCAGAGTTCAGCGCGATACCCGGTAATACACGATTATCTTTGGAACTGCTGTAGGTGATAACGGTAAACTTGTCATCGACTGCCTGATTACCGGTCAACTGCAGTTTATCGCCAAGAAAATTATTAATAAAAGAGGATTTACCGGCTGAAAATGTACCCAGTATCGAGACCAGGGGCCACCATGGAATAGTGGTCGCATAAGATTCACTGGTATCCAGTAGACCCATCTTGTAGGCAACAGTATCCAGCTTTTTAAACCGTGAAACCACATCCAGCAATAATGGATTTTCATTATTTAAATGCGTTTCCAGTTTCGCTAATCGTTCACGAATAGATTTTCCCGGTCTGTTTAACATATCGAATTATTTACCATCCCGTTTGTATTGAGCATCATCGTTTTTTACCTGACTGGTTGTTACCGGTGTCTCTTTTATTAATACCGGGCTGGCACCAGGCATAGTTACTGCGGTATTGACATTTTTCGGTTGCACCACCTGCTGCTTAAGCGGCGCTTTACTGGCAGCACGGTTAGTGGCGTTATTAGCGGCGGGCCCCCGATACTGACCATATTGCTGTGGCGGTAACGGATTATATGAAGGCCATACCGGTGATGGTGCTACCGGTGGCGGTACATTAGAGTTTGAGCTAAACGGTATCATATCGTTCATCATGCCAAACGGTCCACTGGAAACTGTCCGGTTCATGCCATGCATATCACGCTGCATACCATATACAGAACGGTTCATACTGCCGATATTATGCGTCATGCTTTGAATATTCTTACTCATCGGCGTCAGGCTGTTCATCTGGCCGGACATCGAACTGATTTCAGTACTCATACCACCAACATCACCCGACATCTTAGCGATATTACTGGTCATACTGTCCATACTGTTTGTCATTACATTTAAATCTTTGGTCATACGCGGCATGGCGTCCGAGACGATTACTGCCATGTGAGTAACCGACTGCGACAGGGTTGCGATATCATGTGTCAGGCGATAAATCAGAAAGAAGCCGTAACCTGCCAGTAATACAAAAGCAAACAAGGAGGGATAAACCACCATTTCCCAGCGTCTGGCGCTATTGTCAAAAGTATTGGCCAGGCGTTCAAGAGGATCATCCGGCGGGTCACTGACAAAGGATTTTTCCAGAATTTTTTCCTGGGCACGTTTTTTAGCAGCGGCTGCACGTGCCTTTAAATCATCCGAACTTTTGCTGGATTTAATTGCATTATCGGCTGCTTTTTTCTGAGCAGATGATAATGGTTCAGTGCTGGCCACTGTCCTGGATTTAGCCCCGGACTTAGTGCCCTTTGCTGATGTTTTAGCGCCTGTTGATTTTGTTTTTTCCGGTTTATCCTTAACGGAGGATTTCTCTTTAACAGAAGCTTTCGCTTTGGTTGCCGATTTTGCTGAAGATGACACTGTAACTTCAGGCGTTGCCTTAGCAGCAAGTTTATCAGCGCTACTGTCAGCAGAAGAATCAACTTTTTTCGTGTCTTCCTCTACTTTTTTATTATCTGTCGATTTCTTGTCTACCATCTTAAAAATCGCCCTCAGCGCCTCGATTCATGATATCTAATATAATTTCTTTAACACCTTCGGCCTCTTCCTTTAACGCCGGTGGTAGTGGCTTGCCACCATAGATCATGGCATCCATATTTAATGAATATAGCCATAACCGACCCTGTTTGTCTTCGACAAGACTAATCCGGCAGGGCAGATATGCGGCATATGAATCACTATATTCAAGCATTTGTGCGGCAGTCAAAGCATTACAGAACATATAGATTTTCAGAAAACGTGATGGCTTACCCGTCATGGCTTCTATCTGCTTTGAGAGAGGTAACTCACCAACGTTTTTAATATTATGTTCATTCGCAACAAACTTCATTGTTTCTTCAACATCATCAACGCTCAAATCCTCATTTACCGGGATTTTCCATACCGTAGCTTCAGCAGCATTGCCGGTTTCAAGAATTTTCTCCATCATCTCACTGTATACATCAATGGCCCGGTCATCAAAAGTATCAAATGCTTCCATCATGGGGGCCATTTTTACGGTGGCATAAATAGCCGCAACCACAGCAATAAAACCGATCAGCGCGAACAAATTTCGTAACGCATAAAACATGTATTAAACCTCTAAATTTAAATTTTAACTTTTATTTTCTTTTTCAGAAGCAGCATTCATTAATTTTTGTAATGCTTCTGCCTTGTTTTTATCGAGATGACGCAGCACCCCGGTCAAGGATCTGGCACGATGGAGCTGGCCTTTGTGTACCAGTATAGTCGCCGCCTCATAATAAGCGGATGCAGCCTGTTCATTTTTACCCTGGTTAAAGTAGACATTACCAAGTTCACCATAGGCATCAAAATTGTCTTCTGTATTCTCTATAACCTGTTTATAACTTTGTTCAGATAAAGAATAATTTCGTTGATAATAAGATTTTCTGGCAACTACCCATGCCTCCCTTATATCACTGTTCTGCTTTGCAGCATCAATAACCTGGCCGTGCGCATCGACATTATTCAATTGTTGCTCAATGTCAGTTGGAACAAAAGTATCCCTGTTGATGGTACTCACATTTGCAGGCTGTGGTGTATCGCTCTCGACTGTTGTTGACGTCCCCGGTGACTTTAAAGCGTTTACCGGCGGTGCTGCGGGCGTAGTATTGTCAGCCTTGGCGGATAAAACACTTTTTTGTTGTGATGCAGCTTGCTGCTCTTTCGGTTCAGCCTCAACTAACAGAGCTTCTTGCTCAGCAGGTGGTTTAGAAACTGTTTTTATTGCTACCGTCTGTTTTTCCAGAATACCCGCAGAGCTTTGTTTTACCCGTACCTGGTTTTGACTATAAGATATGGTAACCGGTGGCAGTTGCCTGATATCATTTTTAAAGGCAACTGCCGGCTTTTCTTTTTTCACGCTGGCTTCAACAGTACTATCAACTTCACTGTCTTCAGCAACCGTATGCTGGCGCTCTTTACCAGCCGTTTTATGTGAATGAGTATCCGTTTGAGCTGCAGTCACTACGGTTTGTTCAGCGATAGCGCCTGTGCTTTCCGTCTGCCTGAGCTGTTGTCTGGCTTGTTGTTTTGCTTTGATCGCATTAACAAATTCTTCAACTTCAACAAATTCAGAAGATAAATAGGCGATAGCCTTACCGCCCGGTGTCTGACTTCCGGTTAAATTCCCCCAGAACATATAACTGTAAATAACCGTAATAATTAACAGTATGAGAATAAAATTACTGAACAACCAACGATAAATTTTCATGTGAACCCCGATATCTGCGGCAATTTAATTAAACCGGAAAACAAGCTATCCCTGCTTAAGCCGGCGTTAACAAGTAAACAACAGCTTTAATCCAGCAGTGTCGCCAGCTTTTTCATTTCTTTTGAAGCCTTTCCCATAGGGTCGAGCTCAAACACACCCAGACCTTCACTAAATGAGCGACGATAGGCCGTCCGTTGGTATAAACGTATGTCCATGGCTTTTATTCCCTGTAACATCTGTAAAGCCTGTTCTGCTTCAGCTGTTTCACGAACACCAATATGCGTATCTGCACGATTAATAAAACCCAGAACTTCCGGTTTTTTTTCCTGATTAATAGAGTTAGCGACTATTTTCAGGAACCGTTGTGTCGACCAGATATCTGCCTGACTTGGCTGTACAGGAATTAAAATACGATCAGCCAGGAACAGTGCCCGTTCCATTGCCGGCATATTGCTGGCACTCATATCAACAATAACCGGTTTTTTACGCTTGCTATCGCTGGCCATTGCTTCCAGTTCAGCCAGATCAGTCGATACTTCGACTATCGGCTCAAAGCCATCTTCCTGTCTAACATCACAAACATCAACCAGTGTACACTGTGGATCCAGATCAAAAGCCATAACACCGGTTTTATCATGTGCCAGCCAGACCGCAAGGTTAAATGCGACGGTGCTTTTACCGGTACCACCTTTTAAATTTCCAACAACTGTTAACATAAAAAAATGCCTGTACTTAATTATCTCGAGTTTAATTTACTTTTATAGCTAACGTTTATGTGCAAGATCATTTTTCATTCAAATTTACTGATCATTACTCACCTGCGCCTCAAAAACCTGTGTTTCATCAGGAGCTGACTGTTCCTGTATCTGTGCCTGCAAAACTTTTGGCTTAACATCATATAAAACGAAGTGTTCAGGTACAGTAAATAATGCCTCGCTGAGTTTTCCAATCTTTATATTTCTCAGTTCATCGATAATATCGCTTTGATACTCCTGTTTAACCACAATATCCAGCTCATTATCGTACCATTGCGTGCCCTTTTTTTGATTACCCGTTGCGCTGTAGGCAATCATGGTCAGTTTTCTGACTTTTCGGCCATTTATTTCCTGGTCATCTTTAATATCAACATCCAGACCCGAACCATCTGAGTTTTCCTGACGTAGTATATTTTTATATTTGGCATCGATCCACTGAAAAATATGAAAATCATTACCGTTATTATTCAAGGTAATTAACCATTTATCAGCACTTCTGTCTTTGATTTTTGTTTTTTTAAGAAATAAACATTCAGCATTGGAAAATTGTTTACAGGGATCGGTTGTTTTATTGCTTTTGCTGCCAGCGACAAGTTTTTCACTGTCAGGCATCTCTTTTTGCAGATAATATTTATTCTCCAGATCTAACCAGATAATTTTATTTTTTTTATTATCAAAGATTTGTGCCATTGGCACACCATCTTCAGTGTATTCAAACCGTACATTTCCATCTAACCAGTACATTTTTGCGTGACTGACATTTTCACCACGAATTTGCACTGCGTCTGCAGTAAAAGAAACCGCATGTATCACCGTTGCATTAACGGATATTAATAATAAAAACAGTAATTTAAGTAATTCATTCATGACAACAAAACAGAATAAGCGATGCCGTCAGGGCATCGCTTATTCACTACAACTATTGAGCTGGTGCTGCAGGTGGTGCAGCAGGTGGCTGACCGTACGGACCCGGACCATAACCAGGACCTGGACCATAACCAGGCGCTGGCGCATAACCAGGAGCTGGTGCATAACCCGGGCCGGGACCGTAATATGGACGATTACCGCGATAATAACCATTATTCCAGCCATTGCTGTTATTCCAGGCATTGTTGCCATAATAATTATTATAACCGTCGCCACGTGCATTACCACGTCCCTTGCCGCTCATGTTCATATTAAAGCTACCATCAACATCGCCAGAACCGTCACCACTACCATAACCATCACCGTAGCCATTATTATTCCAGTTATTGTTCCAGTTACTATTGCTATTATTGTTATTATCCCAGGGACCTCCCCATCCAGCTTGCGCTGACATTGAGACCAGGCTAAAACTTAACGCTGATGATAAAACAGCAATTTTTAATATTGTTTTCATATTTACGCCTCTCTACACCCTCATTAATTTACAGCACTGAATTGAGGGAGCACTTCAATGCCAGATTGCTGTGAAGTCATCAACTTTGCAGCGATAAACAACACACTATACGCCTGTTAACACCTATTATCTATTGCTTAAGCCACCCACTATCGCATTTTACCGTTAGGCATAAAATTAAGGGGATTAAATTCATTTCCCCGTACATAACCGTCGGGATCAGCCGGATTATACATATCCGGTTCCGGCTCATAATAACCCGGAGCAGCGCCATCATATCCATACGACGGCATCTGAATCGGCGGTAAACCGCCCATGGCTTCGCTCGGCAACCATGGCATATTATCAGGATAGCTGCCAGCAAAAGTATCTGAGAATGTACCCGGAATTGTACCGGGGAATGACTCGCCCCGATATAAAACATCCGGGCTATTGCCCCATGGCGACACCAGAGGAACATCATACAGCGGATTATTATTATTCATACCATAATTAGTTACGCTGTCATTGAGAATACTGTCATTGTTATTATACCGGCCATTTACCGGATTTCTGTTGCTAGCAGTAGCCGGATTCTCCGTCATACTTCCATATGAGGGGTAGCTATAAGTATCAGGGTAGTTTTTTCCGGCTGACGGTATTGCAGGATAGTTGTTAGCAGGCGATTGTGAACGCCAGCTATTTTGTTTAGAGTCCGGCTGCCGGTACCCGGGAGCTGGCTGCACAGGTGCCTGCTGAAAATACATCTGCTGATGCTTTAATGACTCCAGTACTTCAGGGGTAACAAAACGCCCACCCTGATACAGATGCTTGTCATCGTTCTCCGGCACATAATGACCTGGATTAAAATCTCGTGATTTATAGCGCGATGATGACTTATTATCCACATCATAAAGCGGATGGGGATGCCTGACAAAACCATTTTCCGCAACCGGCTTTTCCGGCACAAGCCAGGGGTTTGTTTCTGCGACATATAATGGCACGGCGGAACCAGCACGCCACTCCTGTCCTTGCCGATACTCATCAACACCTGCACCAGCAGACATAGAACCCAGCAGCAAAAAGCTGAACAGCAGCATTTCATAAAACATATTAAAAGTTATGCAATTACGCATTAGACACATCCTGAAAAGAATCCACATACACATCAAAATGCATACTATAAATCATACACTTATTTTCTAGGCAGAATTAACGAAAATTAGCCATCATCAACACAGATACCTTACCTGTTAACTGATGAGTAGGGTACCGGTGGAGATTGCCGGCGGTTTTGCGGGTAAGGATAAGCCATTGAATGATCACCCCGCCCCATTGACATAGAGGGCATCCACCCCTGTCCAGAACGAGGTCTTTGATAATCCATAGCGGGCCAGTTCATTGTTGGCCGACTATAACCCGGCGCATAAAATCCACGATTATTATTTAATCCCCTGGCAGTATGAACCGGCGCTTTTCTGTGGCCATAGTTATAGCGAGCCACGGGTTTAACCGGGTATCGGCTGGCAGGGCTCCACTGCCTGGAATAACGTTTGTTTCCCCGGATATCATCAGGCCATGGTCGATCAGGACTATAGACTTCCATGGGCACCATCGCAGGATTAAAAGCAGTGACAGGCGCCTTCACCGGCCGCGAGTTTAACTCGCGGCGAAACGTTTGTTGTTTTACCGAAAAATCACTTAACGCTGAAGATGCATATGGACCCGGTGGTGGTGGCGGGATTATTTTGTTGTTTGACTGTTGATGCCAGGGCGGAAAATCAGGTACCGGATTAGCCGCTGTGTTATGCCCTGTTGTTTTCTCAGTCAGGGGCGCAGCAACAGATGAAGGCTCAATGAGCGAACGGCTTTCCTGTGCAGAAGATTCATCCGCAGGAACCGGTATTGATGCTGCAGCGGACCCCTCGCTGTCTGCATGTGCAAGCAGCGATGTCAGAAGAAATAAAGACAAAACCGCCGGCTTTAACAACAATCGATTAAAGACCGGCTTTTCACTTACAAAAAACCTGCAATTGAATAACATTACATTCACCTCTTTACTGCTCGCCATCATCCTTTAAGCGAATGCCACGACGTCCACCTGCAGGAGACTTCTTGGCTGGAGATTTTTTCACCGGCGCTTTTTTCACGGACGCACTTTTAGCTGCTGCCTTTTTTTTGCTTACTTTCTTTTTCTTGACAACACTTTTCTTTTTAGCCGCAGCTTTTTTCGTTACCGTTGTTTTTTTAACGGCTTCCGGCTGTACCGTTTCTTTTGTTACTGCAGTTGTCTCCACACTATCGCTTGCTACCGCTGTTGATTCGGCAGTAGTGACAACTTCCGCAGCCGCAGCGCTTGAACTTGAAGCCGACTCGTCTGTTGCAGCCGGTGATGAAGTCGCAGGTGTTACCGGCGGCGGTGAGGTCGGCGGCGGTGTAGCTGGCGGTGCAGCAGGTGGTGGCGTAGTCGGCTCAGATTTTGGCAGTATCATGCCGACAACCATGCGCGACAGGTTATAAATCATTTGAACAATAACAACAAGCCAGCCAATCAAACCGACTATCCCGCCATAAATACGCATCCACAACGGTGTTTTATACTCATCAACGACCTCTTCTTCAATCTCAGCAGGACAAATCTCGGCACACTGCGGAAATGCCTTTTTAGCCGAAATACAACCTAATGGAATGACAAACAAGGTCAGTACTGTTGAGACGACAACACCGAATAATAATGAAATAGCCATGCCTTCAAAGATCGGATCACTCAGGATCACACTGGAACCACCCACCAGAGCCAGCGCGGTAATCACAATCGGACGGGTACGCGCCTGACATGAGTTAATAACCGCATCAATCACATGCACGCCACGTTCGACCTCATGTTTGGTGAAGTCCACCAGTAAAATAGAGTTCCTGACAATAATCCCGGCGAGTGCAATCCAGCCTATCATTGAAGTTGCCGTAAACTCAGCATCAAACAGCCAGTGGCCCGGAATAATGCCCACCAGTGTGAGTGGAATCGGCGCCATGATAATGGAAGGAAAAATAAAGTTTTTAAACTCGATCACCACCAGCATATAGATCAGCACCATGGCAAGCATAAAAGCACCACCCATATCGCGGAAGGTTTCATATGTCACCGTCCACTCACCGGTCCATTCAAAGCCGGACTGCGCACTGCTGTCGGGCGGCCCGAAGAAACCACCGGTAAGGAAGCTATGTCCAACTTCAACACCGTCAGGGGCAATATAATCAGCCAGCATATCATCCACCTGGAACATGCCATAAATCGGTGCCGCCAGTTCACCGGCATTTTCACCGGTGACAAATTCAACATCACGCAGATCTTTGTGATAGATGATTTCTTCTTCTATATCTTTAACAAAACGGCCCAGCTCTGACAGTGGCAACATTGAACCATCAGGTGATTTCACCGGTATCGAACCCAGACGTGAAAACTCGGAACGTACCGCCATCGGCACCTGTAAAATAATATAGGTAGGATCAACCACCGAACCACGTTTGAGGTCACCAACAACATAGCCACCCATCGCCATTTCCAGTGTCATGTTGATTGAATCGATACTAATGCCCTTACGCAGTGCTTTGTCACGATCAACTTCGAAGCGCCAGATCTCATAAGGCTCCTGCAAATAATTATCAACATCAGTGATACTATCGGCAACTTCAAACATTTCTGTTAAATCACTGGCAAACTGATGCCGGGTTTCCGGGTCAGGACCATAAACCTCAGCAACCACTGACTGCAATACCGGTGGCCCCGGTGGCATTTCTACCAGCTGGATGCGAGCACCCGCCTGTTTGGCAATAGGCGCCATCACTTCACGCATGGCAACAGCCAGTTCGTGGCTGGTAATTTCCCGCTTTGATTTATGCGTCAGCACTACCTGTATGTCGGCCTGCCAGGGTTTGGTTCTTAAATAATAATGACGCACCAGACCATTAAAATTATATGGCGAGGCCGTACCAACATAGGACTGCAATGAAACCACTTCATCAAACTTTCTGGCCTCAGCCGCTAATGTAGCGGTCAGGTTGGCGGTATCAATTAATGAAGTGCCTTCCGGAAAGTTAATAACAATATCAAACTCGGATTTATTATCCAGCGGTAACATTTTTACGGAAACAGCCGTGGTATAAAACATCACACAGCAGGCAAAGAAAACCACAAACAGTGACATCAAAAAGCCATAACCTAAAACACTGTTTTCGATTAATGGCGTAATCGTTCCACGGAAAAACCGGCCCAGACGCTCATTGGACTTGTGCTCCTTTTCCGCATGATGCTTCAAGGTTGCCATCGATGGCTTCATCTTGTTGGCCAGCCACGGGGTAAAGGCAAACGCAGCAAACAGGGAGAACAACATCGCCACCGAGCCCAGTGTCGGAATCGGTGCCATATAAGGCCCCATCATGCCTCGCACCACGCCCATAGGCATCAGTGCAGCAATAACGGTAAAGGTCGCCAGAATGGTCGGGTTACCAACTTCCCGCACCGCTTCCACAGACACTTCTTCACTCATGTCCTCTTTCATCAACCAGTGCCGATAGATATTTTCAATCACCACAATGGCATCGTCTACCAGAATACCGATGGAGAAAATCAGTGCGAACAGACTCACCCGGTCGATGGTCAACCCCAGCACCATGGCGCTGAAAACAGTAAACAAAATAACGATAGGAATAACGATAAGAACGACCAGGGCAGGCCGCCAGCCCAGGGAGAACCAGACCAGTAAGGTCACAATACCGGTAGCTACAAACAGTTTGAAAATTAATTCATTAACCTTGTCATTGGCCGTTTCACCGTAATTACGTGAAATATAAACATTGACGTTATCCGGAATAATTTCGCCTTTAAGCTCTTCCAGCCGGTCAAGCAGGTCATTATTGACTGAAACACCGTTTGACCCTTTCTTCTTGGCAATGGCAATAGTCACCGCCGGCGCACCATTGGCAGCCTCGGCTTCCACACTGGCAGGTCCGGTATAATGGTTAACCATACTGTGCACGTCAGATGGCCCATGCAACACATTGGCAACATCACGGATATAAACCGGGATACCGTTGCTCAGACCAACAACAATGCTTTCAACATCCTGTGCCGATTGCAAAAAAGAGCCGGTATAAACCTTGAAACTTTTATCCCAGGCTTCAATATCACCCACTGACTTTTCACTGTTCGCCTGCTGAATAACCTGCGCCAGTTGTGGCAGAGTGATACCGTAACCTGCCAGTTTTTCAGGCAGAACTTCAACACGCAATTCTTCTTTACGACCACTGACCACAAAGCCCTGATTGGAGTTGGGAACTTCACTCAGTTTTTGCAGCGTATCTAATGCAATCAGACGTAATGAGGCATCATCAACTTCATTTGACCACAGGGTAATGGTGAGCCCGGGGACATCATCAACCGCTTTTGGTTTAACGATGTAATTGGTCACTCCCGGCGGCATGATATCGCGATTGGAATTGAGCTTACTGTATACCTTGGTCAGTGAGTGCTCCATCTCTTCACCCACATCAAACTCAACCGTAATCAGCGCTGAATCACGTTGTGCGGCAGCATAGACGTGTTTCACCCCGTCCATTTCACTCATAATCCGTTCTAACGGCTTGGCAGCCAATGCAGCCACCTGTTCAGCGGATGCACCCGGATACTGAACAAATATATCGGCCATCGGTACCGATATCTGCGGATCTTCCTGCCTCGGCGTAAACGCAATACCTGTCAAGCCCATCAAAATAAAGATGATGATTAACATTGGCGTTAATGGTGAATTAATAAAAGATTTTGCGGTCCAACCCGCAATACCCAGACTATGCTTTGCTGTTTCCAGCTGATTCGTTTCTTTATTATCTGCCATGAGGACTACTAATTATTCTCTACAGTTCAACCCTGCTCGCAATGCCACCACGAACAATCCCAAGCACCTGCTGTGAATACAACCACACAATCAGTGTGCAACATTTACAACTTCAGCCTATATTATTATTTACTGCGCCCACGCACCAGTATGCGCTCACCCGGTTTCAAACCGGATAAAATCGTTACTGTATCCTCATCAACCACTTCACCAATACGGACCAGGCGCATTTTTGGTTTGTTTTCTTCATCCAGCACCTGCACAGACGGCAGGCTACCATTTTTGTATATTGCCGTTATCGGCACAACCGGCAGTGCGCGAGTCGGTGAACTCACATCCGGAATCATGACTTCAGCATACATACCCGGTCCACCAGGCACACCTTCAGGCAAATCAAACTTGACTGTTACAGTATGCTGATGACTATCAGCCACCGGGGAGATTTGTGCCACACGTGCATTGATTAACGTATTACCCACATCCAGCCTTGCCGGTACCACCATGCCTTTTTTCAGTCCGGGCATTAAACGAGCAGGCACTTCTGCCTGAATACGCAGAAACTTGGAATAGGAAAAAATAATTAACGGCTGACCCGGCTGTACGGTATCACCAATCTCAACCATCTTTTTCATGATGACACCTTCGAATGGTGCGATCGCTTTGGTGTCACGTAATTTGGCGTTTATCGCACGCAAACCGGACTCGGCTTCGGTCACACGAGAACGTGCACTCGCAACCTGTGTACCCTGGGTAACTAAATCAGCATGCCGCTCAATACTTTTATTACCATTAGAGCCGGGCATCATATTGTTGTTATCAAAGAACCCATCGAACATCGATGGCATGCCCATACCAGCCATCGGCCGCGGATTATAAACACGCGGATTCCACAGCTCACGGTTATACTGAACCTGTGCATTCTGTACAGCATTCTGAGCAGAGGATAACTGCGCTTCAGCAGCGGCTTTTTTCGCCTGCAAATCATCATCATTGATGCTGACCAGTACGGTGCCTGCGGCAAACTCGTCACCTTCTTCGCCGGCAATGCTAACAACCCGCCCGGGGATTTGTGCTGAAAGCGTTACTTCTTTAAGCGGAATAACACTACCACCCAGAATAACAGCGCCGCCATGCGAAGCAACACCGACAGTAATTACACTATCTGCCTGTGCCTGCGCGGACCATCCGGTGAGTAGAGTCAGTGAGAGATAAAAGGGGAATTTCATTCGACTAATTATTGACATGCCCAAAGCTACCTTCTGATCATTTATACAAATTTAACAAATAATACGCGGCAAAATGATATTTACTACGTATGGAGGTGAGAGAATGCCCTGTAGCAATAAAAAAAGCAAGGTTTTTCGAGTGCTTATGACCATAAATTAAACAAATAGTTACTCCGGAGCAAACGTTCTAAAGCGTTATAATCAAGCACTGACAAAACCGCCGGTTTCTCAAAACACCGTTAAGACTTTTTCTAAATTTTCCTAGGCATCACCCCAGGGAAATGGCAGCACTTCGCTTATATTCCGGCAGGACTGCTTAACCATCAGTAAACGGTCAAGCCCCAGCGCCACACCGGAACAATCCGGCAGGCCCGAGCGCAACGCTGTAATAAAATTCATATCAATACGTCCGGTCGCCTTTCCCTGTTGCCGGCGGATTACATTTTCGTTTTCAAAACGTTGCAATTGCTCACCCGCATCTGCCAGCTCAAAAAACCCGTTGGCCAGCTCTATCTCACCAAAAAACAGTTCAAATCGTTTGGCTACCGGCCACGGCCGGTCCTCTTTTACCACTCGGGCCAGAGAACTTTGTGTTGCGGGGTAATCATACAAACAGGTAAAACCTTTTTTATTAAACGCCGGCAAAACCAGTTGCATCAACAACCAGTCCAGCCACTCATCTACAGTATCAGAGGCCGTTAAGCCCTGCGGGATTTCAATATTTTTTTCCACGGCCAGTTGTAAACATTGTGCCGCAGTCACCCGGTGCGGGTTGATACCTGCATACAGTTCAAACGCCTGCTGATAACTGTAGTACTGACTTTCGCGATTAATATCAGTCACCACCAGCTGCACCAGTTCCACTAACTCTGCCATCAGTTGAAACATATCAAACCCCGGACGATACCATTCCAGTAGACTGAATTCAGGGTTATGAGCGGGCCCGAGCTCATCATCACGAAACGCTTTACATATCTGATAAATGGGCTGTGAACATTCCACCAGCAGCCGTTTCATCGCATATTCCGGCGAGGTATTTAGATAGCAAGTCTGACCACGAAAGCTTGAGCGCAAGCTGTCGAGATGCGGGTCAGTTGTACAAAACTGTGACAGTAATGGCGTTTCTACTTCGAGAACATCTCTGGCATCAAAAAAAGCCCGGATATTTTTCAACATCAAAGCTCTTTCCCGCAGCATTTTATCAGCGGTTACGGGCAATCTTTGTTCTTTAGCCTGCAAAATCAGGCACGTGAAACATATTCACCATTACGGGTATCGATTTTCAGAATATCCCCTTCATTTATAAACAGCGGTACTTTGACTTCGGTGCCGGTTTCCAGTGTTGCGGGTTTGGTCGCCCCCTGAGCGGTATCTCCCTTCAAACCGGGATCGGTCTGCGCCACCGCAAGCTCGACAAAATTAGGCGGCGTTATGGTCAACGGTGCCCCGTCCCATAACGTCATCACGCACACTTCCTGGCCTTTTATCCATTTGACAGCATCACCTACGGCAACCTTATCTGCCGCATACTGCTCAAAACTGGTGGGCTCCATAAAATGCCACGACTCTCCATCACTGTATAAATATTCCACGTTCATTTCATCAACATCTGCAGCTTCTACCGACTCGGTTGATTTAAAAGTACGCTCCAGTACCCGACCGGTTCGCAGATTTTTAGCCTTGATTTTATTAAATGCCTGGCCTTTTCCCGGTTTGACAACATTATTTTCTGTTATAGAGCAGGGGTCGCCATCAAGAATTATTTTCAGGCCATTTTTAAATTGATTCGTACTGTATGTTGCCATGGTAAGCTTTCACCTTTATGCGCCAGAGCCGCTGATTTAAGTCATGAATCGACATCTTGCTTTCAAAACGCACTGTTTCATTGCAGTAAAATTTCGCCATAGCCCGGCTATTAGCAGCATTTTACGCCTTCAATCAGCACATTTTAAAAAGCAATCTGCTCAATCCAGACCTGATCATAAAGCCCCTGATTTAAGTTTCATTAATAATTGGCAGGCATATTACCCTGATTCGCGGATAACTTAAATGTCACCATCAATTGAATTACTTCCCACACCGGATAAACCCCATAAAAAAACATCGGTTCAAACGATAACACCCGACAACGACTGGAAAAAAGAGCTGGCCGCTGCCACCACATCCGTTAGTGTTTTACTGGCACAACTGGGACTCGAACAGCTGCTGAATAAAGTTGATACCCGGCCAGATTTCAGATGCCTGGTTACCCCCGGCTTTATCAATAAAATGGAATTCGGCAACATTAACGACCCCCTGTTATTGCAGATCCTGCCGTTAAACGAGGAAATGATGCACTTACCCAAATACATGGTCGGGCGGACCCTGTTGGTGACATAGAGGCTATGCCCACGCCGGGCCTGCTGCACAAATACCATGGCCGCAGTTTGCTGGTAAGCACAGGGGCGTGCGCGGTGCACTGCCGGTATTGTTTTCGCCGGCACTACCCTTACCAGCAATTTTCCTGCAGCAGCAGCGTGCAGGACGATACCATCAGCTACTTGAAACAGAATACCAGTATCGAAGAGATAATATTAAGCGGTGGCGATCCGCTGGTACTGGACAACAACAGACTGGGGCAGCTGATCACAAAGCTGGAAACCATTCCCCATTTACAAACCTTGCGGATTCATTCACGTCTGCCGGTGGTATTACCTGACAGAATTAACAGCGGGCTACTAACCCTGCTACAGCAGACAAGATTCCAGGTTGTTCTGGTAACACACATCAACCATGCCAATGAACTGCAGCAACTTGAACAAAACAAGTGCCTGCAACTGCATCAGGCGGGCATCATTTTATTAAACCAGAGCGTACTGTTAAAAGGAGTGAATGATAATGCTGCCGCCCTGATCAAACTCAGCAAACGTTTATTTGCCAGCAAAATACTGCCATATTATCTGCATATGCTTGACCCGGTAAAAGGGGCTATGCACTTTGCCGTCTCAAAAAATACAGCGCTAACCCTGTACCATGAAATAGAACAAAAACTCCCGGGATATCTGCTGCCAAAGCTGGTTCAGGAAATAGCCGGAAAAAAATCAAAAACTGCAATTTTCCATATCTAGGCTACAATTATAGGTAACAAAAAATAACAATAAGAAAACTTTGCACACGGCCAGACTTAACTGGTGGTAAAAATAGCAAAAAACAATTTACAGAAGTAATGTTTATTAATATAAACATGCACTTGAATTGTTTTAACGCCATAAACCGGGGGCCACAAACCAGCGTAATAAAGGTGCCTCCCGCAAAGCTTTCAATCAACAACTGCCGGATGACGACTCCTCCAGAAAAGAGAAGCGCCACCACCAGGGTCACACTGCACAGTGATTAAAAAAATATGAATTTAAATTTACCCGAACAAAGTGAACCCGCTGCAAACGCAATTCCCAGTAACCCGCGCAAGCTGAAAAAAATACTCGCGACACTGCCCAATGCAAGCATGGGCGAACTCACCAAACAATGTTATAAAATTCTGCGTGAACTGAATCGTCAGGCCATGCCCGGCAAGCACCGCCTGAAAAACATGGAAATGATTCGCCCTCTGGCGCGTGATATTTTTAATAATTTAAAAAAATATTTCATCAACCGTACCCTGCCTTTGCCCGAAAAAAGTCAGAAAATTGTTAACCTGAACCAGTCAATACTGCGTGAATTAATTATCGGCTATGAAATCATTGCAAATGAAACGGCCAACAACTCAACCAACAAAGTTGATAATAAAACACTGGCCATCGCTATCTGCAGAGCACTTAATTACCTGTCAGAGACATTATTACGCGCTAGTGAAGTCTACGCACCCTGCCCAAAAAATCTCTGGTACGAAGCACATCAATTATATTTACTGGCTGAAAATAAAAAAATTACCGAGCAGGTCATCACCAATACAGAAATAAAATCGGAAACAACCAGTATTGCCGACAGCTATAAACAAATACTGTTATTTTCACTGGCACGCCCGATAGCACTGCGCCAAAGCGATAGCGAACGGGTATATAACGAATTATATGAGTGGTCACAGTACAGCCGTATTTCACTGGATGCAGCTGAAGAACAGATAGACGATGTTTTTTGCATTCATGCCAATGAAGATCAGCCGCCCAACTATCTCAATACACGGGATTTTTCTGAAGATTTTGAATTGCGCATCCTTGAAGCCGGTGTACTGGTAAGCAGAATAAAAGACATTATTGCAGAACGTTGCAAGCAAAAAGAAAAACTTGCTGTCGGCAACACAATACCGCTGGAAACACTGACCACACTGGTTAACTCATGGGGTGTCAGCGCAAAACGTCGCTTTTCCCGAGCCGACAGGCAGCAACATATTACTGTCGCCATCGGTCTCAGCCCGGTGGTTAAAGCCATCGACCTGTCATTACAGAAAAACGATACTATTGATACCCGTACCGGTTTTGTACGTACCGCAACATCAACCAAACAGGATCCGGACTTCACCCTGGAAACCATCGCCAGTGAACAGCAGGAAGTTGACATTCATGGTTATATGACACACACCGAAGTCGGCAGCGAAGAAAACAACACCTGGGATATGATCGCAAAAGGCCGGACCCTGACCGACACCTACACAAAAGAACAGAAAAACCTTTTAGATGAAAAACTAAAACAATGCCAGAAAAATGCAGATTCACACTGGCAGGTTGTCAATATCAGTGCCGGTGGTTACTGCTTACGCTGGAACTCGGACGATACCTCTAAAGCACAAATAGGTGAAATAATTGCGCTGCAGGAAATCGACAGTAACAATAACTTTGAATGGCGCATCGGCGTTATCCGCTGGATGCAGTTTACTCAGGAAAACGGCCTGGAAATCGGCGTACAGGTTATCTCACCAAAAGTGGTGGCGGCGAGCGCACAACGTGTTAACCGACCCAAGGAAGTTCCTTTTGACTGCATCATGCTACCGGGAATAAAAGCACTGAAGCAAGCGTCCAGTACCATATTACCTTCACATGCATTTAACACTGGTGATAAACTCATTGTTAACATTCTAGAAAATAGAATCAATATAACTTTAGGCGAAACTAAAGAGCACACCGGGTCTTTCACACAATTCATTTATAAGAATACCGTAGAAGATCAGCGCATAAAAAAACGGGTTAAAAAAGAAGAAGCCAATAAAAACAAAGATGACTTTGATGAACTGTGGTCATCACTTTAAATTCGTTTAAACACACACCAATACTGATATTAACCATTCATTTCTGGAAACCATTTAAGTGGAAGACAAGATAATTAACTTAATTGTCATCGATGACTCTTTCGATAGCGAAGAGAAAATCATCAGTACATTAAGAACAACCGGTTACACGGCCAGATCAACACGTGTCGAAGATGATGAAGATTTACTTGAAGCGGTTCACTCACAAGTTCCAGATCTGGTTATTTATTTTGAAGGCATGCAGCTTATCTCTCTGTCACAAACCATTGAGTGTCTGAAAAAAGATAAAAAAACAGAAAACTGCCGGGTAATTTCTGTCAGTAAAAACGAAGACGTCAATCAGATAAAAGCCATGCGAGCCGGTGCCGTAGATGCTACAAGTTTTCTAGACATCAGCCACCTGATGCTAATCATCGCACGTGAACATCAATCATTAACTAACGCCAAAAAAATCTCGAAATTACAGAAAGCCTATAATGATATAGACAAACGCTGTGACTCATTACTCGATAGTTCACGTGATGCTATCGCCTACATCCATGAAGGCATGCACATATACTCCAACCGTTCATATCTTGAAATGTTCGGTATTGAAGCGTCCGATGATCTCGAAGGGATACCTGTGCTGGACATGGTGGCGGTTAATGGTCGCGACAGTTTTAAAACATTTTTACGCAGCTACACCAAAAACTATGAAGGCACACAAAAGCTGGAAACCACTTTACACAAACCAAACGACGAGGAATTCCAGGGTGAAATGGAATTTTCACCGGCACAGATTGATGGCGAACCCTGTATTCAAATAATTATACGCAAGGAAGACGCCAGCAATGAAGAACTTGAAAGGCAGTTAAAAATGCTCAGCCAGCAGGACCAGTTAACCGGCCTGTTTAACCGCCAGTACTGTATTGAAAAACTTGAAGCGACTATTGCCGACTGTGAAACCGAAAAATATACTGCTGCATTCATGGAAATACATATCGATAATTTTGAAGAAATAAAAAATGAAGTTGGCACCATTCCCGCTGACCAGTATATTATAGCCGCCGCGAACACACTGAAAGAAGTCACCGCAGAAGATAATATGCTGGCACGATATACCGATGACAGCTTTGCTATAATCGCCAAAGGTTACAACAGGGACAATATCGAAACCTATGCAGCTTCTTTTCAAAAAGCAATTGAACAGCTGGAAACAAAAATTGGTGACTCGAACATCAACACCACCGTCTCAGTCGGCATTGCCTTAATCGACAAAGATTCTCCCGAGTATAATGAAATACTTGCGCGCTCAGAAAAAGCCATTGTTACGGCAAACAAAAATGGTCGCAACCAGGTGGTAACCTATATTCCTGAAAAAGGTGAATTAACCCGCCACGAAGTTGACTCACAGTTTAAAGTACAACTCACCAATGCCCTTAAAGGTGACAAATTTATTCTGCACTACCAGCCTATCGTCAGTTTGCATGGCGACACGGATGAACGTTATGAGGTATTTGTCCGGCTGGAAAGCAATAACGGGGGAGCAGAAGAATTAATTATGCCGCAGGACTTTTTACCTGCTGCTGAACGAATCGGCATGGCCATTGCTATCGATCGCTGGGTATTAGACCGCACCATACGCGACCACGTAATTAGAAAAAGTCAGGGCAAAAACACACGTTACTTTATTAAATTATCCGCCTCATCAATTAAAGATGACACCTTGATTGACTGGTTAAACTATCAGATCAAGGAACACGATATCCCTGACAACACCTTGAATTTCGAAGTCAAGGAAACGGTTGCAGTGACCAATCTGAAGAAAGCCAAAACCTTGTCACATCAACTTAAATCCATTAATTGCGGTTTTATTCTTGATGACTTCGGTGCCGGCACCAACCCGTTCCAGCTGCTCGATCATATACATACAGACTATATCAGGCTGGAAAGAGGACTAATGGAAAATCTTTCTGAAAATTCACATAACCAGGATACCATTAAAAGAATTGCCAACCAGGCCGCTGAACTTGGCAAATTTACCATCGCACAGCAGGTTCCGGATGCCACCAGCCTGTCCATCTTATGGGGCATGGGCGTCAACTTTATTCAGGGGTACTTTCTGCAGGAGCCATTACCGACAATGGAATATGACTTTACCGAAATGTCTGGTTGATCGTTACCGCTGTTGTCAGCGAAAGACTGAGCATCGTTAATAATCACAATTGCTTCAACAACCAACAATGAGCCAAAGGAGACGTTATTCGTAAATTATTCAGGGGTCGGAGTCATTTTAATAACTAACATAGCATAACTGTTAGTAAGCGTTTAAAAATGACTCCGACCCCGGTGGCTCGTAAGCTACCAGTTTTAAGTTAAAAGCTGGGTAATCTTCTGTTTAACAGGCTTCTTTTGCTTTAACGTTTTTAAACTTCCAACTTAAAACTTACAACTTCTCTTCCTGGCCGGTTTGTGTCATTCATCGCTATAAAAAATAGTCAGGATCAATCCCGACCATTGTGTTATCTAGAGCGCAGTGCGGCAATTCTCTCTTCAAGTGGCGGGTGACTTAAAAACAGTTTTTTGAAACCTTCTGCCATACCACCGTTAATACCAAACGCTGCCATCTGTTCCGGTAACCTTGATGGTTGATGAATCGCCTGCAGGCGTTGCAGGGCAGCGATCATTTTCTGACTGCCGGCTAATTTTGCTGCACCGGCGTCGGCCTTGAACTCCCGCTGACGCGAAAAGTACATGACAATCGTGCTGGCCAGAATACCGAACACCACTTGCGCCACCATGGTCGCAACAAAATAACCAATACCATAACCACGCTCATTTTTAAGCACCACCCGATCAATGATGTGACCAACCACACGTGAGGCAAAAATAACAAAGGTATTAACCACGCCCTGAATCAGCGCCAGTGTCACCATGTCACCATTGGCAACATGACTTATCTCATGTGCCAGCACCGCTTCCGCCTCTTCCATTTTCATGTTTTCGATGAGGCCGCTGCTGACCGCGACCAGCGCGTTATTGCGACTCATGCCGGTGGCAAAAGCATTCACGTCAGGCGACTCATAAATCGCCACTTCCGGCATTTTTATACCCGCCTGTTCTGCCTGTCGCTGCACCGTCGCCAGCAACCATTGCTGGGTTTTGTTCTGTGGCTGAGTGATGACTTTGGCACCGGTCATACGCTTGGCCGACCACTTGGACATCGCCAGTGAAATAAACGAACCGGTC
>JAJRUQ010000139.1 GCA_024277705.1 Gammaproteobacteria bacterium
TATACACTGCAAACAAGGATGAAGCATTATTTACGTTTTGTTGGCGAAGAGACAAGTTTGGCAGAAATAAAGGCTGACTATTTAAGGGATATAGAACATTTAGAAAAGAAGCTACGCCTAATGTTAGATTTATGACGTTAGCTAACGAGAGAGGGACTATTAAATCATTGTATAAATTTGCAAGGGAAAACAAGTTTATACGTCACAGTTACGAGCCGCTGTTTGGAGATTGGGCATAGCGCAGGCGTTTAACAGCTGATGTGTCAGTATTGGTTTTGTCAAGTTGCTATATAATTTTTAAGTCGGTATGGCATATATTATGTGTGTTGATGTTTTTTTAAAATATGGAGCAAAAAATAATGTTATTTGGTTAAGAAAACATTAAGGTTTTCTCTGTGCACACATGATATAGATTATCGGTAAAGTCGTAGACAAGGAGTTAGATGATGATGTTTCCCCAACGTTTTTTTCCGTTTTATTTCTTTTGCTCTTCTCGTTTCCCTGTCTGGCAGCGCCGGCTGGCGTTAACTGGCAATGGGTTAATCCAACACCGCATGGCAATCCGTTTAATGCAGTGGCTTATAACAGCACCATTGGTGCCAGTGTCGCTGTCGGTGACCGGGGCAATATTGTTGTCAGCACGGATGGTGATGTGTACGATGTGACTGTGTTGACGCAGCCTGCCGGGCAGTTGTGGGTCATGAGTAACGGCAATGGTACGGTGGGTTCTGCGGACATAAATAATATCAATATCAGTTGTTAATAGTGTTTCTATCGTGTAGTGATAATCCGGTGTCAACTGGCGGTGGCGGTGCATTAAACTTCTATCTGCTCATGCTGTTGCCGGGTTTTTTCCTTTTCAGGAAGAAACATTTAAGGCGATAATAACTTCTGATTTTATTTGAACCATTCAGTTTGTGGTGTCGACTCATGATTGTCTGTACAACAAGGCTATTAAACAATCACTAATTATTTGGGGAGTCGTCTATCATGAAAAAATCATCAGTTTATACAACAGCTTCACTATTACAGAAGTTTCATCTGTTCGGGCTGGCTGCTTTAACAGCGGGACTGGCACTGCCAGCGTATGCCGGGGGTGGTCTGGCAGGTGCCTATCATCAGCCATTGATCAAGCCGGGCGTCATTAAACCTGTAGTAAATAAAAACCAGCTGTTTCAGAAAAAAACCGGTGTACGCGCACTTCCACTTCGTTCTAATACCTGTCCTGATCTGGTTATACAGGGCTTGCATGTCATCAATATGCAATACAACAACGGCCAGTATGCTTTTGGCGTGGCGGGTGTGGTGCGTAATGTTGGTTCGGCTGATTATGTTTCACGCCCGAATCAGCAAAGCGTAAATTTCTCCGGTGCAGGACCTGTGCGTTCACTTCGTTTTGGTAATGTGCCAAGAGGCGGAAGTGTTCAGACGGGTGCTGTTTTTGGTGTACCGGGCGGCGAGTTCACGCCGGATATCATAGCGACCTTGAGTTTTGATCCTGATATAAAAATGGATAAAAACACGCGTAATGATGAATGTAATGCGCGTAACAACAAAGCGGTACTCAGTCGTTTGGTGATCAACCAGGCAATCAATAATTATAATCGCACACACGGTTGGCGTTGATGTCTGTTCAAAAATAATGCGATAAATTTATGAAATTTTTTATAGGAGGAAAGAAAGATGTTAATTGCAGAGACAAAAAAGTCAGAAGAAAAAAATTCTAATATTAATAACAAAAAAATTGCATCAGACCTAACCGGGAAAATATCGGCAGCAGTGATGTTGGCAGGTATGATTTCACTAACAGCCTGTAGTGGTGGCGGTTCGTCTGCACCAGCAACGGGCGGAGGTACAACAGCCTGTACTGATATAGCGGGTGAGCCGGATATTATGGGAGCAATTACTTATACGCCCGCTACAGCAAAACCGGGTGATACCGTAATCATGCATGTGCCGGTAGATGCTGAAACTGCTTCCGTTACTGCAGTATTAACCGGTTTTAGTGGCGGCACTGCAGTCGGTGTTGGTACGGCGCCTGATACGACTGTTGCTTCATCAGCTGTGCAGACAGTCGATATTCCTGTCACAGTTTCACCTATTTCTGCTGCGGGTGATTATTTCATCGTGATTAATATTTGCTCTGTAGGTATTAATGCCTGTAACAAAGTGCCTGGTGCCCCCGGTGTCGCTATTAATTACGCATCTAACCCGGTGGTTAAAGATGTGCCATTGACGAGATTTAAGTATTTTGCCAATGGAGGAAAAATTGATCCAAGTCCAAGTAATTTATCATCAAATTCCTGTGTGACACAGCCGATATTGACAGTGGCGCCATAATTAGTATTTTTTAAGTTCAATCACACGCTCTGCGTGGAAACGCATAAGAGGAAATTATCATGAAAAATTTATGTGAAAGAAAAATCAGTTTTTCAGCGCTAACAGCTTTGCTGTTACTGGGTGTGGCGGCCTGTGGCGGCGGTGGTTCATCCTCACCGGCAACAAACACGTCATCAAGTGTTACCTACTCAACCACCAGTAGCAAAGGTGATTATTCTGAATGGACATTATCCGGTAGTTCGTTGAATGCCAATTGGGAGGTAATTAATAGCACCGGTGTGATTGATTACACCTACGTTATAGCCGCCACCTGTGGCAGCGCTGATGCGGACAATATTCATTCCTGTACGGTCGATAGCTCAAGTTGTAGCGATGGTGTTGCCACCTGTCCAGCCGCACCGTTGTCAGGCACATTTGACATGATGGAAGTGCCGGGCGTGGCTTTGATGGTTCATACCAGTGCATCTACCGGCGGTGATAATCTGCATGCCGGTTTTGTTAATAATGCCAGTGCCTGTTCGGATGATGTCAGTGGTGACTATACGTTTATTCATACCGGTGTTGGGCTACAGGAAAACTTTGGTATGTTTCGTACTGATGCAAACCTGATTAATATTGAACATTCCGAGTTTGGTTTTGATGCTACCGCTACAACACAAAGCAGCTATACCACACAAACGGTTGCATACCGTAGTGCTTCGGCAGGTACTGATATGTTAACAAATAATGGTTGTAGTAATGGTCTCAGACTGCGTACAACATCGGGTGGTGATGCTATAAGAGCAATGATGACAGCCAGTGGTCTGTATGTACTGGATATGCCTTCAGGTCGTGGTGGCTTACTGGCCTTTAACGTAAACAAGGCAGCAACACTTGCTGATTTTGCCAATAAAACATTCGGTGGAATATCTTTTCCGGATAACGATGCGGCAACGCCTTTTCATGCTGATACAGGTTCCGTGGTTGGAGGAAAAGTCGATCTTAATGTTTCCCTGTTTGGTGGTACAACGTTTAATATTATGAATTTGACAACAGACACAGGACTGACTAATCCCACTGATGCTGATTTTACTGGATCACCGACTAGTTATAATAGTCTTGATCTGGCAACGACTTATCCAAACCTGAGCGATATTCCCGGTTTATTCAAGGTGGGAAAACTTCCTGCCGGTGATACTGGTCGCGTCATCCTGGCGGCAATGAAATTCAACAATAAACTGATTGCGATTGGCATGGTGTACAACTATCGTGATGCCGGATTTAGCTTTAACAATCCAGCTACGGGCAGCCTGTTTAATGGTCCGGGCTTGTATAACAGTGGTAACTTTATTTTGTTTGAGAAATAAACGTAATAACGGATTGAACCATTTAGGTTTTGCATGCGACACACAGAGTGTAAAGCGGTGGTTAAAATAAAACACAGGTAGATACGGAGAGAGTAATGGATAGAAAGCATTTGATTCTGGCTGGGCTGATGTTGACGTCACTGGCGGCTCTTACCCCGGCAGGGGCTGTCAATCTTTCGAAGCAAACCATTGGCGGGATTCAGCAAAGTGCCAAACCGGCGATAGCGGGCGATGCAGTAATACAAAAATCATCGCCTGCCAAAAAAATACCGTTGAACAGGGCGCAAGCCTGCCCGAAACTGTTTGCCAAAGGTTTGCGCGTCGTGCGCGTGGTGCCACAACCAGCGCGCGGTGGCGTACAGACTTACCGTTTTATTCTGGACGGTAATATTGCTAATCGCGGGGCTACGGGTGTTGCCAATGCCGGTCTGAATGTGACGCAAAGTGTTCAGGGTAAGCCGGGCAAACGCATCGCGCTGAAGCTTTTCAAAAAACAGGTAAACAAAAAGCAGGTACTTAATGTGAGCCGTGACTTGCGCGTGACGATTCAGTCGGA
Organism: Gammaproteobacteria bacterium; assembly: GCA_024277705.1. Classification (GTDB taxonomy): domain Bacteria; phylum Pseudomonadota; class Gammaproteobacteria; order SZUA-229; family SZUA-229. The sequence continues at coordinate 4,243 of JAJRUQ010000139.1, forward strand.
TGAGCTCAGTCGTGCCCAGGTCAGCCATACTGTTTTCAAAATGAATGTGACTAATATGCGTAATGCGCAAGGTGCCTGTGGTGACTATAGCCCAACGGTGTCAACACTGAGTGCGGCACAGCTCAGTCGTGCCTTGCCGACACCAGTCAGGGGAGTGAGTCAGCAGGCCGGTGTTATTCCACCAGTAGCCAGACCGCCTGCCAGACTCGGGTTTGCTGCACCGGCGTTGCCAGCTAAGCGATCACTGAAAACGCAAAAGCCAGCCCCGGGTTTGAATCAGCCGCCATTAGCAACGATAAAAACAGGCCGACCCGTGCCAAAAGTACATCCGGTTATTCCCGGTAAGCGCGGTTCTGCTCAGACTAAAGCTGTAACGCCACCGTCTTTTTCTTTAAAGCGGATGGGGAAACAAAAGCCTCCTGTAAAACCAGCACAGGGATTTGGGTTGGCACCTCAGGCAATAACGAAAAAACCGGTGAAAGGGCGTGGTGGTTTTGCACCAAAAGCTGCAGTGGGTAGTTTCGGTCTGAATAAACCGGTGACTGCTACAGGTGGAAAATCATTCCTGCCACCGGCTGCGACAGCCGGGTCACGGCATGTTTTAAGTGATGATGTGCCTCGACCACGAATTGGTGGCTTTGCGCCATTAGCTGGTGTCAATACAAATGTTGCTCATACACCGATTACTGGTTCGGGTGGCGCATCATTGTTGCCAGCAGGTGCGCCACAAATGAAATTGACTTTAAAAAGTGTGCATAGAGTAAATGACAGGAGCGATGATTTTCCAGCGAATATCGTTGGTAGAGGAGACCGAGTTGTTGCTGTGTTTGATATTACCAATCTGGGTTCAGCAACTGGGCGAGTAAAAGTGGGCAGGATTGGCCGGCCTTTATTTATAACCGATGAAATTCTCACCCTCGCGCCTGGCCATACAGGTAATCTACAGCTAGAGGTTCCCGTTACTAATGGTAATTATGCCGAGGGGGCGTGGAAAGCGGTGTTCGGGCTTATGACCGCCACCAATCAGGAGTATCATGACTCAAATATAGCTGACAATTACGTGACTGCTAGTATGTCGTTTGACACTTGGTCAGGTGATATTGCAGTTGAAAAAATAGAAGAAGCAAAAATCACAATGAGCACCAATGTTTCCGATTCCTTTTATGGTAGTCAGCGGATTCCCTGGATATCAGAATCATGGCAGGGGACGGGTTATGAAACTCCAAAAATGCTTACCCTTTTGGTGAAAGTCAAAAATTATGATTTTAGGGAATCGGCGCCACAACAGTTAACGGTTTTTGTGAAAGGCCTTGTTGAATATGTTTCACCCAGAGTGCGCGGTAACAGCCACTATCCTGAAAGATACTCAAAAACTTTCAATTGCTCAGGTGCCTCATGTCCTATGAGAGTGACAGTGAATGTTCCATCACTTGGCGCAGGTGTCAGCAGGAGTATCCCGGTTACCTTTAGCAACGTTGGCTACAAGCTGTGGGTAAATGATAAGGCAGGTAACGATGGTGCCGAGGGCAGTGCTCACGCCATCAGGCCGGGTGGGTATTATATGTGCAAGGATAATCGCGGAGCTGCGTCACTGGCGCGCATACAGGTTATGGCTACGCTGGATACACATGATGATGCTAGACCCTCGAATAATGGGTTGCGCCAATCTTTCCTTATTGATACTTGGCGTGGTAGTGGTTGTCAGGTATTAGCGACAGGACATTCCCAAGCGTTCATTCCATAAATATTTACTGGAGTAATGAAGTGAAACAAAATAAAGTTACCAGCATAATTGCATTGGTGGTAGGCGTAGTTATGGTATGCACGCAAACCGCATCCGCCGATGTAACCGTGGTTTACAAAATAAACGCAAGCAATGGTGGTGGTACGCAAACCATCCGCTATGCCGACAAACAGCATGTACGGCTCGATATGGGCAGTGTAGGCAATCGTAAAATGAGTATGCTGAAACTGGGCGATAAGGTTTACAGCATTACCGGTAAAGTGGTTCAGGATATGTCGCAACTTTCAGCAATGATGGCTTCCATGGGTCTGGAGAAGAAAAAAAGTCACAAGGCGCAAGTCCCGATCAAATTTGAAGATACAGGAAAAACTGAGACGATAGCAGGGCTTCTCGGTAAGGTGTACCGCTTTGAAGAAAAAGGTCGCTCACATGAAGTGGTGCTTGCTGATAATAAGGATTTACACGCTGCGGTATCAGCGGCTATGGCGATTACCAGAGCAGTCGCGGATATGATGCCTTCAGGTCCCGAAAACCGGATCCAGCAAAACGCCGCTATAAAAAATATGGCCATACTGCGGCTGGATAATACAATGCATATACAGTTGTTGAATAACGCGACTATCCCCGCTGCGATATTTAAACTGCCGTCAGCACCACAGAAGATGGGTGGATTGGGCAGGCTCATGAAGAGCGCTTTGGGGCGGTAATGCCGAATAAATAAACAATAAATTGAACCATTACCAGCACGGCTGCGACGTATTAATGAAACTGGCAAACGGGCCGGGAATACAGATAGCGGAGACATGTTATGAAACAGATTTACAAAACAAATAGTGGCTGTAGCTTATTGAAGATGTTGTCACAAATTGCCCTGCTGATGGCAGTGGGCTTTTTTGCCGCCAGCGTTTTTGCCGGTGATATTAATAGTGAGCAGTTAAAGCAATATAAATCCAGTCTGTTAAAAATGCAAATGCAGCATTCTGGCAAGGAAATACAGACCAAGAATTTGCAAAAGATGATCCAGACGCGTAGTCAGACTATTACTCAGGGCGCAACAACGATAAAGCAAGTAAACAAGTCTCGACAAAAAGTTATACGCAATATACGTTAGCTGTGTCAGTAAAAGTGTGTCGATAAAATAAAACTTGTGATGACAACGAAAACAATAAAGGCACTGGTTTCTGCTTGTGCGTTGATCATCTGTGTGACTTGTACGGCCAACTCAGCAGCGGCCAGCAGTAAACTTCCGGACTTAATGCCGGTGGTGGTTAATGCCGACTGGGGTTTGGTTGAAGTCAGAAATATCGGTGAGGCAGCGGCAGAACCCAGCCGAGTTTTTGTTAACTGTTCACGCATTTTTCATGGTAAGACGACGGCTTGCGGTGCGGGATTACAGTTGCCCGGTTATATCGAAAAGTGGAATATACTGCCCTATGATATCCCTGCGTTACAGCCCGGAGGCAGCTACCGTTTCCATGTTTTTGGCGACCATGCTTTTCCTAGCCGTCCGGGTTCTTATGGCATGTCCATTAGTGCTGACCCGTACAAGCGAGTGACTGAGGCCAGTGAGTCGAATAACGCTACACGTCTGGATACACTGATTAAAGCGGAAAAAGTATCATCGCTACAGTATTCTGATTTATTTCCGCAGCAGATTTTATCCGCAGGAAAAGGCAAGGGGCTATTAAAGATCAGGGTTTTGATGGCAGGTAAATTAATTGCATCAGCCGTGCGTGTAACACAGCACGGAAAAAGTGAGCGAACGGTGTTGCAAACAAAATCACGGCGCAGTGATTCTTACGAGCATATGAAGCAAACACCATTTGCTGTCACCTTGCCCGCCGGACGGTATGATCTTTATGTTCAGGCGCGGGTTTCGCCACTACAGGTTTATATGCAGACAGTGGCGATGCCTGTTGTTATCAAAGCGGGTAAGCAGCTAGAAAAAACGGTCACTATTCCGTCCGGGCATTTAAAAATTTCATCCAGTATTACCGGTAAAACTACCACGGGCATGACGGTGGAAGTAACAGGCGGCGCGTCTTACAAAAATAAGTTGCCTGATTTTGATAATTACATGACTTTTCAAAAACTTAAAACGCCGGTTGATGCGGATGTGCCACCAGGAAAATATAAAATTAAAGTGCAAAATCCGCAAACCGGAGAAATACAAAACTTTGATGTGCTTGTCAAAGACAGAGGTGCAGTTGAAAAGTCTCTGGCGTTTAATAAATTTCATGCCGGTTATTTAAAATTCAGTCTCCTGGTTGATGGAAAGAGAATACCGGCAAAAGAATTTTATAAATATGTTGGCTTAACAGTCACTTCAACAACCACGTCGAAACAGATTAAACCCGGTTCGGGGGATCCTCTGCGATTACCTTCAGGCGTTTATGATGTGCTGATCCATGAACAGGCCTGGGGTAATGCTGACAGGCATCTGCCCGGCATTAAAATAAGCGATGATAAAACCACGGAGCGAACGATTACCTTACAACAGCCGGGTGAGTTGCAGTTGGTCAGTCGTTGGCAAAGCAGTAAACTTGATGAAGCGGAATGCGCGGTTATAAAACCGCTTGCATCCGCAGCGGTCATTCCGATTTATGCTTATCTTTATCTGACCGATACGCATTTGGTGCCGGACAATAGTGACAAGATAGCGAAGTGTTATCTGGATATAAATCCGATGGTTGTGACATATAGCAGGCGGGATAAAAAAACCAGGCGTTCCACTGCGCCTAACAATGTGTATTCGAAAGAATACCCCGCCATGAAAACGCGTGTTGCGGCGATTCGTCTGGTTCCCGGTATGTATGATTTCAGCTTGTGGCCGTTAAAACACCCGGAACTCAAACAAACACTAAAAAATATAAAAATTGATTCTGATAAAGCGCTATTAAAAGAACTGATGTTTGCGCGGCCTGATGAATAAACGATTAATGATAAGAAGCAGAAGTTTTAGCCTTAACATCGCGGAACAAGATTCCGCTCCTACAAACGCCCCTGTAGGAGCGGAATCTTGTTCCGCGAATGATTACCGATGAGTTAAAAATTTACTGTACTAAAAGAACATAGTGAGAGTTATATGAAATACCCCCATCAGAAACGATTACGTTTGTTTGTATTTGCCAGTCTGGCGCTGGTTTCGTTGATCGCTTCCGGTGTGCATGCAGGGAAACTGGTGGATGAAATGAAGGTGCCGGATACCTGTGGTACAAGCTATGCAGATAAGCTGTCATCCTGTATACCGTTCCGTTGTACCAAACCTTCCCCGTTAGCGATGATGTCAGGTTTTCCAACTGAGGCAGAATTGAAGAAAATGCCGGCTGAGCAGCAGCAGAAGATACGTGAACACATGGTGGCGGCAGAGAAAAAAATGGCCGCTATGTCACCGGAGAAGATGGCCGCATTGAAGAAACGGATGGTTTCAACGCTGGTGATCAAAGGTTATGACGCACAGGGGCGTTGCCAGACTTCGAACATCGCAATACCGGGGCAGCAGTTGAATTGTGCGCTGGATAAAACCATGCTTGGGAAATTTGTGGCCCATGCCCGGCAACCTGTAAACACAAAAAACATCCAGGTTAAAAGTGAATCACATCTTGTGAATGGCAGGATGGTAACAACACAGATGGATATGAAGAGCGGTAAGCCTGTATCTGATCCATGGCAGCAGGCGCTCGATAATGGCCAGTGCAAACTTGTTGATGGTAAGTCGGTGACACAGGCTATGCCGGCAGGGTTAAAAAATATTGGCAAAAATGCTAACACGATCTTTATTCTCGATGCATCAGGCAGCATGTGGGGGCAGATTAACGGTAAAGCGAAAATCACAATCGCTAAAGAGGTGATGGCGAAACTGGTGCCGGAACTTGCTGATAGCCATCGCATTGGTTTAATCGCTTACGGTCATCGGCGCAAAGGTGATTGCAATGATGTGGAAACACTGGTGCCGCCTGGCGAAAATAATAAAGTGGCCGTCTTGAAAGCGGTACAGGGATTACATGCCAAAGGTAAGACACCATTAACCCGATCACTGAATCAGGCATTAAAAATACTGCAACGCGAAAAACAGTCTGCGACGATTGTGCTGGTCAGTGACGGCATTGAAAGCTGTGGTGCTGATCCATGCGAGACGGTTAAGCTGGCGAAAAACTACGGCGCTCAATTTATTCTGCACACGGTGGGTTTTGGCCTGAGTAAAAAAGACAGCGCACAATTAGAATGTATGGCGAAAGCGGGTGATGGTGAATATTTTCAGGCGAACAATGCTGACGAGCTATTGAAATCCACCCGTAAAGCGTTGCAGCCAATGGGCGGTATCAAAGTAACCGCCAAAGTGAATGGCAAGGTAAGCGATGTTCTGTTGCGTATTGTTGATGTCGCCACTGGTAAAGTTGTTCATGAGAATGTGTTGCCTTCACCTTCGGGCATGA
>JAJRUQ010000140.1 GCA_024277705.1 Gammaproteobacteria bacterium
ATTGGCGGTGTGCTGGCATCAACGTTATACAATATTTCGATTCTCGAAGCTGATATTGAAGACGAACCTGACAATACCACCCGGTTTGCTGTGATCGGCCAGCATAAATCCCCTCCCAGCGGTGAAGATCGAACCAGTTTGCTGGTTTTTGTGAATAATGAGCCGGGTTCTTTGTTCGCTTTACTCAAACCGCTGGCAGAACGCGGTATCAGTATGAGTAATATTGAGTCACGACCGTCCCGTCGCGGGGTCTGGGATTATGTGTTTTTTATTGATATTGACGGTCATTGTGATGAAGAACTGGTCAAACAGGCCATTGCTGAAATCAACAAGGTTTCTGCCATGGTGACGGTACTGGGTTCCTATCCCAAAGCGGTGTTGTAAGCCCTTATGTCATCCTCTTCCCCGGTGAACTCTTATCTTCAACTGGCCACCGCCGGTGTTCAGATGTTAACGCCATACCAGCCGGGTAAACCGGTTGAAGAACTGGAACGTGAACTGGGGATTACTGATTCGATTAAACTGGCCTCCAATGAAAATCCTCTGGGTGCCAGCCCGTTAGCGGTAGAGGCCATTAATAAAACCATTCACGCCATTAATTATTATCCTGACGGTGGCGGTTATGCCCTGTGCAGTCGGCTGGCTGAAAAACACGGTGTTGATGCTTCGCAGGTTACCCTGGGTAACGGTTCTAACGATATTCTTGAGCTGGTAACACGCGCCTTTTTAACGCCGCAGCACTCGGCGGTTTATTCAGAATATTCGTTTGCGGTTTATCCGATTGTAGTGCAGGCCGTTGGCGCCACTGCACACGTCGCCAGAGCCTGTCAGGAAAATCATGCCAGCATGCCGTTGGGGCATGATGCAGAGGCATTGCTGGCACAGATCGATGACACAACCCGGATTATTTTTATTGCAAATCCGAACAATCCTACCGGCACCTGGTTGACGCCGGCACAGTTGGAAGATTTATTCAGGCGTATTGATGAAACCGTTATTATCGTGCTGGATCTTGCCTATACCGAATACATGGATGAACAGATTAAACCACCGATCAGGCAATGGTTGCAGCAATACCCGAATCTGCTGATTACCCGGACATTTTCAAAAGTGTATGCACTTGCCGGTTTGCGCATAGGTTATTCACTTTCAAGCCCGGAGATTGCTGATCTATTGAATCGGGTGCGGCAGCCGTTTAATACTAATATACTGGCACAGGCTGCCGCACTTGCTTCGCTGGATGATGCGGAACATGTGACTAAAAGCGTCAACATGAACAATGCCGGCAAGCTGTTTTTACAGAAAGCTTTTACCGAACTGCAGTTGTCTTATCTGCCGACCATGGGAAATTTTATTTCAGTTAATGTGAAACAGGACGGTATGGCCTTATACCAGCGATTATTGCAACAGGGGGTTATTGTCCGACCGGTGGCAAATTATGCGATGCCGGAGTATTTGCGCATTACTATTGGTACGCAACAGCAAAATGAGCGTTTTGTAGAAACCCTGGCGTCATGTCTATGATAACAACCTTATACCTGCTGTTAGCCATTTCGGCATGAGCTGACGGCCCCGGCTATTAAAAAATCTTATATTTGAGTATTTGCCTAAGGCAGATCATAATCATTCAACGGATACTATCTGCTGCCGTTAATATAAAATCCGGCCTTACCCTATTTACAGTGCCTAAAAGCCATCGCTAAAAAATAACATGACAACAGTAATTAACAATTTATGTATTATCGGCACCGGCCTGATTGGTGGCTCATTCAGTCTTGCTTTACAGCGAGCCGCTGCCTGTAAAAAGATTATTGGTGCCGGGCGTAGCGAGAAAACCCTGCAACAGGCCAGGCAACTGAAAATCATTGATGATTACAATACTGATATAAGTGCTGCGGTAAAAGATGCCGATGTCATTTTTGTTTCGGTACCGTTAGGGGCAATGCGTACGGTTTTTGAAAAAATAGCCACTGGTTTAAAACAGGCGGGCAATGAACAGGCCATTATTACTGATGCCGGTAGTTCCAAACAACAGGTTCAGTTACTTGCGCAAACAATTTTTGCCCAGGCGGGAAAATATTTTGTTGCCGGGCATCCGATAGCGGGAACTGAAAACAGTGGCCCGGCGGCAGCATTTGCCGATTTATATAAAAATCGCCGCGTTATTCTGACACCTGTGAAAAATACTGATAAAGAGGCGATCAGACAGGTGACTGAACTCTGGCAGGTCACCGGAGCTGAAGTAGAAACAATGTCTGCTGAGCACCACGATAAAGTACTTGCTGCCACCAGCCATCTGCCGCACCTGATTGCTTTTGGACTGGTTCACTGTCTTGAGAATCTGGATGATATCGAAGATATATTTCGTTTTGCGGCAGGTGGTTTTCGGGATGTTACCCGCATTGCTTCCAGTGACCCGACCATGTGGCGGGATATCTGTCTGAACAACCGTCAGCCGATACTGGCGATGATGAAGTCTTATAAAGACGAAATGGAAATGTTATATAATGCGCTGCAATCGGCTGATGGCGAAAAACTGATGGAAGTTTTTGAACACGCTAAACAGACCCGGGACAAGTTTACCCACTAAACCAGACTGATATTTTGAATGATAGTGATCCTGCCTGTGTGCAGTGGTTTCCCGGTTTGAAATGACAGTCATTTATTGTTTTTGATCAGATTATGAAATTTATAGTAAAAGGCGGCCTGGAAAAAACAGGATTACATGGCTCTATCCGTGTTCCCGGTGACAAGTCGATTTCCCACCGTTCGATAATGTTTGGTTCACTTGCGGAAGGCAGCAGTCATATCAGCGGTTTTCTGGAAGGTGAAGACAGCCTCAACACATTACGTGCATTTCAGGCCATGGGGGTTGAAATTGAGGGGCCTGTAGATGGCAGGGTTACCATTCATGGTGTGGGTATGCATGGCTTGAACGCACCGGAAAAAGCTATTGATCTGGGTAATTCCGGCACGTCAATGCGACTGTTAGCCGGGCTGCTGGCTGGGCAGGCATTTGATGTTGAGTTAAGCGGTGATGTTTCATTGTCAAAACGACCAATGAAACGTGTTACTGAGCCATTATTGCAAATGGGTGCCCGGGTGGAAACGGCAGAGGGGGGCAGACCACCACTGAAAATAACCGGTAATCAGAGCTTGCACGGTTTTAGTTACCGCATGCCAATGGCCAGTGCCCAGGTAAAGTCCTGTTGTTTGCTGGCCGGTTTGTACGCGCAGGGTAAAACCTGTGTGACGGAACCGGCCATCACCCGGGATCACACAGAAAGAATGTTAAAAGCCTTTGCCTGTGATGTTGAAATTGAAAATTCTACTGCCTGTGTTACCGGGCCGGCTAAATTAATCGCTGCTGATATTGATGTTCCAGCGGATATTTCATCCGCTGCCTTTTTTATGGTGGGCGCCAGTATCGCGGATGACTCGGACATTGTTTTGCAGCATGTTGGTATTAACCCGACGCGTACCGGTATTATCAATATTTTAAAATTGATGGGCGCGGACATTACCACCTTCAACCAGACAGAAGTCGGTGGTGAGCCGGTGGCTGATATTCGAGTTAAAAGTGCAAAATTAAAAGGCATTCATGTACCTGAAGGTCTGGTACCACTGGCCATTGATGAATTTCCGGCAATATTTGTCGCCGCAGCCTGCGCCGAAGGCCAGACCATTGTTACCGGTGCTGAAGAGTTACGGGTTAAGGAAAGCGACCGTATTCAGGTAATGGCGGATGGTTTGCAGGCACTGGGTGTTGAAACGCGAGTTACCGATGACGGGATGATTATTCAGGGAGGCAATGGATTTGGCGCTGGAACGGTGCACAGTCATGATGATCATCGTATTGCGATGGCCTTTGCTATGGCATCTCTGCGTGCCAGCGGGGATATTCTTATTGAAGACTGTGATAACGTGAACACTTCGTTCCCGGATTTTGCTGGACTGGCAGCTACCTGCGGACTTGCTATCGAAGTGATCGATGACTAGTCTGTGCAGGATTCAGGGTTTGTTTTGCTGAAGACCGCCAGCTACAGATATAAAGTCAAAAAATGTTTTTAGTTCTTCAAAAGTCAGCTAAAGTGCAGCTGGAGAAATAAAGAGTAAAATTATATGTATTGCAGCGGTGTGGCTTAACGGTTTGTGGCTGTCTGCGTCTATTTAAAGCGGTTTTTAATGATATGATCATTACCTTATGACAACATCTGATGTACCTGTAATTTGCCTTGATGGCCCCAGTGGTGTCGGCAAGGGCACGATCTGTCTGGCGGTGGCTAAAAAACTGGGCTGGCATATTCTTGACAGCGGCTCTCTGTATCGTATCACTGCGTTAAAGGTCGGCAGGGACTTTCCCGATAGTGATGTAAATTCTATAAAAGAGTCTCAACTATATGATATTGCATTAAATCTTTCTGTGTCGTATGTCGAAAATAATAATAGTCTGGCGATTTTTCTTGATCAGGAAGATATTACTGAATTAATTCGAAGTGAGGAAATCGGTGTA
>JAJRUQ010000141.1 GCA_024277705.1 Gammaproteobacteria bacterium
ACTTCATGTTATGAGCTGGACGCGGTTTATAACTATCGCGCAGTAAAGCATTTAAGTGGAACCTAGGGTGATGAACACGCAGGCTAATATGAATAGAATTACAGAACTGTCCCTGGGTATGGGCATCCTGGTTCTGTTTGCCGTGGTATATGGTTATCTGCTGATGACGACCCAGAGCAGTTATCAGGTACAGAAGCATTATCCCGACTGGCAGGGGGTGAGCTGGATCAAAGCGGGTGAAATTCCCGGAGTCGGTTATTTTCGTAAACACTTTACGCTTTCTGCGATACCGCAGCGGGCTTATTTTGTTGTTTCGGGTACCGACGGGGTGAGTGTTTATGTTAATGGCAAGCTGCTGGGTTCGAAGCGTTATTTTGGTGCCAGGCCGTCCAGAGTTATTGATATCGGCAGTTTATTGCGAACGGGTGACAACCTGCTGGCGATAAGAGTAGAAAGCGACATTCTCGGGGTTGCACCTGAATTAGCGGGACGCTTAATGCTGGCGGATGCCAGCGGCCGCTGGTTTAAAATTAAAACGGATCAGTCCTGGCGGGTTTTACGCTATGAAGATGTGCAGCGACAGGGCGAAGTGAACTGGTATTCTCCTGTGTATAGTGACCTGCACTGGACGGCAGCCGCTATGGTGACGGCGGAACAGTTGACCCCGCAGCTGCCGTTGCCGGTACCGGAATATGTGTATCAACGCTTCCCGCGCGGTGACTGGATATGGGCGGGGAATAATAAAGTGGCGACGTTTGCTCGTGACTTTATCGTGCCGGGCAGTAAAATTTATGATGCATGGCTTGGTATAAGCAATATGGGGAGATATTCGCTGGTGGTCAACGATGTTCCTGTGATCTCGATTTTTGGCACAAAAAAGACCATGGAACTGGTCAATATTGCACCTTATCTGCAACCGGGAAACAATAACATCTGGCTGCAAGCGGAAAACGAGTCTCTGCTGCCGCGGCTGCTGGTGAGTGGCAGCGTTACTACGGATGAAGGTACGCTCAAACTGGATTCAGGGCTGCAGTGGAAATCATTTCTGCAGCCGGATAACACTGCCGGTTTCAGGCAGCAAGCCCCGGTGATGGTCAGAGCGGCGATAAATTCAGGGCATGCGTTGGCCGCCATTAGCCTGCTTGACAAAGAAGCGCAATGGTCAGATCTGTTAATGTACGACAGATTATGGCAATGGTTTATTTTTTCTGTTGTTGTACTGCTGCTGTCATTGCTCTTATTTGTGTTGTTTTACCGGCTCTGCCGAAAGTTTTCAGCACTCAGTGAAGCCGGTGGAATATCGGCATGTTTTGCCTTGTTTATACGGCCGTTTGTCCCGGGCCTGATTTTTGCAGCAGTGTCACTGCTGTTACCGTTTGACCTGAAAATTGATGCTTCTTTTGTTGAAAACTTTAACCTGATGCTGCTTGTTCCTGCGACGGTTCTATTATTTGAAGCCTTTATTCTGCTGGAAATGCGCTTTGCAGGAAGGTCGCTGGATGAAGGATAAGATGCAAAAGTCAACGCTGCCGCAGGCACAACCACCGCTTTCGCTGGTAACCGGAATAATTTTATTAGGCATAGTTTTTGTTGCAGCGATGCTACGTTTGATGGACCTTGACGCGGTCTCGTTAAGCCAGGACGAAAGCACCATGCTGCAGTTTACCCGTGGCCTGCTGGAAACAGGTTACCCGCATTTGCAGCGTGGCGGACATGAAGTTCTGATGGCAACCTATGAGCTGGTTCCATATTTTATTGCCCCCATGGTCAAGCTGTTCGGCTGGAGTGAGCAGGCGGTTCGTCTGCCAGCTGCCCTGTTTAGTCTGGCGACCCTGTTGCTGATATTTGTTGCCGCTAAAAACTGGTTTGATTCGCGCGTGGCACTTTTTGCTGTGCTGTTGTACGCGGTGTCTCCCTGGTCGATTTACTGGAGCAATAACTGCTTTTATCCATCGCAGTTACAGTTTTTTGCCATGCTGAGTATTCTGCTGGTGCACCGCCTGTTTTGCTCGCAGTCACTAAAAGACCGGGACTATTACCTGTTGGCAGCCGTATTGAGTGTGACTTACCTGACCTGGGAAGGCAGCGGGCTGTTGTTTCTGGTGTATGGCTTTCTGGGTTTGTTAATCTTCTGGAAACAGTGGGCTTTCCTGGGTAAAGGTCATGCCTGGCTGGCGTTTGCCTGTTTGCTTTGTGTGGTGGTGGTTCAGCTGGCTCGACGGGGCTTGTTGAAGGCGCCTTTTCTGGTCACTGGAACAAGCCGCTCTTCCATTGCCGCACCACAGCTGGCCTTGAATCAACCAACCTATGATCCTTTTTATTATCTGGAAAATATCTTTGCCAGTGAGCAGTTTTTGTTATTGTCTGTCATTTTTCTGCTGGGGCTGGTGTTCTTTAAGGGTGATAAAAACCTGAGATTTGTTTACGCTTATGTTTTTATTTCTTTGCTGGTATATACCGAGTTGCTGGCGGTGTATGCGATTCGATATGTGTATTTTACGCTGCCGTTATTTTTAATCGGCGTAGCGGCAGTCAGCTTCAAAATGTTTGACTGGCTTGCTGAAAGCCGTATTCCATCGGCAACAGGAAGTATCAGGCTGCTAAGTCTGGTGTCTGCCTTATTGTTTATTCCTTTTCAGGCAATGGTGTTGAGCAGTGACGGCTTAAGGTTAAGTGAGCTTAGAGCGAGTTATCGAAATTCAGGGGCATGGGAGCTGAGTCCGGAAATAGCCGGCATCGATTTTCGCCAGGTGATGCTGACGTTGGGGGAAAACTACCGCCAAGGGGACATTATTATTACCCGCTCACCGTTTTTGCTGGAAATGTACACCAGTCTGCGCGGTGATTATATGCTGCAAAGTGTCACCATTGGTGTCGTTAATTATGACCCGGTTATCGGTCCACCGTATTATCTGGATAAATTTGTTGGTAATCCGGTTTTGCGTAATCGTCAGGAACTGGAAGATGTATTGCATCGCTCACCACGGGTGTGGTTTCTGGCGACCCCGGTAGCGCCGACAAAAGAAGTGCTGGGCGATGACCTGTTTTCATTTATCCATGAGTCGATGACACTGGTAACCGAGGCGAGCAATGTTCGTTTGTACTTATGGGAAAATCAGCAATTACAATAAGCGGACAATACAAAAACAAGCGGTGCAAAATCAAAACGGTCGCATTGCTGGCGGTTATGATTTTTTGCGTGAGCACGGTGTCTGTCGCCGATCTGTTGCTGGCGATGTCAGATACTGAGATTGCTGCTGTTCCGGTTGAAACCACGTCACAGGAGCAGTGGCCTGATAAATCATTCAAGCCGTCTGACTCCAGTCAGGACAGGACGCCGCAACAAGGTAGATCATTGTCGCCTTCCGGTGTCAGGGTTTATTCTGATCTGGAATATGCACGTGTTGACGATGAATCCTTGCGTCTTGATTTATACATGCCGGAAAACCCGCTTGCAGCACCGCCACTAATTGTCTGGATTCATGGTGGTGGCTGGACCAGAGGTGACAAGGCAAAGGTGAATTCTGCGGTGACGGGGCTGTCAGCAAAGGGTTATGCCGTTGCCAGCATCAATTATCGTTTGGGCGGTCTCGGGCTTCATCCCAAACAGATTCATGATGTCAAAGGGGCGGTGCGCTGGCTGCGTGCGAATGCGAAAAAATATGGTTATGACGCAACACGTATTGGTGCCGGTGGCGGTTCAGCAGGCGGGCACCTGGCATTACTGCTAGCTTTGAGTGCAAATAATCCGTATCTGGAAGGTGATGTTGGTGGCAATCTTGATCAGTCATCTACTGTTCAGGCGGTACTTGACCTGTACGGGCCGAGTGCGTTGCAGGATTATGCGGATGTTAACCAACGATTTGCCCGTAATAAAAGCTCAGCGTTACTACAGTCGGCCAGCCCGCTAAGTTACTTAACCCCTGATGCTCCGCCGCTACTGATTATGCATGGCAATCAGGACAGGGTGGTGCCGCTGTCGCAGAGTGAGATGCTGCACCAAAGATATCAGCAGGCCGGGCTTGATTCCACGCTGCACATTATCGAGGGTGCTGCTCATGGCGGAAAGGCCTTCAAAGATGCCACCCGGCAGCAGAAAATGCAGGATTTCTTTGATTTGCACATTAAAAATCATGATGCAAAGGTCGCGGAAAAATCAACTGTAGCGGTGATGGCTCCGGCGCTTCCAGCGATTAGCGGCAAGCAGGGAAAGGCGGGGTCTGAACGGTTAACGCCGGCTATGTTGCATGGTTTTCACTGGATGATAGGCCCACGGGCGGGTCTGCGCGGTTCCAATGAAAAGTTTGAGTCTTTGTTGCGGGTTATTGATCAAACCCTGTCAGCAAACCCGCTTATTACTGGTGTCTATCTGATAACTCACTGGAAACTTATCGAGCAGCAGGAGGGGGTATATGATTTTGAACGTCTGGAGCGGGTGATCAATCTTGTTCGTTCACACGGGCGCTATTATAAACTTGCGCTGGCACCGGGCATTTATACGCCTGAGTGGTTGTATCAAAAAGGAGCAAAAGCCTTTGTAACAATTGGCTCGAATCCGAAGCGGGTGGATATCTACAATAAGCCGGTAAAAATTCCGCTGCCATGGGATACGATATATCAGGATTCGTATTTTGCCATGTTACAGAAAGTGGCAGAACGTTATGCGGGTGATCAATATTTTCGTGCCATTACGGTAACGGCCGCTACGTTCATGAGCCCGGAATGGCATCTGCCACGTTCTGCTGCCGACCGGGAAAAATGGCAGGCATTTGATAACTATACCGGCAAACTGGAAGCATCATGGAAAGATATTCTTGATTATTTTGCAAAATTATTTCCTTCGCAAGTGTTAATCATTGAGGCCTCGTCCTACCCGGTGGGAGATAAACAGCTGGGTGATGCGATTATTGATTACGGGGTGCGCCAGTATGCCGGCAGGTTTGCAGTACAGATCAATCAGTTGTCCGGAAGGTTTGACCAAATCAAGCGGCCAACGTATGCAAAACTTCTGGAGTATCGAAAAAAATATGGCAGTAGCATAATTATTGGCTTGCAAAATCTTAAAGGCTGGAGTTTTCCGGCAATCAGCAGGCTGCAGGGAAGTATGGAAATGAGCGCCTTTAATTATCTGCAGGCAGATGCCGGGTATTGGGAGCTCTGGTACGGTGATGCTAAAAATAAAGCCACCACCGAACAGTTACAGACCTTAATTGAGCAGGGGCGCAGACTGGGCTTGAACGGTTTCAGGAATGAATTGAGGCAGCGCGGGAAATATATCGCGCCGGTTGATCGCCGTTATCGCAAGTAACGGGATAATGGTCTGGCCGGCGGTGTGCAGGCGGGAGCTGTTTGAGATCTGGCTGTAAAAAAAAATGACAGTGTAACTGTTTGCACCGGTGGGAAATAAAGCTATATATATTATATGCTTAGAATAATTATAATAAAGGCGTATATATTTTAATATTTTTGTACTGTAAATTATTATTTCAGTTATAAAGGGTGTGTCACGCTAAGTTGTTGATTTAGTTGGCTGGCATGTTATATGCATTAATTCAGGTAGATAGATAATTCTATAAATGATTTGAAAGCATACCGGGCTGCTTAATGCTTTTGAGTTTCGTCAAATAATATCAGATAAGGATGGATGGTTATGGCAACAATGAATAGAAAAACGGCTGGTTTCTTTATTGCAACAATGGCGTGTTTATTTACAGGGGTATCATCGGCCGCTCCGGTACAGGTGCTGGTTAATGGTGGTTTTGAAACGGGTGACTTTACAGGTTGGAACGAAGTTACGAATTCGGGCGGGAGAGGCTGTAATACTGACTGGTATGTATCAACTACGGATACCCAGTGTCAACAACGTCCTGAAGTGAGGTTGAATTCTGCCACAGAAGGTAAGTATGCTGCCTATAACTCTTTTGACGGCTTTGCCGGTACAACTTATACCATTGAACAGGATGTTGCGCTTGGCTCGGTTGCTGCGGCAACACTGGATTTTTCCTACACCGTGGGCTGGGATTTCGGCTTGGGTCCACGTTCACATCATGAACGTGTTTTCTCTGTCTCTTTTCTTGATGCCGGTGATTCGCTGATTGGTGCGGCTTATGTGCTAGGCATTGGTCCTTCTGATGGTATTCGAGGATTTATCGACTGGACTAACATATCACTGGATGTTACCTCTATTCTGTCAGGTTATGATAACCAGACCGTAACGCTGGTGGCGAATGTGTTTATTCCTGAGCGTAAAACGGGCCCTGGCAGTTTTGGTTTAGATGATGTAAATCTTCAAATATCTGCGGTGCCTTTACCGGCAGCTGTTTATCTGTTTGTCGGTGGCCTGCTGGCAATGACGGGTGCCGGTGCACGGTTTAGACGACGCTTAAGCTAAGACGCCTGGTCAGGTAATCATACCTGGCATCAGCGTTACCATTTTCTCTTTATAACAAGCTGCGCTCAACACTGAGCGCAGCTTGTTGTGTTAACCATAATCTTTCTCCTGTACGGCTTAAGTGCTCACCTCTTAATAACATCTGTTGCTGGATTATTTCTGTATGGCTTTAAATGCCGGGTATTATGTGCAGAGCGCATGGTATTGCTGCTGTCTGTGGCGTTTTTCTTTAAGAATCGAGTTTAAAAAGGATTGTTTTTAACGGCGGGTTAAAGCTTTCTGATTGTCGGTATATTGAACTTGGCTGTCAATTATTTTGACACTTCAGAGGATTGAAAATATGTAAGGTACTGATTTTATTCGGTGGCATGAGTTTTGCATGTAGTTTAGTTAATGCTAATTTGCTAAATAACTGAAATAGGAATTTTAAATATTATGAAAGTTGAAATGAGTAAAAAAAGTGCCGGCATATTGACGTATGTCTGTCTGCTGGCATTTGCCAATAGCGTTTATGCGGCTCCCGTGCTGGTAAACGGTGGTTTTGAAACCGGTGATTTTACGGGCTGGACGGAAGTCAGTAACTCGGGTGGCAGTGATTGTGCTGCAGACTGGTATGTGTCCCGTAAGGATACTCAGTGCCAGCAGGTTTCTGAAGTAAGGTTGAATTCTGCAGCTGAAGGTAAGTATGCGGCCTATAATGCTTTTGACGGGTCTGCGGGTACGTCATATACCATTGAACAGGATGTCACGCTGGCTTCCGTTGATACGGCAACTCTGGATTTTTCCTACACCGTAGGCTGGGATTTCGGTCTGGGTTCACGTCCGCATCATGAGCGTGTTTTTTCTATCTCTTTTCTGGATGCCGGTGATTCATTGATTGCTGCGGCTTATACGTTAGGTGTCGGGCCTGCTGATGGTATTCGAGGTTTTATTGACTGGACTAACATATCGCTGGATGTGAGCAGTATTCTGTCAGCCTACGATTATCAAACAGTAACCCTGGTTGTTGATGTCTTTATTCCTGAAGGCAGAACAGGTCCGGGCAGTTTTGGGCTGGATGATGTTGATCTTAATATATCTGCAGTACCTTTACCGGCAGCGATTTATCTGTTTGCCGGCGGTCTGCTGGCGCTGACGGGTGCAGGTGCCCGCTTTAGAAGAAAATAAGCAGCGGTAAAAAATGATGTTGAAAATAAAACAGGGGCATTATGTCCCTGTTTTATTTTCAATGTCTCGCTTTGATGTCGTGTAAGCATTTCATTAATACTTCTTTTGTTGCTTAATTAAAATAGCGTAATTGAGGCTTTGGGGTTAATATGCGGCAGAAAAATTTAACAAATCTAAGCAGGGTGATGTTGTGTCATTGTCAAAAAACTGGACATTGGAAGACGTAGAGGGAGAGGTGTTTCGCATTGTAAAAGATGAAAAGCAGCTCGGTGAAGATTTTACCAAAGAAACCCGTTTCGAAGAGGTGGGACTGGATTCGTTAACACTGGTCAGGATCCTGGTGGCTATCGATAACAGTATGGGCGTCTGGCTGGAAGGCGGCGCATTAACACCGGATAATCTGCATGATGTACGAAGCCTTGCGGCAAGCGTGCAAGCGCTGCTGGATGGTGGGGTGCCGGCTTCCCGGTAACTGATTGTGTTTGCGTTGAGCAGGGCTGTCACTGATGCAGGAAGTTGACGTACTGGTCGTAGGCGGCGGCCTGTCAGGTCTGGCGGCGGCAGTAGCGGCAGCCGCTAGCGGTGCGCGCACGATGTTGCTGGAGCGAGGGAGTGCGCTTGGCGGTAATGTCTCGCAGGCCTATGTGCATACTTTCTGCGGGCTTTTTGAAGCGCCCGGTAATGCTGAAGATTTTGTCTACGCGAATCCCGGCTTTACTCCCTGGTTTACTGAGGGGCTGAGAAAACAGGGGGCGGCCTGTGCTCCGGAAGTTCATGGTCGTGTTGCGGTCATGCCGGTCTATCCACCACGACTGGCCGAATATGCTTATGCGATAAGCAGAGATTTTCCATCGCTGAGTATTCAGCTGAATGCCACGCTTGAGCGTTTGACGATGGATGCAGCCGGGGCAGAGAAAGCTGTTGCGGTTTACCGGCAGCAGGGTGTTGAAAAATCGGTTGCTGCAGTTACTGTTATTGATGCCACAGGAGATGCTACAGCAGGGGCGCTGGCGGGGGCGGCTGTTGTTATGCCGACTGCGGAGCAATTGCAAAATGCGACCCTGATTTTTCGCGTTAGTGGTGCGAATCGCGCCGATCTGTCCGGTTATTCGCGGCTTAGAATAAGCGCAGCTATTGCTCGCGGGGCGCAGCAGGGCGAGTTGCCGGCGATGTGTGAATCGATCTTCATCCGGCCGGGCGAATTGCAGGATGAAGCCTATATCTCGCTTAATCTGCCAAAATGGAAAGACCGCGTTTTTGCCCCCCTGAATGAACAATTTTTAGTAGAATACACGGCCTATGCTCACGAACTTGCACACAGTCTCACCGTTTTTTTGCGCAAGCATGTGAGCGGCTGGGCGGAATGCCACCTTCTGTCATGGCCGGCAGCTATCGGAATACGGGAAAGCCGGCGGTTGAGCGGGCGCTATGTGATGACCGAAAAAGATATTTTATCCGGCGCGCAGCGTGACGATGTTGTGGCCCGCTCTACCTGGCCGGTTGAGCTTTGGCATGACCACTATCATGCTACATTTCAGTATCCGGAGGCGGTCTGTGATATTCCGCTGGCAGCATTGCTGAGTCAAAGTCATGACAATATGGGAATGGCCGGGCGTTGCATGTCCGGCAGTAATGAAGCGTTAGGTGCATTACGGGTGCTGGGGACTGCCATGGCAACGGGTGAAGCGGTTGGTATTGCCGCCGCGCTTGCAGTAGATCAGGGGGTGACAATGGCGCAGGTGTCTGCTGCTGCCGTTAGAGCCTGTCGCGATGATCTAATAAACACAACTTTTATACAGCCATGAATGTAATTGACGAAATTCGTGCTCGCGCCAGAACACAGCCAGAGCACCCGGCACTAATTTGTGATACGCCAGAAGGGGCTGCCGCGCAGGTGGTTACTTATAAGCAACTGGTTGAGCGTATGGGTATTCTTGCGCAGAAGCTGCGTGATGCGGGCTGTCAACCGTGTCAGCGTGTGGGTTTGCTGGCCAAACAGGGTGTGGGTTTTATTGAAGCCGTGCTGGGTATTCTGGCGGCTGATTTATGCTTTGTGCCGATATCCGATGATTATGACGGAGCACCGCTGGAAGCCTTCAGAAAACGCACGCAGCTGCATTATTTAATGCGGCAGGTGGATGCGGATTATACTGTTGAATGCTACTCCGGGGTTGGCGATGTTGATGCTAATGACGACCATGATTTTTGTGCGCTACAGCCTGCCTATATTCGTTTTACCTCAGGTACCACGAATGAGCGTAAGGGTGTCATTATCGGGCACCCGTCAATATTGAATCGGCTGGCCAATGCTAATCAGGCAATGCAAATCGGCCCCGGGGATCGTATTATGTGGATGCTGCCAATGGCGCATCACTTTGTGGTGTCTATTTTGCTGTACCTGCGTTATGGTGCCAGCATTCTGCTGCCGCGCAGTTATCTTGCCGGCCCGGTACTGGAATTTGCCAATTCTCATGCAGCAACCGTGTTTTATGCTTCACCGTATCATTATGACATGCTCGCACGGGATCGTAGTGATCTGGGATTGCCGGACGTACGACTGGCGATATCAACCGCCAGTGGTTTAAATGAGGACATTGCCGAGCGCTTTTTTGCCCGTATGGGGATATCACTGTCGCAGGCGCTGGGTGTGATTGAGATGGGGCTGCCGGCGATGAATTTGCAAAGGCCACGGGAAAAGCCGTTGAGTCTGGGGCAGGTGCTGCCGGCCTATGATGTCTGGTTGCGTGCTGAAGACGGCAAGCCGGTGCTCGGTGATGGTCCGGAAACAGCAACCGGTGAAGTCTGTATTCGTGGCAGTGGTTCCTTTGACGCTTATATGGATCCCTGGACGCCTGCTGCTGATGTGTTGCAGCCGGACGGGTTTAGAACCGGTGACGAAGGCTACTTTGATAAAGACGGTGATCTGTTTTTGCGCGGGCGCCGGAAAAACCGGATTAATATGGCGGGCATGAAATTTTTTGCTGAAGAAGTCGAGGCCGTAATCAATGCTCATCCGGGCATTAAAGAAAGTCGTGTCTATGGTAAGCCGCATGTTCATCTGGGGGAAATACCGATGGCTGAAGTGGTTGCAGAAAAGACAGAAAATGCTCCGACTGCTGCAGAGTTGTCACAGTTTTGCAAGCAGGGTCTGGCTGCCCACAAGGTACCGTTCAAGTTTGATTTTGTCGAGCAGTTGGTGCGTACCTCAACCGGTAAAATCAAGCGCTGGTGATGCTGTTGTCAATGCCGCCCGTCTACGGACAAGCTTTTTATTAAGTGAGTTCGGGTTTTGCCAGTTTTAATAATATTTGCAGTTTCAATAACAGGAAAGAGTTTTCATTATGTCGTTCAACGTGGATTTCATTGGTATAGGGTCTGGAAAATGCGGCTCGACATGGTTGTACGACAATCTGGTGAAGCATCCACAGGTGTGTGACCGTAACCTGAAGGAGCTTAATTATTTCAGTGACCTGTATGATGCACAGTCATCTGACTGGTATGCTTCACAATTTTCAGCCTGTGATGAAAACCAGTTAAAAGGCGAGTTTTCGGTCACCTATTTTACTTACCCTGAAGCGGCCAGTCGTATCCATCAGGATTTTCCGGAAGTGAAGCTGCTGGCTATTGTTCGTGATCCGGTCAAGCGGGCGTTTTCTAATTATCTGCACTCGATAAGAAAAGGTGATATTCGTGCCGATCATCAATTTTCTGATTACATCAATGAAGAATGGCGGCTGGCTCCCGGGCGCTATGCCGAACACCTTGAAAAATATTTCAGTGTGTTTGAGCACCAGCAAATACATGTGGTGATTACCGAGGAATTTGCGCAGGATCCTTTGCAGGGATACCGTGATATTTATCAGTTTATCGGTGTGGACGATGTTGCTTTTGTTCCGCCGGGGTATGATAAACAACGCAATGTGGCCCGCTCGTATCGCTATTTATGGCTGGAAAATATACTGGTACGCAGTTATCGCTGGTTAAGTAAACGGGGTTACACAAAATTTGTTAAGCGGGTGACGGACTCTGCCGCCATTGCTATGATACGAAATATTAACCAGGATAAGAATCCGGTACCGCAGATTGATGAAGCCAGCCGGTTACGATTGCAGGAATACTACCGCCCGTTTAATCAGCGCCTGGAAACATTGCTGGAAAAAGATCTGTCGCTGTGGGACAACTGAAGCGGGATGTTATTGAATCGTGTCAGCTTCTTTTAATCTTACTTTTATTATCGGTGCGCCCCGCTCCGGTACAACGATGCTTGAGCGCATGCTGGCATCACACTCCAGCATAAAAGGCGGACCGGAAACGCATCTGCTGACACCGCTTGCGCATCTGGGTGTCTGGCGAAATGTAGACAAAGCTCCGTATGATCATATTGTGGCATCAATCGGTCAGCAGGCCTTTGTTGATAGCCTGCCGGCAAAAGAAAAAGACTACTGGGCAGCCTGTAAAGCATACTGTGATGTTTTGTACAGCGCTTATATGAAGGGTGGAACACAAACCATATGTCTGGATAAAACACCTGAATACGCCATGGTATGGCCTTTCATTACCCGGTTGTTTCCGCAGGCAAAATATATCGTGCTGACCCGTCACCCTGCTGCTGTTTTTTCGTCGTTTGCCGGTTCGTTTTTTGCGGGTGATTTTTCCGCGGCGCATCAACATGACCCGGTGCTTGAGCGCTACATTCCCGCATTAGCCGGTTTGCTGCGTCAGGATACAGTGACAAGCTTTCATTTGAAATACGAAGACCTTGTGCAGGAGCCGGAATTATGGATGCAGCGACTTTGTGATTACCTTGAAATTCCATATCAGAAAAATATGGTTGATTACGGTGATAATATTGATCAGAGTGCAGCACAAGGAGGGCTTGGTGATCCGATTGGTGTCGCTCAGCACACACGGCCAACAAATAGCAGCGTTCATCGCTGGGCAGCTGAACTGGCAGCAGATGAGAAAAAAATATCATTACTGAAATCGATGATCGATTCGCTGGATGAGAAGGATCTGGAAACCATCGGTTACCCAAAAGATGTGCTGTGGCTGCCGCTTGAGCAGCAGGCTGGCACAGCTAAAAAACAGAAAAGGTCGGCGTTTACATCCTATCAAATTCAGCGAAAGTTAATTGTAAAAGGACGGGCTTTGGTTCGCCGCTCCGGGCGGGTACGTGCAGTGGTGCAGTGGTGCAGACTGGTTTGTGATGTATTATTGCGAGAATATTAGCTATCACCACTGAAAAATTTTTCTGCCATGGTTATTTTGATTGCGTCATTTTTTATCATTGACTTTCCATAATCTGCATGATATTTTCATCGTGATGTACAAGTCTTTTCAAGGCTGAAATGACTGTAAATGATGATATCAAATAACAGGTGGTTCACACTTTGTCTGGCTGTAGAGCTATGGTCATCATCAGGCTTAAGCCCCAATAAAAACTTGATATCAAGTTTCAAAGTTGCAAAATTCCAGTGATCCTCCATTGGTTGTTCCGTCACTTAATACAAGGAGTATGTTATGACGTGTAAACACGACAATTCGTTAACTATTAATTTAAATCTTACCGATCAAACCGAAGTCTCGGATCTTCAGGCCTATGTTTTCAGTAGTGGCGGCAAACCTTTAGGTTCTGCACTTATCTCTGTTGAGAAACCGGCGATTATCAATATGCCCGAAGATATGGACGGCCGTACCATAGAGGTATTGCTTGGCCCGGTAACTGAAGAAAATGATCCGCAACCGACGGCCGGCAGATTAAAACGTGCGGGCGCCTATACTCTTTCAGGGCATTATCTGCAGAAGAAGCCCTTCATCGATTTTGACATCCCCGGTATTTTCCTGCCGCTATGGTGCAGTTGTGAGGTTACCGGGCGTGTGATTAACCGGGTAACGTTAGCGGATGGCAGTATTGATGAAATGCCGGTATGTAATGCGCGGGTACATATTTGTGAAGTGGATCACTGGCACTGGATTTTGCCGCGTATTCCGGATATTGAAGTCTGGAAATTACGCGATGATCTGATCGAAAAGCTCTATCCGGAAATACGCCCGTTACCGATACCTGATCCGAGACCTGGTCCGGGGCCTTATTATAAAAAAATGCCTGCTTATAAAGCGCAGCAGTCTGCCATCAGGAGACAGAGTGATAAAGCGAAGCAAAAAATATTTTCGGCAGAGCGTTCTGCAAAGGCGCAACCTCAGTTGACACTTGCGGCACTGGCGAGTGCCGGTAGCGTTAAAGAAATACGTGCACATTTATTGCAGCTGGATTATCTGATTTATCCTTATTTATGTTTTTTTCCATACCTCTGGCATTATTACCATAAGGACTGTATTCGTACCGTGGAAGTGGATAGTACGGGTCGGTTCAGTACCAGTATTTCCTACGATTGTGATGATCAGCCCGATTTGTACTTTTGGGTAGAGCAGCTACAGGATGCTGTGTGGACAAGTGTATACAGTCCCAGTGTTCCCTGCAGTACCTACTGGAATTATGTATGCGGTAGCGAAGTGGTGATTAATGCCAGCGATGCGGAGCCTTGTGAGGTGCCTGATTACGATGTTCCGGACGGGGTTACACTGTTTGTGCTGCCTTATAAAATTGGTTACCGGCCTATCTGGGGTACACCCTCCGGTGCGCCGGTAGCCCCTGATGGCTGGGTACGCTCAGACGGCCTGGTTAACTACAACGGTGAGCACGGTCTGGGGATGCTGTACGATGCACCGTTTGGCGGTACCTTGCGGTTTTATCATGATGATTCTTATTTTATCCCCAAGGGAGATACTGATCCAGGTGCTGATGATAATAGTATCAAGTACTATCGTTACTCCTATCGTGGTGTAGCTGATCCAGGTGTCTGGACGGCGATGACCGCGGCCCAGTCACGAACCTATCGTATGGAATATAATGATGGCAGTTTGCCGACCTACGAAAGTTATCCCATTTCGCCGCAAACGGTGGGCGGTGAGTCTAATCTGTTTGAGTTCAAACCGCGTACCCCACCGGTAAGAGCGATCGATCCAGCTACGGTGGTGGCGCGCGAATGGGTCACCGGAAACCTGAACGATGTTGCTGCCAGCTGGAACACGGTCAGTACGGCGCCGGCGATGAGTGACAGTGTTGCCACTGATCAGGCAGGTACGTTTGAAGTCAAAATTGAAGTGTTTAATGAATCCGGCCAGAAAGTTATGCCTGGCGCCGGCACCTTTGAATTTCTTTTGCGTAATGCCATCGGCACCACCGCACGCAAAGTACAGGCAGGTGAAATCAGCAATGGTGCTTTTGTCTTTAAAGTACATATTGATAATAACAACGTTACTTCTGATCTGCCGCAACCCAGTATTGGCGGCACTCGGGCCAGTGATGACTGTGGCTTCCTGCGCTACAATACTGACAATGATGCCGTGCATGTGGCGTTTACGGCGACACATCCAAACGACCGTGCTGTTTTCGATTTCACCATAAAACGTGGATCTAATGATGTTACCGCTGCCAGTACTGCAGGCATTTATACCGAGACATCGGCGGCTTCAGCGCCACCTTACAGCGACATCGGCGGTGTTTATCAGAATAACTTTACCGCTGTTACCCTTGTTGAAACCTGTGTCAATGCCGCCTTTGCTGCTGACCTCAGAGTTTGGGGGAAAGTCACGGATGGTCGCCATCGTCTGGGCATTTATAAAAGAGAGTTGATTGCTTTTGCACTGGCAAAGGATAGCTCTGTACCGCCTTTACCTGTACCTGAGTCTTTACCGGACAGTCCATAAAACCACCGGTTGGTTTGCTGCCTTTCTTTCAGTGCTTATGGCTGAAGAAAGGCAGCAAATGGTTCAGTGGTGCAGAAGTCAAACGAGGGTGTTTTTTCTTGCTGCAGCGATGAAAGCAAACAGGCCGGAAGCAAACAGCCATACTGCCGCTGGAATCGGGATCACGCTGGCTTCCTGAAACCTTATGTTGTCAAAGACCATGGTAGAGCAGTTAGCGCCAACGATATCACAATCCGTGGTAACACCCACGGGCATGCTTAATTTAAATGAAGTGATATTCTGGAAACCACTGAGAATGCTGAAATCGATGGAGCCGACACTGGAGCTGGTGAATATTGCGCCCGAGGAGGACGTGAATGTTCCCAGTAGAGTGTAAGACGGGTAGTCCGCATCGATGAAAATACCTTCGATATCAAAGCTGAGCAGGTCAAATGCAGCGCCGCCAAAAGTAAATTCAACTTCTTCGGCATTATTGCCCATATGAACAGCCGCCGCCCAGTCTTCATTGGTAGCGCCAGCGGAGTCTTTGAGTAAATCCCAGTGGTTGAAAATGCGAGAATTGCCGGTATCCAGAGGTGTCATGGACATTCCTGCCTGGGTAAAAGGAGTATCCAATGCTGTGGTGCTTCCCGGTCCTGAACCGAAATCCATGACCAGTGCCTGTGCAGGGGCGGCGGTACTCATAAGTATTGTTGTGGCAAGAGCTAAACGCCATGGTGATTTTTTCATTGTCTTAACCTCCAGTGGTGAAAGTAATAAGTGATGCTGTTAGTTACTGTCCGGTTGTCTTTATTTTGTCTGGTAACACCCGAAACTGTTGTTTTGAATTTGTGCAGTATTTAAATCATGATGTTAATCACGGTATAAATAATGGATGCAAATATTGTGCCATAATAAAAAACTTATAGTTATTATATAGTTAAGGTTTTTATGGTTATATTTACAGTGTATAACTGTAAAAAAAACTGACACCTGTTTGGGGGGTACTTTCTTCGTAATGCTGACAGCAAGGCTGGCTATATGATACATGTTGTTTTGAGATGTCCGCAGCGTCCGAGACATGAATGACAGTCCTTTGCTGAGGCACGCTGTAAACACCTCCCTGTGCGCTCGAATGCCACGTCCATGTGGCATACGGTCTCAGCAAAGGACTGCCATCCATGCCTCTCATCGTTAACGGGTCATCAGTGAGAAACAATAGCATTAAGTGAAAGGTGTAAATTGTCCTTTGTTGCT
The DNA here is from genome assembly GCA_024277705.1 of Gammaproteobacteria bacterium. Lineage (GTDB taxonomy): Bacteria > Pseudomonadota > Gammaproteobacteria > SZUA-229 > SZUA-229. Next base: position 16,565 of record JAJRUQ010000141.1, read on the forward strand.
GCTTTGTCGGGCTTGTTACTTACAAAAATAATAGGCCGGTTAATAAATGCAATGGACGGGTTGCATGGAGCAGAACTGAACTGGCTCTATGCCCTTGTGGAGCCTCTAAAAATAAACCTTTTGCGATGGCAGTCACAGCAATACAGGATTTAAATCAGTTCTGTAGAAGTAGTGTCTGCTAGCGTTTTTAGTTCCTGAAAAGCTGATGTTAGTACCCTGGGTTAAGCATCACAGGTTGTCTCCCAGTTACGATATTTTGACCACCAGTGTTTATATTGAAAATGAAACGCAATATGCGTTAAACCTTGGTAAGACCAAGGTGTGGTATGGAGTGTCAATGGATAATTTTGAGTACTGGGCCAATAAATCAGGAATACCCTGGTGAGCGATCAAACCGCATCTGGATGATACCCTCGAAAAAGTTCGGGCACTGTGGCCTGTAGCATTGAAGGACCTGCCCATGGATGAGGAGCATAAGAAAAAACTCACGGCTCACTGGTCAAATCTTCGAGCAGAGTTCAATCGTTAATCCCTCTCAGCTTGTTGCGGGACTGTTTATTGAGAAAATGGCGCGCCCGAGTGGAATCGAACCACCGACCTTTGTTATGAAACTGCGTCCCGTTTAAAAGCTGAGCTGCGTATAGTGTTGGCTCAGGCCTTTTTACGATTGAAGTTACTAAGCGGAAAATCTATATTAGAGAAATTAAATATAGGTTATGAAAGGATAGGCGAAGTATTAGATAAAGAGCTAGATGCATTAAGGGCTGATGGACAATATAGGTTGACCAGGCAACGTATCGGTTACGCGCTGAAAGCCGCTGTTATTTGTTTAGAGCATAACCCCATCATAACGTATTATTTGAACTGTACAGAAAAGCATGTCCCGCCAATGCTTCTATATTATGGCGCGCTATTAGTCGATCAGATTAGAGAAGTATATAACGAAGCTTCACGACATTTGATGATGGATGAGTCTGGCACCATGCTTAAGGAAGAGCGGAGCGACATTCATACTAAACCCATAGCAAAGCAGGCGGTTGTCTCAACTTATGTAAATGCACTGTACAATCATGCTTGCCAGGTTATTAATGATAATGAAATCAGGTTGTGGCAAAAGCACAATGCCTATACGGATTACATTATTGCATTATTAATGTACGCAACAAGGCACAGACCGGTGCAAGATCCATTTGGGATGATA
>JAJRUQ010000142.1 GCA_024277705.1 Gammaproteobacteria bacterium
AGGGCAAGCAGTACTCGCCGTTGCTTAAGTATATAAGCTTTGTTCTGCCGGGCAATGCCCGACCAGTGTTTCTACCATTAATTATTGTTTTGTTTTTTTCGCGTCTTTTGCGTTTTTCGCGGACTAACGCTTTTTAGCTGCCTACTGCAAACTGCCAACTTCTCTTAATGGCCGTTTTGAGCCATTTATCGATTGTTCTGTAACAGGCAAAAGCACACGTTTCCATTTGTGTTATTGCTAATGCTCAGTTGATAGCCGTGGCTTTTAGCAAGTTCGCAGGATTGGTATAAGCCGATACCAAAGCCATCATGTGATGAAACGACCTCTTTGAACAATCTTGCGTAAACATCGAACGGGATTGCGCTGCCTGTATCAGAAACCGTAAGAGACAATAAGTTACGGGTCGTGCTTAACTGAATTTTTATGGTTAATTCAGGCTCACGAATACGTTTGCTTCTGGCGTTATCAAGCAGATTTTCAATAACCGTAGTAAAAATGTCCAGCGGAATTTCCCGGTCATTAGTCACGGTACTGATGAATTCTATGTGTCTTCCTGTATAGCGGGTCTGCAGCTGGGTCCACCAGTGAAACAAGGAGCCGGTTGCAGAATTAAGGTTATTAGCTTTATTTGGAGCACTCAGTTTTTCCAGAGTATTGTTTAAACGCTGGGTTAGCAGAGGCATTTGTTTTTTAATAATGTCGATAATTTCCTGAGTTTCGTTGTCAGTATCATTGACAATTTGCGTCATGGTCTGGGTTGACTGCAATATGTTTTTAACGTCATGAGTCAGTTTTGATCCGGTTTCATAAATTGCCTGTAAATGTGCCTGCTTGATGAGTTGCTGTTCCTGCAGTTTTGCGCGGTAGTAAAAAATAAGCACACTGAGTAATAACTTTGCATGTAATAAAAGTGATGGTCCGACGGGAGTAAAGGTAAACAGGGTAATGTTTAATTTTTCATCATCGATAGCAACCTGGTAAGGAGATTTTTTACCTTCAAAGCCCTGGTCGGTGTCTGTCTTCCAGCTGACGCCGCTAATCCAGTGTTGCTGCATAAGATAACGTGAAGTTGTCGATAGAAAATGTGAAGGTAAAAGTGCTGCATTCGCCTCAAGTGTAGAAACGTGTGTTATCCACTGCTCGAATGGCCCGCCAATATTCAGGATATATTTTTCCCATAATTGTGACAGGCCCTTAAAGCCGCCCCGAGGTGTCCATAAAAAAGCAGTCAGTAATAAAAATAAACTAAGAATAATAACGCTGGTGGCCAGTGACTCAATATAAGGTTGTTTGACGGTAAGGCTGATTAATACACTGCTGAGACATAAAAAGATAATTAAAATAACAACAAGAAAGCCACGGAGAAAATCCAGCTGGTTTGATATTTCTTTTTTTGCAGGAATGAAAATCAGTGTTAGCGGTAATAATAATAAAATAATACTAAATGCTGGTTGCAAACTGGAGGGTAAGGTTGCCAGTTGAAACAGTTTTGGTGTGGTCAACAGGATAAGGTCAAGAAATAAAGTAATAACCGCCAGACCGTAGATAAAGCGGGTAAGGCCGCGAGCGAATATTCGTCCGGTTAACAGGGTTAACAGTAGTAAGGTCCAGAAGGCATTAAGCCAGGGATTAAACCAGTAAATAAAAGTAAAGATTAATGCTAATAAGATACTTAACTGTTTAAAATTAAATGAGCGTTGCTGCTTAATAACCGGTTGCCAGAGAAGAAAAAAACCGAAATGTACGATCAGGAAGCTTTGAGCAATGGTATCGCTGTTGCCAAGATGTGTGGCAGCAAGCAAACAAAACAGCATTAATCCCAATAATCGATGTTCATTGTTCTGGAGTAAAGAAATTTTTTCTGACATTTATTTAACGGCTGAAGTGTTTTAACAGGATTGTAGAACATTAGAACAAGGTTGGCAGTTATTAGTAGACAGTTTGCAGTAAAACAATGTTGAAAATACCTTTAATCAACGCAACCGTGTGAGCAGGTAATGGTAAACCGCCAGTGTATAGCTGCCAACTAACGCTTTTATAGCTATACTTGTGATAATAATAAAAAATAAATGATAAGAGTCATGTTTTCCAAAATTTTAACAATCTCCAGATTTACTATTATTGAATCATTAAGAAACAGGTTGCTATTACTGTGTTTTCTGGTAATTGGTATCAGTTTCGGTCTGGTTGAGTTTATCGGTGATCTTGCTATTACCGAGCACCGGGTGACACAGGTCGCTATTCTTGCCGCCTTTTTACGCATGAGCGCGGTGGTCATGGTAACCCTGTTTGTGGTTTCCAGCACAGTACGTGAGTTACATGACAAAACCCTTGAAATGATTCTGGCAATGCCGGTACACCGGGGTTATTACTATATTGGAAAGTTAATCGGCTTTTTATATATTGCATTATTAATTGCGATTATATTTTCCGCTTTACTGTTACTGTATGCCGATGCCGAGCAAACAGTCATCTGGATGATTTCGTTGTTTTTTGAACTGATGCTGGTGGTAGCATTAAGTCTGGTCATGCTGTTTACATTTAATCAGGTGCCTTCGGCATTAACCGCGGTCTTCATTTTTTATGGTGCATCGCGTATCGCTACGTCCATATATTTGATGGCAAAATATCCAATCATTGCACATGTTTCCATGGCGCAGAAATTTATGGACAGTTTTATTGAAATACTGACCTGGCTATTGCCGGACCTGCATCGTTTCACCCAGACAGAATGGCTGACCTATAATACGGCTGAATGGAGTTTGTTGTTGCCATTGCTCGGGCAAACGATAATATATTTAATCTTTTTGTCTTTTATTGCATTGTTTGATTTTTACCGGAAAAACTTTTAGAGCATGCATCATTATCATTTTTTACATAAAGACCGGCCGCTAAAAGATGTGCCGGTGTCTGTGGTTGTGGCTTTATTGGTAGCGCTGGTACTGCAGTTAAGCTGGCATGCTATACAGCAGCCACTGGTAGCGAAAGCGGAAGATCTGGCACCGCCATTATCCACCCGTACCTATGTAATGAGCTCGCTGGGTGAGCCTATCGCCGCATCCAAATTTTTGAATTTGTGGTTGCAGGCCTTTGATAATCAGCCGGGTGCCAGTATTTCTTTTCACCAGTTAAATTATCCACGACTGACGCAATGGCTGGATACCAGTCTGGAACTGGATCCGCGAGGCCATTATCCAATGCTGGTGGCCGCGAGGGTATATGGCAGTATCAAAGACCCGGTAAAGCAGCGTATTATGATGGAATATATTTTTTACAAGTTTAATGAAGAGCCGAATAAATACTGGCGCTGGCTGGCGCATGCGGTGATTACAGCAAAACATGAATTAAAAGACTACGATCTGGCGCTTAAATATGCGCATGCACTGGCAGAAAAGGCGACCGGTAACAATGTACCTTATTGGGCGAGGGACATGAAAATTATTGTGCTGGAAGATATGGGAGAGGTGGAAGCAGCCAAAATACTGGTGGGCGCACTGATCGATAGTAAAGAAATCACGGATCCTTATGAATTAAATTTTCTAACACATAAAATTGCTGTTTTAGAAGAAAAAGTGTCGAGATTACAACAAAGCGTTGAAAAATAGACACTTTTAGTATTAAAAATTATTTTTAAAATCATTGAATTAGCTGCAAAGCCTGCTTTTATGAACTATAAAATGGTTACGTGAGATTGGTATGGTAATTGCAACATTACTAATAGCTAATGTTGGCTGAAGTCGCTATAAAAAATTTAGACTGAGATTAAGGTTATGAACAAAGCATTAAAACAAGACACCGTGTTTATGTCAGGAATGATGATGAAACGTGTGCAGCGTAAACAGGGTGGTTTTACCCTGATTGAAATCGCTATCGTACTGGTTATTATTGGCCTGTTATTAGGCGGTGTATTAAAAGGACAGGAGCTTATCAACACAGCACGAGTTCGTGCATTAAACAATTCTGTTGATGGTATTACCGCTGCCTGGTTCAGTTTTCAGGATCGTTACCGTGGTTTCCCCGGTGATTACTCACAGGCGGCAGTGAATTTGCAGGGAGCAACGACCGCTGCTGCGTCAAATGTAGGAAATGGTACTGTCGATACAGATGAAGAGCGCGCACTGGTTTGGCAGCATTTACAGGCGGCTGGCTACATAACAGGAAGTTTTGATGCTAACGCTAGCAATACAACCGCTACAGAATATAACTGTAGCGTTGTAACATGTCCGGATAATGGGTTTGGTGCTGGAATGTTATTGAGTTTTGGTGATTTGCAACAGGCACAACCGGGTATAAATGCGCATGAGTTAAATACGGGTCGAGGTATTCCTGTTGAAGTGATTGCTGAGCTGGACCGGAAAATTGATGATGGTATTCCTGGTACCGGTGCTATGCAATTAGGTATCGATGGAACAAACTGGACTGGCTCGGGAGCCTGCCAGGCGACGGTTAACACTAATGTGGTATACGATTTACAGTCACCAAGTTCAGACTGTGCTGCTGTCTTCAGAAATTTTTAATTAAATAAAATTGTTGAAGGTCAAATTAAAAAAGAGCCCAATCGGGCTCTTTTTTATGTACAGGGATGAGCCGCAGGTCGTCAAAAAAGAACAATAGATAGTAGTGAAGCGTATGGTAAAGAGATGAGTATAAACTGCCAGCAGGTAACAAAACGCTATAACAACAAGCAGGTACTTGAAAAAATCGATCTTGATATTAAGGACGGTGAATTTTTTGGCCTGGTTGGTATGAACGGCAGTGGGAAGTCCACACTGATTAAATCTATTCTGGATCTGGTGGGTATTGATGCCGGCAAGATATATATTCATCAAGTTTCACACCGTAAAGTAAGCTCACGAAATAAAGTCGCCTATTTGCCTGACCGCTTTTCACCACCGGTACATTTGCGTGGCCTGGATTTTATACAATATATGTTACGCCTTCACGGCAGTGATAGAGACCCGCAGAGAATTGATGAAGTACTTGAAGGGCTGGAGCTTGATACTGCTGTCATGCAGGAATCGGTAAACAAATTATCAAAAGGTATGACCCAGAAGCTGGGACTGGCATCGTGCCTGTTAAGCGGTAAAAAACTGTTAATACTGGATGAGCCCATGAGTGGGCTTGACCCACGCGCCCGGGTTTTGTTTAAAAAACAATTATCCAGATTAAAAAAGCAGGGGGCAACGGTATTTTTTAGCTCACATGTGCTGGCCGATGTAGAAGAAATAGCTGACACCATGGCGGTATTGCATGAAAGCCATATTCGTTTTAGCGGTTCTCCTGAGGTTTTTAAGCAGCAGTATAATGGTGATAATGTTGAACAGGCATATATGAACTGTATTGAAAAGAGAGTTGTAAGTTGAAAGGTATAAGTTCAAAGTTTGTAAACTTAAAACTTAAAACTTAAAACTTAAAACTTAAAACTTAAAACTTAAAACTTAAAACTTAAAACTTAAAACTTAAAACTTAAAACTTAAAACTTAAAACT
>JAJRUQ010000143.1 GCA_024277705.1 Gammaproteobacteria bacterium
AAATGGCATCATCAACCCCTGCACTGCTGGCCTGTTGCTTTAACATGACATTGGCCACCAGTGAGGTGGATTTTATGTCACAGGCATCCCAGCGAAAATCATCAACGGTAATGACGGATATGCCGGCAGAAACCACTTCCATCGCCGGTGGCGTTATCTGCAGCACCATGGCAAAAATGGTCGGCGGGTATAACGGCTTCGATTGTGCTCCGTCAGCAGAACTCTGTATTTTCAGGTCCCGCACTGCATAAGCGCCTCGCGAAATCTGCAGATAAACAGCGCGATCATCTCCCGGATTTTTTTCCAGAAGCTGACTGAAAATCTGGCACCATTGTTCCTTATCCAGCGGATTCGGTAAACTGATGCGATTCAAGCTGTTCTGTAAACGCTGTAAATGTTCATCAACCCGTAACAGCTTGTTGCCAAATACCGGCACAACTTCGTAAACTCCATCGCCAAATAAAAAACCCCGGTCCATTACCGAAATACTGGCGTCAGCTACCGGTTTGAACTGGCCATTTAGATAAACGATGTTTGCTGCAGCTTTCATGGTATCAACATCAATTCATCAGGCGCAACAAATAGTCTTTTGCCTGCTGTAACAAACCGCCCTTGTTAATTGTTTCCAGCGCTACCAGAGGTACAGAAGCCAGCACTTCATCACCCAGTGACACATTTACCAGACCTACCTGCTGGCCTTTTGTTACGGGTGCTTCAATATTCTTATCTATGTCCATGGTCGCATCAAGATCTTCATAAGCACCGCGCGGTATGGTTATGGCCAGATCCTGTGCCAACCCGACCGTAATATTTTCAAACTCGCCACCCCATATTCGAGGACGGCTTAATACTTCGTCAGCATCATAAAGCGTATGCGATTCATAAAAACGGAAACCATAATTCAATAAGGCCTGACTAACACTGGCACGTGCTTTTTTACTGTCGGTTCCCAGAACCACAGAAATAATTCGCATGTCAGAGCGTATCGCCGATGTCACCAGACAGTAACCTGCAGATTCTGTATGGCCTGTTTTAATACCATCAACGGTGGCATCACGCCATAACAACTTGTTGCGGTTATACTGTTTGATATTATTGTAGGTATATTCCTTTTCCGCATACCAGGAATAATGTTCTGGAAATTCACTGATGATCGCCACCGCCAGCATTGCTATATCCCGCGCTGTGGTCAGGTGCTGCTTATCCGGCCAACCGGTGCAGTTAACAAAGTGGGTATTATTCATACCAAGGTTGGCAGCATACTGGTTCATCAATTGCACAAAAGCTTCTTCAGTACCGGCAATATGTTCAGCCAGCGCAACACTGGCATCATTACCCGATTGAATAATCAAACCTTTTAATAAATCATGAACTGAAACTTTTGTGTTTACCTCCAGATACATTCTGGAGCCGCCCATGCGCCAGGCTTTTTCACTGATATCGACCATATCGTCCATGCTCAGCCTGTCTGCTTCCATTTCTTTATAAACCACATACGCGGTCATCATCTTGGTGATACTGGCCGGTTCTATTTTGTAATCTGCATTTTTTTCAGCCAGCACTTTTCCACTGCTGAAATCAATAACAAAATAATTTTTTGCCGCTACATCCGGTGGTGCCGGGATTGGCATCGCAGCATTAGCAACAGTGAGAAACATTAATGCACTGACACACAGCATTATGTTTAGTATATTTTTTACGACCTGCACTTTAGTCTTATAACAATGAGAATAATTTTTCAACTTACAACCTGCTCGTTTATTTTCCGGGGTTTATTTTCCGGGGTTAATTTGAATAAATAACTTTTAAATTATCGTGTTTTTTTTGTTCTAACTGTGACACTAACTGTTGCGCCATCTGCTCAGAGGGCAGTGGCCCAATACGCACCCGGTAAACAGCAACGCCATTATTGCTTTCGATATGCAAACGAACGTCACGAAAACCTTCTGCGTTCAGTTTCCCCAGATACTGCAGTGCATTTTCTTCAGTGGTAAATGCTGCCACCTGTACATAAAGTTTATCACCTTCAACCACCGGGGATTCCACAAATGTGTTACTCAACTTGCGTGACTTCTCCTCAGCTGTGGTAATAACACGAATACTGACATTGGCGGTACCGGTCTGCGCAACGCCCAGCTTTGTTGCTGCGGCATAAGACAAATCAATAATCCGGCCTTCATGAAAAGGACCTCGGTCGTTGACTTTTACAATCGCGGTTCGCTGATTATCGTGATTGGTCACTTCAACAAAAACCGGAATCGGCAAGGTTTTATGGGCTGCGGTCATGGCATACATATCATATTCTTCACCACTGGAAGTACGCTCACCATGAAACTTGTTGCCATACCACGAGGCAATCCCTTTCTGCTGAAAACCTTCAGCCGAATCCAGTACATAATACGTTTTACCAAATACTTCATAACTTTCCGGATTACCGTATTTTGAACGTTCCACCGGCACCGGTTCGGCATCAGAAATCTCATGCCACTGTTTTGTGTAATTATCCGGCGCACTGTCCTGCACCTGTACACAGGAGGATAAAAACAAAACCCCTGAAATAACAGCAGAAAAAGACAGCCACTGATATCGAAAAAACTGATGAATACCGGAATTCACAGAAATTATTATTCTTTAATTTTCTCGCTTAACTGAAAAACAGCCATAGCATAAAGTTCACTGTGATTATACCTGGTTATCACATAAAAATTTTTCAGTCCCAGCCAGTATTCATCACCCTGTTTGCCTTCAAACTTTAACAGGCTGGCCATTTGACCATCCGATAATTCACTTTGTTTTACTTTGGCATCGGGGCGTTTTTTCACTCCCTGACTGTTGAACTGTTGCAGCGTTGCATACGGCTTCAAGGTGTTTTTTCTGTGGACAATACGGGTATCCGTAACCGTCACTGGAAAAGTAATGGCAGCACCCTTTACCCAGCCATGCTCACTAAAATAATTGGCCACACTACCGATAACATCAGGCATGCTGTGCCACAAATCTCTTTTGCCATCACCATCAAAATCAACTGCATAGCGACGGTAACTGCTGGAAATAAATTGCGGCATACCCATGGCGCCGGCATAGGATCCGGTCATCTCATCAATATCAATATTTTCTTCTTTAGACAGTAATAAAAACTGTTTTAGCTCGCTTTTAAAAAAACGGCTGCGCGGGGGATAATCAAAACCCAGCGTGGTTAATGAATCAAAAACAGTATATTTTCCGGTATGCTTTCCATAGTAGGTTTCAACACCAATAATAGCGGTGATTATTTCAACCGGCACGCCGTACTCCTGTTCCGCACGTTTTAATATATCACCATATTTTTGAATAAACTCTTTACCTCTATTGCTGCGTTTACTGGTAACAAAAATGGGACGATACTGCCGCCAGTTTAATTCTTTCTCTGCCGGTCTGGCGATAGATTCCAGAACATTATCCAGTCTTTTAGCTGTACTGAATTTTTGTTCCAGGTACTGACGGTCAAACCCGTGCCGGGTTACCATCTCGTTAATAAAACTTTTTACGTCTGCTCGTTGCGCGTAGTTTTCATTTAAAAACCCGGCTTTTGCCGCTACCGTGTAAGTCCACAGTAGTAAAATTAATGTCATTTTTATTTTTTTCATTTTTTCTTTTCCTGTTACAAAAACCAGTAATTTTCAGCCATAGTCGTCACTTTGAAATCAAACGGCGATTGGTACTGATCGACATCAGCATACCAAAACCGGCCATCAGCGTTACCATTGAGGTGCCACCATAACTCACCAGAGGTAAAGGTACACCAACCACCGGCAAAATCCCCGAAACCATCCCAACATTGACAAACAAATACACAAAAAATGTCAGACTTAAACTGCCCGCCAGCAAACGCCCGAAACTGTCTTTTGCTTTTGTTGCAATATATAAACCGCGAATAATAATGAAAGCATATAATGACAGCAAGACAATTGCGCCCATTAAACCAAACTCTTCTGCAAATACGGCGTAAATAAAATCAGTAGTCCTTTCAGGTAAAAAATCCAGCTGTGACTGTGTCCCGTTTAACCAACCTTTGCCGTATAAGCCGCCGGAACCAATGGCAATTTTTGACTGAATAATATGGTAACCCGAGCCGAGGGGATCACTTTCAGGATTAAGCAGGGTTAACACCCGTTGTTTCTGGTAATCATGCATAAACTGCCACAGCACCGGTACCAGTGCCAGCACCGATAACAGAAAACCGAACAATATTCGCCAGCGCAAGCCACCAAGAAAAACCACAAAAACCCCGGCCGCAGCCACCAGCAACGCGGTGCCGAGATCGGGCTGCCGGGCAATCAGCATGGTTGGCAAAATCACCAGCCCCAGGGAAATAAATAATGAGGACAATTTTGGCGGATAATGTTTTTCACATAAATACCAGGCCAGCATTAACGGGGTCACTAACTTCATCATCTCTGATGGCTGAAACCGAATGACGTACAGGTTCAACCAGCGTTGCGCACCTTTACCCACATCGCCGGCCAGCAGTACCAGCACCAGTAGTATGATGCCCAGTGCAAAAAACCACGGTGCCCATAAATACAATTGATGTTGCGGAATTTGAGCAACAATAAACATAACCGCTAAAGCAATCGCCAGTCGCACCCCCTGCCGTTGCACAATTTCCATCGAACCATCAGAGGCACTGTATAAGATACCCAGGCCAGCGGCCATCAACATAAGCAGTCCAGCCAGCAGTACCGGGTCGATGTGCAGAGCCTGCAAAAATCTGGAGCCCCGGCTATGATAATCGGAATCAAAAAACTGCGTGCTACTGCTCACTATATTTTTCCATATAACGTTTAATTAATTTTCTGGCTACCGGTGCCATGGCACTGCCATGCTCACCATTTTCAGCAACCACTGCCACCGCTAAAACCGGTTTTTCAACCGGCCCAAAACCGATAAACAGGCCATGGTCACGTAATTTTCTGGCAATGGTTTCAGCATCGTACTCTTCATCCTGGCCAATTCCAAACACCTGTGCGGTACCGGTTTTACCTGCCATTTTAAATTTCATTCCCCAGCCGGTAGCACGCGCTGTTCCCCAGGTGCCATGCACCACATCTTTCATCGCCGCAAACATCCGGTTCCAGTGAGTCTCATCGCGTAACTGAATTTTTGTTTTTGAAGGCTCACGTAATTTAACAATATCTTCATTTACAACATGAATTTCTTTTAACAGCCGGGGGACTATTTTTTCCCCCTTGCTGGCCAGTGCCGCTGTTGCCACCGCCAACTGAATCGGGGTAGACAGCATATACCCCTGACCAATACCGGAAATTAAGGTTTCACCGGGATACCACACGGTTTGATGCACTCGTTTTTTCCATGCTGTTGACGGTAACAGACCGCTACGTTCACCGAACAGATCGATGCCGGTTTTGTGTCCAAAACCAAACCTGGCCAGGAAATCATGCATGTTATTGATACCCATACGGTGCGCAAGTTCATAAAAATACACATCACATGACTGTTCTACCGATTTTCTTAAATCAACAATTCCATGACCCTTTTTCTTCCAGTCCCGATATTTACGTTCGGTTTTATCACCCGGCAATAAATAATGCCCTTTGCAATTAATGGTTTCATTCAGGCCTATGTTGCGCAGTTCCACACCAGCAAGACCAACAAACGGCTTCAGTGTTGAGCCCGGCGGGTATTGCCCGAAAATAGCACGATTAAACAGCGGTTTATCAACACCATGCTGCAATTGATTATATTCTTTATGACTGATGCCATGCACAAACAAATTCGGGTCGAATTCAGGCTTACTGACAAACACCACCACTGCGCCGTTTTCCGGTTCTATGGCGATGACCGAGCCGGCGAAATCACCCATCGCTTTTTCTGCAATACGCTGTAATTCAATATCCAGATTCAATACCAGGTCATTGCCCGCTACCGGCGCAATCCTGTCTATGACATGCAACACCCTTCCCTGCGCATTAACTTCAACCCTCTGACGTCCGACCTGACCATGAAGTTCAGCTTCATAATATTTTTCCAGTCCGGTTTTACCAATATGCGTGGTACCACGATAATTACCCACATCAATCACCGCCAGCTCTTTTGTATTAATGCGGCCGACATAACCGACAGCGTGAGCAACCATCGACCCCTGCGGATAATACCGGCCCAGACGCGCATTAACATCCATGCCGGGAAAGCGATAGCGATTGACAGCAAGTTTGGCAACCTCTTCCTCATTGAGACGGGTGCGAAGCGAAATACGCTGAAATGAGCGACGAACCCGTAACTGCTCTTTGAAACGCTCAATTTCACTTTCGGAAACACTGACAATTTCTGCCAGTCCCGCTAATGTAGCGTCCATATCCTTGACTTGCTCAGGAATCAACTCAAGGTGAAAAGTTGGTTTATTCTCAGCCAGAATGACGCCGTTACGGTCATAAATCAAACCCCGCGTTGGCGGCAGTTCCATCAGACGGATTCGATTATTTTCGGACAGGTTAGTAAAACGGTCATAATCAATAATTTGCAGCCATGCCAGTCTGAATAGCAACAGCATTAATAACAGCAAACAGATAATTGCCGAAACTATCGCGCGAAATTTAAAAATGTTCGCTTCGTGCGTATGATCAGATACGTGTGACCGGTATGCCATGGGAGAATGTCAGATTATTCTTATTATATTTGTTCAGAAAATGCGCTGCTTTTAGTTTCATTTTCCGCTTAATTTTTTATGAAAAAGATAAACCAGCCGAAAAACTTACATAATTATATAGTGTTTCTGCCGATTCAGGCTCGACAATTTCCCCACAATCGATAGAATCAGCTGAAAACATTAAAAAGGAACGGTAAGTATTACGCATAATCTTCTTTACTTACTGAAATAAATTGCGATAAGTCACTGAATAACATAAAAATAACAAGTGACGGGAAATGACTATGAAAATAATCCTGATTGGGGCACCGGGCTCAGGCAAAGGCACTCAAGCCAAATATCTGACTGAAAAGTACCATATCCCTCAAATATCGACCGGTAATTTACTGCGTGCAGCGGTTGCCGCGCAAACACCACTGGGTCGTCAGGCAAAAGCCATTATGGATGCCGGTCAGCTGGTGCCGAATGACATCGTCATTGGCATGATTCGCGAGCGTATTATTCGCCCGGACGCCGATCAGGGTTTTATTCTTGACGGCTTTCCCCGAAATATTGCGCAGGCAGAAGCACTGGATAATATTCTGGACAAACTGGGTCGGCCCATTGATGCTGTTTTACATTTTGATGTTGATGCTGAAGTTCTTCTACAACGCATGATCGGCCGCCTCAACTGCATATCCTGCGGTGCATTATTCAACCTGTTTACCCAGCCACCGGCCATTGACGACAAATGTGATGAATGCGGCAGCACACTGCATCATCGTTCCGATGATAATGAAGAAATTATCGAGCGCCGCCTGCACATTTTTGAAACCCTGACACAACCGCTCAATGATTACTACAAACAAAAAGGCATTCTGCACATACTGGAAGCCCATGGCGAAGTTGATGAAGTCACCAAACGGGTAAAGTCGGCGCTGCGCGGCCTGCGCCCGAAACGCACACCGGTAAAACCAATGCTGGCACCGGTGACACCGATCAACAAAAATACAAAACCGGCGGTGACTCATACCCGGGTTGAAACACCTGCACCTAAAATACGTCCACGTAAAAAAATTCAAACTATTTCTGGCAACACTACCGTTAAAAAACTCAACATAAAAAAAGAGCTGCCGAACGTCATCAGTAAAAAAACCATCAAGGCAGCAAAGAAAAAAACCGGCACGGCAAGCAATACGACCATCAATAAAGCTGACAGTGAGGCCATGGATGCCATTTTAGATAAACAGTTAAAGGATCTGGAAAAAGAATTAAAGCAAACCAAAGCACAGCTAAAACAGGCATCTGCAGCTGAAAAAGCCCTGCTTAAAGCGGAAAAAGAAAAAGACAAAGCGTTGAAAAAAGCACTACATGAAGAAACAGCAAAGCTGAAAAAAAGTAAAAACAATAAATAAGCCGGTGCTGACAGAATCATTCGAACCGGCTATTACGCCACAATAGCCCGGGAAGTTTCCGGATACACCACCCCTTTATCGGCAATATCACATAGACAATCCCTTTAAATCTGTCACAGACACCGACAAGCATTAATGCTTGCTGCTAAAACGAAGTAAAGTGGCCGGTATCGCCTTCCCTGTCACATCAGCCAAAGCAACACCCATAGTCACCTCGCAATGATGAATTTCCAGACAGCGGCTGCTTTTTCTTGATCTATATCAATTTTTTCAGACTGAAGCGGGCGTATTATTTTAATAGACGATTTTAAAGATGTTACACCTGCGGTAACTGTCGTTTGATAATTGAAATGATAAAAAAGGGAGGGCGAAATGGCTATAAAATCAATCATTGGTGCCGTATGTACCAGTGCAATTCTAATGATGGCGACTCCATTTTTTCATGGAACCGCGATCGCCTCTACCATAAACACGGCAAACTCAACGCTGACAACGTATGACGTTAGTAGCGGCAATGTGAGTTTTGAATGGGATCTGAATTCTCAATACGATATCACCGGCACTTCGGTAACACTGTACACGAATGACATTATGACATCAGGGCTACGTATCATTGGCACCTTATATGAATTTGTTATTCCAAACTTCTATGATCCTCTTCCCCTGAAAAGGATTTCGGTAACCATGGAAGGCAGCAATCCCAATGCTAGTAGTTTTGATATACCCAGGGTGCTTGATATTATCGGGGCTGACAGCGACTATGACAACGGCGGGCCGGCACTACCGGTATTAGGTACTTTCGTCAGTGCGACGATGACACCAACATTTGCCAACGAAAACTGGGAAATGCGGCCGAATCCGGACTTTGAAACGGTGAAAATCTATGCACCGATTGGCTTCGAACTGCATACAATCATGATAGATACGCAATCCATGGCGATCCCCATCCCGGCCTCTATCTGGCTGTTTGGTAGCGGCCTGCTAGGACTGGTAGCAATATCCAGAAAAATGAAAACCTGAGAGAATCAGTGAGTAGTGGTCTTGCCTGCAGGGACGCGGGCAAAAATTGCATCTGCAGATTTCACTTAAGCCGTTCGCCCTTGCGCGAATAAGCAGAATACTGCTTCAATAACCAATAATGAGCCAAAAAAGACAACTGTATTCATTATTCCCCCCCTCTCCCTCCGGGAGAGGGTCGGGGTGAGGGTAGCAACAAAAACACCCTCATCCTAACCTTCTCCCGGAGGGAGAAGGAACTAAAAGCAAAAAACCAGTGTCTGCTGATGGTCGCTGCGGGTTATTTATCACAACTGCCCTGATCAGCCATTAAGTCTGCTGTGCTTGTTCCTGTTGTTCTGCAACTTCTTTATTTACCTGTTCCATATCCAGTGCTCTGGTTTTTTCAATCACATCTTCCAGAGCGCTTTCCGGTAACATCCCGGCCTGAGAAAATATTGCTATCTGTTCACGAAAAATCATTAATGTCGGAATAGAGCGAATCTGAAAACTAGCGGCTAATTCCTGCTCATCTTCGGTATTCACTTTAGCAAATACAATATCACCGTGTTTTTCTGACACCGCATCATAAATCGGTGCAAAGGATTTACAGGGACCGCACCAGGGTGCCCAAAAATCAATAATCACAATATCATTATTCGCGATAGTGTCCTGTAAAGTATCTTTTGTTATCTCAATGCTAGCCATTTAAATGAACCTGTAAAATTTTAAAAACGCTATTTTAACCTATCTGAAATCATGTCGCTAAAAAGGCCATCAGTGAAATTAATCCTTTCGCCCCGATGATCCGCGGCATTATTCGCCCGCGAACAGACTGATACCTGTCGTTGCAGGCAAACGCGGCATGCTGATCTCAGGATAAGGACCGGTTAATGCACTCAGAAATGCCACAATGTCGCTAACTTCCTGATCATTCAAAGTTTTGTTCAACTGTACTTTCGCCATGATCCTAACCGCTTCAGATAGACTGTTTACCGAACCATTATGGAAATAAGGTGCAGTATCGGTAATATTCCGCAGCGTAGGCACACGGAACATATGCGCATCAGCCGCTTTACCTGTCGCTTCCTGACGGCCTTTATCGGCACTTAAGTTGTAGTCCTTATTGTAAGCATTATCCGCAAAGGTTGGAAATTTTGCATAAAAGCCCTTGCCAAAATCCATACTCGGGCCGTTAAAGGCTGCGCCGGAGTGGCATGAGGTACAGCCGGTAGCCGCAAAGGTTTTCATGCCACGAATCTGCTGCGCGCTTATTGCATGCTTATCACCACTTACATATTTATCATAAGGACTGTCCGGTGTAATCAATGTACGTTCAAAAGCAGCAATGGCTTTTGCCAGATTATCAATGGTCATGGAATTTCGACCAAAAGCTTTCTCAAAATACGGTTTATAACCGGGGATAGCTTTGATTTTTACCATCGTATGATCATGATCCGGCTCACCCATTTCGACTGGATTAGTAATGGGACCTTTTGCCTGATCTTCTAAAAGATCTACCCGACCGTCCCAGAACTGCACTGAATGAAATGCGGCATTCCATACTGTTGGTGCATTACGACCACCAAGCTGACCATGAACACCCATTGAAAAAGTACGGCTGTCATCGCCACCTTCCATCACGTTATGACATGAGTTACATGAAACCGTACCGGTTGATGAAATACGCGGATCCATAAACAGCATTTTGCCCAGCGTAACTTTTGCTGCTGTTGTTGGATTATTGTCCGGTGCCGGCGCAACCTTCGGTAATGCCTGCCAACCGGCAAATACCGGTACGCTGACCATCATTAAAACAAAAATCAAACCTGACAAACTTTTTTTAATCATTACGATCCCCTAACTATGTGACAACTTTTACTTTAATTTAGAACAAATCTAATTGTAGCGTGTATTTTCAGTATTAGCAACACCTGATACGCCTGTCTGGCAAAAATCAGTAAGCACTAAAAACTGACGGTAAACAGTATTTCCGGGTAAGTGATGGAACAATCTGAAACCGCAGTGCAATCACTGTATTGTTCATAAACCACCCCGCCACCAATATAAACACGATTATTTGAAGAAAAATAAGCACCTGCACGATAACCGTATGAATCCTGGTCAGCAAGACTGCTACCGTTAACATCACCAAAATATGTCCGCCGATAGAAAGCACCGACATAAGGTTTAATGACTTTAGTCTGCGTAAAAACATAACGGATCTGCGGACTCAGCTTGGTAATCGATGGCGTACCCGAAAACCAGTGTTGCAGGTCGATACCCAGCTCCAGTCCACGAGCAACATAATAACCGGCACTGACACCCAGAATAATATAGGAGTTATTAAATGCGCCACCTGTACCCGCAACGATACCGAGACTGGTGGAATTTTTTGAAAATGCAGTGCCGATGCCACCGCTACCTACACTGGCGGCAGAAACCATAATGCTCGTACCCGATAGTCCTGCTGCTAATAATATGCTGCCTAGTCGCCGAAAATTCACTTTACCAGTCCCCAAATAAAATTGAATCCCAGTTTAACACCCGCTAGCAAAGCAGTGGTTAATTTCTGGAACCGTACAAATCACGATACAGACCATCCCGGCTGATTAATTCCTGATGATTGCCTTCATCAATAATTTTACCGGCATCAAACACCAGTACCCGGTCGGCCTGTTTTACCGCACTTAAGCGGTGCGCAATAATCAACGTGGTTCGATGCTGCAAAAATTCATGCATGGCATCATGTAACCGAGCCTCGGTTTCTGTATCCAGTGATGAGGTCGCTTCATCTAAAATAACCACCCTGGGGTCTGACAGGATCATACGGGCAATCGCCAGCCGCTGCCGCTGGCCACCGGATAAACGTATGCCGCTGCGTCCGATAATACTATCCAGTTGTGCCGGCATGTTTTTTACCACCTCAGCCATTTGCGCAATCGTCAATGCCTGCCAGATAATGTCATCATCCAGCTCTCTGCCCAAAGATAAATTTTCCCGCACACTGTCATTAAACATTGCCGGATGCTGTAACACAGTGGCGACATTTTCACGCACCACATCAAGACCAATATCCTTTAAATTAACGCCATCAAAATACAGTTCTCCGGAATCCGCCGGATACAGGCCCAGAATTATCTGTACCAGGGTAGATTTTCCACCACCACTGGCACCAACCAGTGCCACCTTTTCACCTTCGGCAATCGATAGATTAACCCCATCCAGTACCGCAAAACCCTCACCATAACGAAAACTGACATTTTCAACACTAAGCCCTACGGTATGTTTATTGATAAAAGGATTTATTTTATGCGGATACTGCGGTTCACGGCGCATGGTCAGCAGTTTATTAATGCGCTCGATCGCTGCATTTGCATTGTAATAACTGTACTGTATGCCCAGAATCTCCTGCACCGGTGCCATCATAAACCAGAGGTAGGCGTATACAGCAAACATTTCACCAATACTCAGGCCACTGAATAAAACCACCACCATACTCAGCCCGCGAAAAACTTCGAAACCCATAAGAAAAATAAAAAAGGACAGTCGATTCGCCGCATCGCTTTTCCAGCCAAATGCAACCATATTGGTCTTTAGCTGCCGGGCACGACTGACCACACGCTGCAGATAATGCTGCTCCCGGTTACTTGCCCTGATCTGTTGAATACCGTCAAGCGTTTCTACCAGTGCCTGCTGAAACAACTCAAATGAGATATTTTCACTGGCTTTCAGTTTTTTTACTTTATTGCCCATAACCATGGTGAAATAAATCACCACCGGATTCATCAGCAAGATAAATAAGGCAAGCTGCCAGTGCATCCACAACAACACCATCGCAACACCGACAACAGTGAGCACAGCAACAATAAACTTGCTTAACGTCGCGCCTAAAAAATCGTCAATAGAGCTAACATCCGTTACCAGACGTGAGGTGATAGCCGCAGGACCGGCCGCTTCATACTCCGCCATTGAAACTTTTTGTAAATGCTGTAACAAACCCAGCCTGATACGAAAGGTGACATTTTTTGCCACACGGGTAAATTCACGCATCTGCAACACACTAAGCAATAAAGAAACCAGTCGTAACAGCATTGACAGCAACATCACAATGGCAATAATACTGACCGGACTCAACCAGGATGATGGAAAAATCATCGTTAACATTTCAGTGATTGCACCGGGGTTATCCAGTAATACCTCATCCACCAGCAGTGGCATTAACATCGGTACCGGCACACTGATAATGGCCGCTATTACCGCCATCATATTGGCCACAAGCAAGGGTTTTTTATGCTGTTTTATTATTGAAAATATACTTTTCCAGGAATAGGGTTGTGGTGAACCGGCAGGCAGCTGTTCATGATCCTGATGTTGCGGTGTATTCATACCGCTTATTTTACGTTACATTTCATTATTATGCTTCCTGCCGCGCACTCCGGCCCATTCCCGCGCTACGTCAAACCAGTCCTGAAGTAGACAATTTGCCTGTGTTTTGCTTATACGCTTGCTGTAAACTAGCGCCCTTCAATTAATTTCACCGATAACAGATTGCATTTTATGAATACACCCGCAAAAAACAGCCCGCTTAAAGCTTTTATTTTTGATGTTGACGGCACCCTGTCTGATACCGAACGTGATGGTCACCGGGTCGCCTTTAACAGTGCGTTTGACGAATACGGTATTAACTGGCACTGGAGCGTCGCCACCTATGGCGAATTACTTGCGGTCACTGGCGGCAAGGAACGGATGAAATATTATGTCCAGGAGTTTCTGGATGCTGCCGATATACCGGAAAACATTGAACAGAAAATTCCTGAACTGCACCAGGCAAAAACCAGACATTACACAGAATTATTATCGACCGGCGCCATTCCACTGCGACCGGGAGTTGAACGTTTAATTGCTGAAGCACGGCAGCGCGGCTACCGACTGGCTATCGCCACCACCACGACACCGGAAAATGTAACCGCACTGCTGGAACATACTCTTGGTAAAGAGTCCATCAACTGGTTTGAAGTGATTGCCGCTGGTGATATTGTTCCGGCAAAAAAACCGGCGGCCGACATTTATCAATATGCACTGAAAGAAATGCAGCTATCTGCCAGCGAATGTATCGCTTTTGAAGATTCAAGCAATGGCATCAAATCATCTCTGGGAGCAGACCTGGCAACCATCATTACCATCAATGATTACACCCGGGAGCACGACTTCAGCAATGCCAGTATCGTACTGGATCAGATGGGAGAACCCGATGCCGGCTTTACTGTCATCAGCGGTGATAGTCATGGCGCTACTTTCTTAAATTGTGATCTGGTGGAAGAGTTACATCAACGCTCACTGCAAGATTAAGCCAGTGCAACTTTGTTAGAGAGTGATACTACGGCCATTATTTTATACCTGCTAACCGGCAGTTTTGCCGGTTTCTCGGCCGGTTTATTAGGTATTGGCGGTGGCCTGATTATTGTTCCTGCCCTGTTTTTTATCTTTTCCCTGCAGCCATACGATACACAGTATGTAATGCACATGGCACTGGCAACATCGCTTGCCACCATAATCACCACCTCAATATCATCAACTCTGGCACATCATAAAAAAAGGGCAGTACTCTGGCCAGTTGTAATCATTCTGTCACCGGGGATATGTGCAGGTGCATGGCTGGGTGCTCATCTGGCCTCACAGCTTGAGGTCACTATACTCAAACCGGCATTCGGCCTGTTTGAGTTATTTGTTGCCGCGTTAATGCTGAACCCGAAGCAAAACAAACCAGATACGCACCGGCAACACCCGATAACCATCAAACCACTTAATGCTATAAGCGGCGGAGGCTTTATTGGCATGCTGTCAGCAATGGTGGGTATTGGCGGTGGCACCCTTACCGTACCTTTCTTACACTGGCATCATGTAGCCATTAAAAAGGCCATTGCCACCTCCGCAGCCTGTGGTTTACCGATTGCTCTATTTGCGACCGCATCATACCTTTACAGTAGTTTGCAATTAACCGAAAAAACATTATCGTCATCACACAGCTTTGGATTTATCCAGCTGGATGCATTTTTTCTAATTGCTGTCAGCAGTTTTATATTTGCCCCGGTTGGTGCAAACACCGCACACAAACTTCATGGCAAACATCTCCGGCAGATATTTGCCGGTGTTTTAATATTGCTGGGCTTAAAAATGCTGTTCTTTTAACTGTTTTTAGTAATACTTGTTTCTATTTTCCTGCAATACCGGAACTGGGAACAATGCTGACTGTCGCAGTTTGTATATTGACAGGCAATCCGAAAGTACCGGAAAATCAATGCCGGACCTGCCTGTAATAACACGCCGAGAGCTGAATAGAATGTCTTTACCCGAATTGAATGTAACGGTATACAGTGATTATATCTGTCCTTTTTGTTATGTCGGGCATCACCGTCTGCAGCGCCTGAGAGATAACTATGACCTGAAAATAAACTGGTGTTTTCTGGAAATTCATCCTGAGACATCGGCAAAGGGTGAAGCGGTCGACACTCTCGACTACCCTTCTGAAACCTGGGAAAAAATGATGGACAATCTGGAGCGTGTCGCTAAAGAAGAAAATATCCCCCTGTCCAGGCTTGATTTTATTACAAATTCAAAAGATGCATTATTGCTGTCAGAGTCCGCAAAAAAATTCGGGCGTGAGGTTTTTTATCGTTTACATGAAAAACTGTTTACTGCTTATTTTGTAAACGGTAAAAATATTGGTGACCGGGACATCCTTTTAAAGATCGCCAGTGACTGCGAGATAACAGAAAATGATGTGTTAGCAGCATGGCAGGATAAAAAACACCAGCAACAGTTACTGCAAAATTTCAACACCGCACGCCAGCATAATATCCAGAGCGTCCCCAGCTTTGTGTTTGATAAAAAAGTACTGACCGGCGTTGTCGCAGAATCCGCTTTTCGTGAAGCTGCAGAACAGTTATTAGCCTCTGGATAAAAATCCAGAATAAATTTTAATCAGAGCCACCTAACATGGCTTCCTTCAAATCATCATCAGCAGGCTCTTCGCCTAGCCAGACATCAAGCAGAGCGGCATAAAAATCAGCACCTTGTATCACCCCTTTTTCACTGCCATTAATGGTTACCCGGGTGCCACTTGCCGGATCATAATCCAGTAACACAACATCTCCTTCTTTTAAATCAGGGAAATAACGGATAAAAGTATCAAGACGGGAGCGCAACTTGCTTAAAGCGGCAGTAGAATTGTTTTCTTCAAAACCTTCATTCCATGCATTCGCCATTTTTTTCTGACTGACTTCGTCATACACCATATGCATGACTATTCGTTTAGGGCCGGTTAATGCCTGCACCGCATCTCGCGAGCTCACTTTTTTCTCGGTATAAAGGGCACCAACATAGATATTAAAAATAAATTTTGTGCGATAGCCCATACCATTCAGCTGCAGATTAACGTCGCTGCCCGGTAATGTCACATTATCCGGCAGGCTGACATCATCAAGCTGACGAGCACTCACTGCTGAACATAACAAAAGACTGAACATCAAAATACAAAACCGTATAGAGATACCATTAATCTGTTGTTTTACCTGCATAAAACCTCCTGAAACAATCAATAAGATGAAATACCACGCATTTAACGATAGGATACATTACAAGCCTGCTGCAAACTTCTACACTACCACTAGATGTAACGTTCGACAACGACTATGAAAATAAAAATCGTGACCCGAAAAAAACTGCTCATCTATATGGGCTACATCAGTTTATCGTTTTTTCTGACCACTGTTTTAAATATTATTCATACGCTATATTTCCTGAAAATAGAGATCACTGTCGCTACTTTTATTATCCCGACATTAACCGGCCTGTTGTTTGGTTTATTGCTTGCCCATATCCGCTCATTAAGTTCTCAACTTAAGCAACTTGCTTTTACCGACTCCCTGACAAAAATATATAACCGGCTACACTTCGCGCATTTCCTTGATATCGAAATAGATAAAGCAAAACGTTATCCCACCACCTTTTCAATTATTTTTTTTGACATCGATCACTTTAAATCGGTAAACGACAACTTCGGGCATGCTGCCGGCGACAAAGTACTGGAGCAAATAACTGACATTGTTTCACAGGCAAACCGCAGCGCCGATATTTTTGCCCGTTATGGTGGTGAAGAATTTATCATCCTGGCACCGGAAACCGGTCTTAGCGGCGCATTAATACACGCTGAACGTTTACGCAATGATATAGAAAAGTTTGAATTTGATACTGTTGGCCATATCACCAGCAGCTTTGGCGTAACCGAATTCAATGCTGCAAAAGACACGGTAGAATCTTTATTTGAACGGGTCGATAAAGCTTTGTATATGGCCAAGGAAAATGGACGCAACCGGGTGGAGAAAGCTTAGAGGCAGTTGGCAGTTGGCAGTTGGCAGTTGGCAGTTGGCAGTTGGCAGTTGGCAGTTGGCAGTTGGCAGTTGGCAGTTGGCAGTTGGCAGTTGGCAGTTGGCAGTTGGCAGTTGGCAGTTGGCAGTTGGCAGTTG
>JAJRUQ010000144.1 GCA_024277705.1 Gammaproteobacteria bacterium
AAAACCTGGATTTTTTGTGGTTTTTTTGCGTCTTTTGCGTTCTCGATAACTGCTCCTGCGTTATTCTATTTACGGGCGTCCTGCCCTAATTCGCGGACTATTGTTTTTAAAGTTTTTAAACCTACAACTTGCAACTTCTCTTAAGGCTCAATAGCGGTCAGGATAGACTGAGGTCAGTTTATCAAATACTGTAATCAAGCTGCCAGTTCAGCAACCATTTCAACCATGGCATCAACATCAAGAATACTGACACTTGCCCCGTTGATACGAACTTTCTGAGCCCTCATAGGATGTTCTGACTCAGCGTCTGCCTCTTCATCAATCGTAATCTGATCTTTTGTGAATCGACTGACGTGCGGCACACCCGACATAATCAGACCAAGATAAGGTGCATCACCTAACTCACCGTGTTTACCCGTCGCATACAAAACCACAGCCTGTGTATTGAGATTCACCTTTGAGATTTTTTCACCGCCCGCTGCCTCGTAAGACAACAACGGAACCTCGGCACCACGCCAGTTCATTGTTCCCAATAACCAGTCTGGAGCACCGGCAACGTCTTCAATCCCTTTCACCGATATAATTTCTGCAACCACGGCATTTGGTAAAAGCACGTTTTCTTTACGTAAAGTAAGAATAACGCATTTAATTAACTGTGAGTCATCGACCATAACCATTTACCTTGTAACGTTTCTATAGATCACGGGATTAATAAGCCGTATGTAAAATTTCATTGATATTACCAACCAGATCATCTTCCTGGAATGGCTTGCCCAGATAACGGTTGACACCGATCTCCATGGCTTTCTCTTTATGCTTGCTACCGGTTCTTGACGTAATCATTATAATTGGAATATTTTTCAGGCGTTCATCATTACGAACAAAACTAGCAACCTCGAACCCATCCATACGCGGCATCTCAATATCAAGCAGCATCAGATCTGGAATATGATCCTGTAACAGGTTGGTTGCATCAACCCCGTCTTTGGCAAGAATAACTTCAATACCATAACGCAGTAGCATACGCTCAGTAACCTTACGAATAGTAATTGAGTCATCCACCACCATAATGGTTTTTCTGCTATCCGCCTCTGCCACTTCCTGAGTTTCTTCTTCAATTTCATCGACAGGAACATGGGGTTTAAACAGGCTTTCTGCTGCTGCCAGTGCTGACATCTCAAGAATAAGTACAACACGACCATCTGACAGAATAGTTGCCCCGGCGATTCCCCGGACTGTTCCAATCTGCATTCCTACCGGTTTTACAACGATTTCACGTCGTCCGATAAGGTCGTCAACGTGTAGCGCAAAATGCTGATCGCCGACATGTACCAGCAGAACAGGGAACAGTCGATACTGTCTCGAATAATCACCCTGGTGACCGGTCAACATGCCACCCAGGTGTTTTAATTCATAATCTACGCCATTGAATTCATAATGCAGGTTGCCACTGTCATAAAATTGCTGCAATTCCTGACCGGTAATTCGCACCACACCTTCAATACTGGCTAATGGCACAGCAAACACATCATCCGATACACTAACCAGTAATGCCTGATTAATCGCCAGAGTCAGCGGTAAGCGAACATGGAACTCTGTACCCTTGCCTTTCGTGGTATCGATATCCAGTATACCGCCAAGCTGTTTGATTTCACTGTCAACCACATCCATGCCGACACCACTGCCGGCAACCTGAGAAACTTCATCAGCAGTACTGAAACCTGACTGTAGAATTAACTGTAAAGTATCGTGATCTGATAAAACCTGGTCTTCGTTAATAAAGCCCTGCAGTATGGCTTTCTGTCTAACTTTCTCAATATCAATACCGGCGCCATCATCTTTCACGTTAATCAGTACATCGGTACCCTGGCGATCAACTTTTATAACTATTTTTCCGGTTTCATTTTTACCGGCTGCTTTTCTCTGCTCCGGCAATTCAATACCATGAGCAACGGCATTACGTAACATGTGTTCTAACGGTGCAATAATACGGTCCAGAACAGTACGGTCAACTTCACTACTTTCACCTGAGATTTCAACTTCAACCTCTTTACCCAGTTCACGTGAAATCTGGCGTACAATTCTGCGCAGCCTTGATGACAAACCACCAAAACGTACCATGCGAGTACGCATCAAACCTTCCTGCAGGTCGGTACTTACCCGGGACTCCTGTAGCAGAAGCGTTTCTGAATCGCGGGTAATATCAGTAAGAATGTCATTAATACTGTCAACGTCAGCGGCGGTTTCACTCAGGCTTCGTGTTAGCTGTTGCAGGGTTGAGTACTGATCCATTTCAAGTGGATCAAAGTTCTCATCAAATTCACTGCTCTCTTTTTCATAACCTGAGCGAATCTGAATCTCTGTTTCGATTTCCAGTTTTCTTAACTGCTCTTTAAGACGGACCACGGTCTGGGTTAATTCTGACAGGTTAAAACTAAAGTCAGAAATCTGTTTGCCCATACGTGCGTGATAAATATTAACCTCACCGGCGTAATCCACCAGATTGTTTAATAAGTCTGAACGGACACGTACCTGTTCCTGGGATTCCCGGTAATTAATATCCGAGGCACGCTGACCCCAGTGTGGCATATCCTGCTCTTTGTCTTCTTTTCTGCGATGATCCTCAACTTCTATGGTCTCGGCATCATCAACTTCTGCCTCTTCTGCACGACGGTCAGGCAGTCCATCTAAGCCAGTACTCACATCAGCTTCTATTTCTGTATCATTTACAGCTGATATTAAATCAGAAACATCATCAATATCTTCATCACCTGACTCAAGATCACTTAACTCTATATCAAATCGTTCAACAACACGTTTTTCAGCAACTTCGCCTCGCATCAACATTTCCACACGATTATTTAAATCGTTGGCTGAGAGTATTGCCTGCCTTTGTTTAACGCTATCAAGCATACTGGTTAAGGCGTCCAGTGATTCCTGCAGTAAATCAAAGAATGCATTATCTGCTTCCACTTTTTTCTCATCAACCATTACCACAAGAGATTCAAGATTATGCGTTAAATCTCCGATAGGGGTTAATTCCGCCATCCTGGCACCACCTTTCAGAGTGTGCATATTTCGCTGCAACTGATGGATGTGTTCTTTGGAATTAGGTGTATCTTTAATCTCCGCCAGTGTCTTTTCACAGTTTTCTACCAGTTCTTCGGCTTCTTCCAGGAAAATATCAATTAATTCATCATCAATGTCACCATATGACACTGGCACGGCTTCTTCTGTTGATTCAGAAGTGGTATCGTCCGTGACAACAATTTCTTCTGCATCAACTTGTGTTTCAAGCACAAGCTCTGATGACTCTATCCCGGCAGAGTCGATAACATCCAGGTTGCTGTCAAACTCCACAATATTATCAGGAGGACTGTCTTTAGCAGGTACATCCTCTATTGCCGTATTCTCCTGCCATGACTTCTGTAACTGCTGTTGTATTTCCTGCTGGACAATTTTATTGATTTTGTCCTGTAGTATTTTATTTCTAGCCGGCAGACGCCCTTCGCTTACCAGTTCCAGCATTTCGGAGATCTCATCGACCACTTCACTTATGACTGCTGTGACTTCTTCCGGGATATCCTCTTTCGCTGCATCCTGTCGAGCTTTAATATATTTTTCTGCCGGGCCGCTTAAGTCTGCAATTGCTTCGACCTCAGCAGTGCGCGCACTACCATATAATGTATGGAAATTTCGCATTAATGATTTATCCGCCTGTAAGCATTTATTCTCATCACATTCTCTGAGTTGCTGACGGATACTTTCAATATGTGATTGACTTTCATCGAAGTATATCTTGCGTAATACCGGATCGATATCCAGTATTTCTTCTGTACCGATATCAGACACCACCGGTTCATCCGCTTCATCAATTTCGATTTCAAATTCTGTGCTTACGTCTGCGCTATCCTGTTCTGACAGATCGAGTATTTCTTCATCTTCACCGGCAACGATATCTTCTGTGGCTATAGATTCAATATCTATTGCCTCTACATCAATATCAACATCGGTAATATCCAAAACTTCATCATCCGCAGTCCCGGTATCCAATGACTCGATATCAAGTGTTTCAGTAGCGCTCTCTGCTGCCGGTTCACCGCTTACAGGTTCTTCGCTTACAGGCTCTTCGGTTGCAACTTCCATTTCCAGTGCTGCTGTTTCAACATCACTGACAACAGGCTCTTCGATGTCCACTATGACATCAGCTGTCTCAGCATCCGCAGACAGGTCAATTATTTCTGACGCTTGCGCAGTAATATCGGTAACAGCCACATCATCTGAATCATCAATTTCAATCAGTTCGGCAACATCCTGTTCGCTGCTTGCATCTTCCAGATCCAGGCTTACATCCGTCTGCTCACTCAATTCCTGTGCAAAGTCATCTGCCAGTTCGGATACATCAATCGCAGAAGCATCAATTTCAACCTGTTCTGCAATGTCTTTGTCACTCGCTGCATCTTCCTGGTTCAGGCTATCATCTTCCTGTTCAAAGTCATCTGCCAGTTCAGAGACATCAATCTCAGAATCATCAATATCAACCAGTTCTACAACCTTATCTTTACTCGATACCTCTTCCAGATCCAGGCTTACATCCGGCTGTTCATCCAGTTCCTGTGTAAAGTCATCTGCCAGTGCAGATACGTCAATCTCAGAATCATCAATGCTGACAATATCGTCAACGCTATCTACAACATCTTCACTGGCACCCTCAACAGCAGCAGTATCAAATTCATCCTGTTGTGCAACAGTTACCGCCTCAGCCTCTATATCCGTATCAGAAACAGCAATAACAACTTCTTCAGCAGAATCATCACTAACTTCAGCGATATCTATGCTGATAATATCTTCACTGTCGCCTTCTTCATTTGCAGCCAGCATGCCGTCAGAGTCTTCAGTGTCAACGCCCGTCAGGATAGCAACATTATCGTCAGCAGCTGTTTCCGTTTCTTCCTGCGCCATTTCAGTAGCAAAATCAATTTCACGACCTTCTGTTATGGCATCTGCAGTTGCCATTAACAGTGCAATATTCTCTATCGGTTCACGATTGCCTTTTAGCTGCTCAATCAGTTGCGGCAGAACATTTAATGCTTCATCCAGCGCATCAAACAGTGCATTACTAACACTGATTTTTGAATCAATAACCCGGTTTAATATATTTTCAAACTTCCATGAAAACTCACCAATAAGTTCAGCGCCCAGTAATCGACCACTGCCTTTTAATGTGTGAAAACTACGGCGTATAACAGCCAGGGCTTCTTCATCATTGTTGTTGTCTTTCCATTGCGGCAAATAGGTATGCAATTCACCGAGAACTTCAACAGCCTCCTCAATAAATATTTCAACAATTTCTTCATCTGCATCATCAGCAAGAATTTTATATTGAGCTTCGTTTTCACTACTGAATACAGATGACGTTTTTCTTTTTTCAACCGGTCTGGAAACTTCTTTTACCTGCGGTTGCGCATCACCAGTATCAACCGTTATGGTTTCGGTTTCGGTTTCGGTTTCGGTTTCTGCTGCTTCGACTTGTTCGGCATCAGAGAATGATTGCGTAATCAAGTCCAGTTTGTCTGCCGCCGCATCACCGGCATTCAACCCCTGTTCAACACCCGGACGGCCTTCTGACAATGCTTCAAAGAAGTATTCTATTGCGGTAACAACATCAGCGACCGTATCCTGTTCCGTATCACCCGGCTGATGACCGTTGTTTAACAACGCAACACGAATATAATCCTGAAGCCGGACAATTAATGTTTCAACCCGACCCAGTGGCAACATCATGGCTACACCACGAACTTCTTCAAGCCGCTTTAAAATAATTTCCAGCTGCTCGCTGTCACCAATGCCCGAAATATATGACAGCAGGGCTTCTTTTGCTTCACTAAAGTTTTTCAGCCCTTCTGAGACAACCGTAAATACAACCTGCCGGTACTCTGATGCAGGCACCCTCTGGTCTTCAGTTTTTCTGTTCAAATCGACAAAACCGGAACGGGAGGCAATATAATCTTTTAATTCAGCTTCAGCCGTTAACAGCTCGGAAGCAATATTCATCACCACCGGCTCACTAAGCTCCGCCTCACTACTGATAATACTTTCCAGTACCGTTTTCTGCTCCATAATAGACTGACGAACAGCACCCATGCCCAGCATGCCATAGGTATCAGCAATTTTCCCCAGTTGCTCGGCAACCGGAACCAGCTGTTCCATGTTCCTTTCATTGCTGTGCATAAACAATTCAAGAACATCTTTTACCCGGTTTAGATCTTCTGTAATACCAACCGAAACGGTATCAAATAAATCGGCATTCAGACCGCCTATTAACGCGCTGTTTTCATCGCTTTCCTGCGGAATTAGCTCGCTCAGGTGGTAGGCTTCTTTCACCGCAACAATAGCTTTGGTATCAACAGTACTGGTACCGACGTAATACAATACGTTCTTGACCAGTTCTTTTGAGTACTGCTGACTATATTGCTCTTCACCGACATCCAGCAACATTTTTAACTGCCTGTCGGCAGCCGCTATCAACATTTTAATACTTAAACTTGTGTCGATACCGCCTTTCAACAAACCTTCAACCAGTGCACCGATTACCATCCATATATGACGGACTTCGGCATTGCGTGAAACTTTTTCCAGAGAGTTAAGTACCGCTTTTATACGTTGCAATCCCGCACGCTGTTTATTATTACGAATAAAATCAAGCAGACCCAGTTGATAGTGTGTGCGCAGGCGTTTAGCTTCACCCTGTAGTTTACCGGCCTCAATGGCTTCGGCATCGTAACCTTCTGCGACCAGTTCGACATTGGATAATTCAGGTGAGAAAAGTACGCTTTCCGTAAGCAAACCCTCTTTACGGGCGGCACGTAAATCATTGAATAGCGGCATCAATGTGATGGGTGCATCTTTCTGACCGGCCTGGACTTTCTCCAGATAGTCGGGTAGTTGCAGCATTGCCCGCATTAATACATCGTAAGCATCTTCATCACGTTCAATATTGCCTTCCAGCAAAGCTGTCGTGGTTTGCTGCATTTCGTCCGCTAGCATGGCAGCGCCATAAACTTCGACCATTTGCAACGTGCCAAAAATCAGCTGCAAATGTTCAATGCAGTTTTCTAAATGTTCATCTGTCTTGTTTTCAATGTATTCATTGAGATTCGTCTGCGCGTCCTGAAGAACATCATCTAACTGCGCTTTAACCCAACTTAAAGAGTTATATTCGACTGTATTATCTGGATTCATACCCAATCACCTGTATCAGTACTTATCTCAGACAAACCTAGACCTGACCTTCCAGGATAACGGTTTCTATGTTGTCTGTATCATTCGATGAAGGCAACTTAAAGCCGGATACTGAACGCCCCAGTTCTGCGGACAGTTCATTCAACGCTGCCAGAGATGTGGAGGTTTCTTCGGTACCCTCTGATGTCTGCAGAGTAATTTCCTGAATCACGTTCATTGAATCAGAGACTGACAGCGCCACTTTTGACTGTTGTTTTGTTGAATCCGAAATACCGATAATCAGCTTGGACAATTCACCGGCAGCATCCTCAATTTCTTTCAGTGCAACACCCGCATCCTCCGCCATGGCAGCACCACTTACCACACCCGAGGTACTCATTTCCATGGACTTAACCGCTTCATTAGTATCTGCCTGAATGGTATTTACCAGGCCCTCAATCTGCTTGGTTGCATTACCTGCACGTTCCGCCAGTCGTTGCACCTCATCCGCAACCACTGCGAAACCACGACCGGCATCACCAGCGGTAGACGCCTGAATGGCTGCGTTCAACGCCAGAATATTCGTCTGGTCGGCAATTTCAGTAATCAGCCCCACAATATCACCAATTTCCTGTGAGGACTCACCCAGCCGTTTAATACGTTTGGAGGTTTCCTGAATTGACTCACGAATGTTTTCCATAGAACTAATCGTGCCATGTACAACCTGTGCGCCTTTCTGCGCAATCTCTACCGATTGTTGCGCCATCTGCGCCGAGTTATCCGCGTTTTGTGACACCGATAACATGGACTCTGCCATATCGGTTACCGCGGCACTCGCGGAAGCAATTTCACGTGCCTGCTGATTGGATGCCTGCGCCAGTTCATGCGCAGTATGCTGGGTTTTCTCTGTAGAGCGTGATACTTCAGACGCTGTACTGTTAATGGTTTCTACCAGGGTACGCAAGGCGTCAATGGTGAAGTTCACCGAATCGGCAATCGCACCGGTGATTTCCTCGGTTACCGTGGCATGTACGGTTAAGTCACCATCCGCCAGGTTAGCCATTTCATCCAGTAAGCGAAGAATCGCACGCTGGTTTCTACGGTTGTTTTCTAACGCCGTTTCCTCACGTTTTCTGGCCTCTTTCAGTAACATAATACCACCGATAATAATCAGTATTACCGCGACACCACCAAAGCCAACACCGGCCAACTGAATTAAATCAAGCTCTTCACCCTGGCCAATAATCTTTTCCTGGAAAGACTCCAGTGATGCTAACAAGTCTGCTGATTCTTCACCCACCAGTCCGGCAGCATCTTTTACCTCAAACAGTTCTGGTGATAACTCAAGAATACCGGCAATGTTATCGCTGACCGCACTAATCAACATCGCCACTTCACGCAACTTGCTGACTGCTTCTTTATCAGTGACTTTTTCTATTCGTAAACCTTTAGAGCCTTTTAACAAACCTTCCAGTACACGACCGAACAATGCCGCATCACGACCGAATCTGTCTGCAGCAGCAGCAGCGGTTTCACCACCGGCCAGCACCTGGTTCAGGTTGTTTTTAATACGTTGTGACAGCATCATTTGACGTGTTGCCAGATAAATCTGTCGTGGAGAAGCATTCTTTTTAATCAGTACCCCGACCACTTCATCAGAATAAGTCAGCATCTGCGGGATAAAACTTTCAATAACCTGATACAACTCTCTTACTTCAGCAATGGACTGGCGACCGTTTAAAATAACATCAACATTGGTTTTATAATTACGCCAGTCTGATTCAACCAGATTCAGGCTACCCAGTAATTTTTCAGACAGCGGCGAGGTTGTAGAGTCACCAGACAGGTATATATTTAAAATATCATCAAAGCGATAACGTGACCTCTCCAGTAAATCAAATGATTCTTCATTACCGGAAGATGCACTCAATGAGTATGTTGCCATTTGCTGAGAGAGCAGTAGCTGATCAGCAGATAATTCCACATGACGCTGTAAAGTCGCTCGTTTATCCGCCACATATACCAGACTACCAAGCATGAGTATAATGAATATTGACAGTAACACACCAATTAAAATTAATGGTTTACCAATTGCTATGTTTTTTTGTTCTGCGCTCATAAGGCATTTTCTCCAATCAACTTGCTCACCAGTTCTATCGCTGGTGTTTAGTAGGTGTTTTTCTTATCTATCTCTGAAATAACTTATCTGTAAAAAAATTCTGTTTGCTGTCACATCATCATTGTCCCGCTACAGCGCAGCATGAGCAAAACGCTCATCCTCTGTCATTTGATTAAAATCAAATACCGGCCAGTGTTCCTCTTCACTCTTAAAAGCATGTTCAATAAAAGGAGTGATACCTTCAGGTACCTCAGGAATGTCTTTGGAAAGTTCCCCTTCTCTAAAATGGCGCATACCGTAAACTTCCTCAACAACCAGTCCGGTATTAAACCCTTTATAATCGATGACAATAACCCGGCCTTTATTTCGCTGTTTAATATCTTCACCCAGCAGGTAGGTTTTTAAATCCATAATGGGTAATAAACTACCCCTGACATTAGCCACACCGACAATCCACGACTTCACTCCGGGAACCTGTGTAAAAGCAGGCAGATCTAAAATCTCTTTAACGTCTGACATTGCTGCAATCAATCTGGAATCACCGATTCTAAAACCAACACCTACCCACTCTTTTTCAATCTGCTCTACAGACGGCAGACCGGTTGAAGCAGCAATCGTCCGCTTTTCCAGATCAAGTAAAAATTCAAATGGGTTTTCAATATTCATTATGTTTATATTCTTATTATTTTAAAAACACCCGTATCATGTCTGGCACCACCGGCTGTTAAGCGGACAACACCTTGTTAACATGCTCAATTAATGCTTTTTCCTGTACCGGTTTCACGATGTAGTCTTTTGCCCCCTGACGCATCGCCCAGACCTTGTCTGTCTCCTGATCTTTTGTTGTTACCATAATCACCGGGATAGCTGCCGTTTCTGTATTTTTTGATATTTGGCGTGTTGCCTGAAAACCATTCATTCCCGGCATAACCACATCCATTAATATCAAATCAGGCATTTCAAGCTTTGCCATTTCAACGCCTTTCTCACCCGATGTAGCCACCACCACTTCATGACCATTTTTATTCAACATCGTTTGCAGCACATGCACTTCAGTCGGTGAATCATCTACTATCATTATTTTTGCCATTCTTGCTCACCATTATTTCTGGTTATTGCTGAAACATTCCAGCACTTAATTAAATATAAATCAGTTGTTCAATACATTAATAGGCGTAATCTTTTATCGCACCCAGTAAATCTTCTTTTGTAAACGGTTTTGTAAGATATTGTGTAGAACCGACAATTCGTCCACGCGCACGGTCAAAAATACTGTCCTTACTGGAAAGCATAATGACCGGTGTATCTTTAAATGTTTTATTGTTTTTTATTAATGCGCAAGTCTGATAACCATCAAGCCGCGGCATCATTATGTCTACAAAAATAATATCCGGTTTGTTTTCAGCAATTTTTGACAGCGCTTCGAAGCCATCAACGGCAGTCACCACCTCACAACCTTCTTTTTTAAGCAGGTTTTCCGCTGTACGCCTGATGGTTTTACTGTCATCGATGACCATTACTTTCAGGTCACTCATTACAAAATCTCATTAGCCATTGTTATACCGTTTTTATTAAGCCCGTTTTGTCTATCTGTCACAGCCGCCTGTTAAAAGACAGTCCTTTAAAAGACAATAGATAATCTGAATGTAGACCACATTCTGCTTATTGCCAACAATTAATAAAAACTTGAACATAATTGGCTAAGATTTTGCTTAAGCATGGTTTTTTTTACAATCTAAACGTTTACAATATAACTGAAATCTCGGCACAGGTACATTGTGCAGAAAAAGCAGCAAAGCGGTTAATTCTGCGTCAAATCAACATTACCAATGGAAAATACATGAATATCAAAATAGGCATCGTTATGGATACTCTGTCATCAATCAACATAAAAAAAGACAGCAGTTTTGCCATGATGCTGGCGGCGCAAAAAGCCGGATGGGAAATTCATATAATGTATCAGTCTGACTTATACACAAATAATGAAGTCCCCTGCGGACATAGCCGCATCATCAGCGTCACCGATGGTGTTAAGCACTGGTTTGACATCCATAGCGAACAGGAGATCGATCTTCAATCACTTGATGTTATTTTAATGCGCAAAGACCCGCCCTTTGATATCGAGTATATCGCCAGTACCTATATTCTGGAGCTGGCTGAAAAAGCTGGCTGCCTTATTGTCAACAGCCCCGCAAGCCTGCGCAATAATAATGAAAAAATGTTTATTACCCGGTTCCCGCAATGCTGCACCCCTTTTATGGTGAGCCGGGCAAAACATCACTTGCGTGAATTTGTTCATGAACGTTACAACACCGAACAGCAGGACGTCATCTTGAAACCTCTGGATGGTATGGGTGGAACTTCTATTTATCGTGTTAACCCCGATGATCCGAACCTGTCTGTTATTCTGGAAACAGTAACGGAAAATGAAACACGCAGCGTTATGGCACAGCAGTTTATCCCTGAAATTACTGCCGGTGATAAACGGGTATTAATGATAAACGGTGAAGCCATACCGTATGCGCTGGCACGGATTCCGGCAGCAGGAGAAACCCGTGGCAATCTGGCCGCCGGTGGCAGCGGAACAGGTATAAAGCTAAGTGAACACGACCACTGGATTTGCCGGCAAATTTCACCGGTACTGAAACAACAGGGTATTTTATTTGCCGGCATCGATATCATCGGTGATTATTTAACCGAAATAAACATTACCAGCCCCACCTGCATCCGTGAACTTGATTCAATTTACTCACTGGATATCGCCGGTGATTTAATCCGCTGCATCGAACAACAGCTGGCAGCGTAAACATTATTCCCCCTATACCACTGTGTTTATTCCTGTCCACTTAAAACACCCGCACTATCGATGGTTGTTTGCTGCCAGCCTGCTGTTACTCAGTCTCCTGAGCACTGCCTGTGAACAAAAAACACGGCACTTTAGTTACAGCATTTTTGCTTTTGGCACACTCATCGATATTAGTTTTTATGATATTGACAAAGTGCTGGCAGAAAAAGCCTTTCACATGCTGCAAAGTGATTTTGATCGCTACCACCAGGACTGGTCGCCCTGGACCAATGGCGA
Organism: Gammaproteobacteria bacterium; assembly: GCA_024277705.1. Lineage (GTDB taxonomy): Bacteria > Pseudomonadota > Gammaproteobacteria > SZUA-229 > SZUA-229. Next base: position 12,423 of record JAJRUQ010000144.1, read on the forward strand.
ACTGGCTGAAATCAATAACAAACTGAAAACCGATAGCATTATCACCCTCCCGGATCACCTCATCCCCATAATTAAAACATCCATTGAACTAAGCCGGCTGAGTGAAAATTATTACAATCCAGGCATTGGCCAACTCATCAATCTATGGCAGTTTCATAAATACCGTGATACAGACATTAAGCCTCCTGACAACAATCTGATTCAGCACCTGGTCAGACAAAAGCCACAAATGTCAGACCTTTCCATCAATGACAAAAATCAACTGCTTAGCAGTAACACCGCTGTCTCATTAAACTTCGGCGCTTTTGCAAAAGGTTATGCCATCGCACTGGAAATGGCGAAGCTACGAAAAATGGGCATACACAATGCTGTCATCAATGCCGGTGGTGATCTAAGCGTTATCGGTAAAGTTATCGAAATGAATAATCAACAGACAAATACCCGTGCCTGGAACATCGGCATCCGCAACCCGCGTAACAACAACCTACTGGCCAGCGTACAGCTAAACAATAATGAAAGTATTTTTACCTCCGGTGACTACGAGCGTTTTTATTTCTACCAGGGAAAACGCTACCATCACATACTTGATCCTGCTACCGGCTACCCGACTCAGGACATGCAGTCAGTGACCGTCATCCATAAAGATGCCGGACTGGCAGATGCTGCCGCTACCGCCTTGTTTGTCGCCGGCAGAACCAACTGGCAACGCATCGCTAAAAACATGGGTATTGAATACGCCATGCTGGTTGATCGTGACAATCATATTTATTTAACCGATAAAATGGCAAAAAGAGTAGAATTTTCAGATAAATCATCCACTTTGTACAAAATTGTGAACGAATAGCTATAATATTTGCAGGATATTAAAAAATAGTATGTACCGAAAAATAAACAGCTTAAAGCTGATACCATAAAGCACAGAAAATATAACAAATATTTCACACGCCATGACTAAACGCAGAACAGTACAAACCAATATTTCTGACAACGATCGTTTCGGTATGACGTTTTTCCTTGCCACTATTTTTCACGGCATTATTATATTAGGAATCACCTTCAGCGTTTCACCACCTGCTGACAGCAAAACCTCACCTGCTATGGACATTATCCTGGTACAGACAAAAGCACCGGATGAAGTAGAAAATGCTGACTATCTGGCGCAGGTTTCACAAAAAGGTGGCGGTGATGTGCAGGAAAAAGCCAGACCACGTGAATTATTCAGCGCCCCCACACTGTCCAGCACACCCGGTCTGAGCGAACAAACCAGCGTACAGCAAATTTTCAAACAAAAACAAAACGAGCAGCTGGCACTCCTCACCCAGCAAGCTGACAGTTACACTGTCGATACCACAAATACCCCGGTAAAAGCCGATGACAAGGAAACACTTACCAACAACAGCGCCAGTGAAACCACACAAAGTGCACGACTGGCACCGGAAATCAGTAACCAGTTCGAACAACAGGCAAGCCTGGAGCGGACAAAATATTTAAATTCAAGTACCAAAGAATTTACGCCGGCACAATATATGCGGGAATGGATTAACCGTGTAGAACGGGTTGGCAATTTAAACTACCCGGATGCCGCCAGACGCAATAAACTGAATGGCACCCTGATTCTGGATGTTGTTATTGATGCCGATGGTAAACTGATAAAAACTGATTTGCGACAGTCCTCCGGTCATCAGATTCTTGACGATGCCGCAAAACGTATTGTCAAAATGGCATCACCATTTTCCGCCTTTCCGAAAAAACTCCGTCAGGAAGCCGATGTTATCCATATTACCCGCAGCTGGGAATTTTTAAATAACAGCCGTTTGCGTACGCATTAATGACTGACAGCAACACTGAAAAAACGCAGACCACCGGTGACAAGCTCACCGGTCACTTCCTTATCGCCATGCCATCCTTAAATGACAGTTTTTTCAATCAGGCGGTGACTTATATCTGTGAACATGATGAAAACGGCTGTTTTGGCATTATTATTAACCAGCCTGCCGGTATCACACTCAAGCAAATCATCAGTGAAATGAAAATTGAAAGTGGTCACCGCTACGACACAACAAAACCGGTTTTTATTGGCGGCCCGGTTGAGCAGGGCCGCGGTTTTATCCTGCACCGTCCCGTTGGCCAATGGCAGTCAAGCCTTCAGGTCAATGACAGTGTCGCCTTAACCACATCCAAAGATATTCTGCAGGCAATCGCCAATGATGAAGGCCCTGCAGACAGTATTGTCGCTCTGGGATATGCCGGCTGGGCGGCCGGTCAACTGGAACAGGAAATGGTAAGCAATACCTGGTTAAGCTGCCCCGCAGATGAACAGATTATTTTTAACACACCGGCAGAAAAACGCTGGCATGCAGCAGCAGATTTAATCGGAGTTGATTTATCCCTACTCAGTCATGACACCGGCCATGCCTGAAAACCGGTAAAAATTTTATAATTTAATCACGGCTAATATTCTGTTAACCATAAGAGATGTAGCCTGGCAAACCTTACCTGCGATCGTGAACACATGGACACGACATTAGAGCGTATGACGTATCGCGGGTGATTGACACCTCATGTCTGGAACCGTCTTAAATATTAACTAGCCCTGATACCGTAGTGATTTGAAAAAAGTGCTCACAGATTTAACAGGCCAACAGTGTAATTTAATCCTTTTTTGCGCACCCGACGCGCTTCACAATAAAGTACTTTTAAAATAACCATTATCATGCAAACACAAAAACCTGTCACCAGCGTTCTGGGCTTTGACTATGGCAAAAAGCGCATCGGGCTTGCCACCGGTCTGACCATTACCGGCACTGCCACGCCGCAAAAAACATTGAACCAGGTGAACGGCAATCCTGACTGGAATTCAATTGATGCTGAAATACAACAATGGCAACCACAGGCTTTGATTGTCGGCATGCCCTATCATACTGACGGCAGTGAAAATGCGATGACCGCAATGGTTACTCAGTTTGCCTATGAACTGGAAAAACGCTTCAAATTACCGGTTATAAAAATCAACGAGGCTTTAAGTTCTCAGCATGCAGAAGAAATATTAAAACAGACGATAAAAATAAATCAGCACAACAAACACGAGATTGATAGAATGGCGGCAGCAGTTATTGTACAACGCTGGCTTGACCAGCAGTAAACAAACAAAGCGACACCAACAATATGCAGACACTGGCCACACCGGACGAACTTCTGGCACAACTGGCAAGCAACTTACAGGCATTGCTTAAAGACAAGGCAATCGACAATCCGTTAATGGTCGGTATTCATACTGGCGGGGCCTGGGTAGCAACCCGGCTATATCAGCAAATCAACAGCTCCAGTCAGATATTTTCAGACCCACTGGCGACACTGGATATCAGCTTTTATCGCGATGATTTTTCACGCATCGGCATGAATCCCGAAGTAAAACCATCCACCCTGCCCCCCGATGTTGATGACCGCCATATTATTCTGGTGGATGACGTACTTCACACCGGCCGCACCATACGAGCAGCGATGAATGAACTGTTTGATTATGGCAGACCCGCCAGCATTACGCTGCTTTGCCTGATTGAGCGCAGCGGCAGAGAGCTACCACTGCAGGCCGACCTGGTCGGCCAGCAGATTACCTTACAGGACGGTGAGCATATCAAGCTCACCGGGCCTGAACCGCTTGCGTTTGACCTCCAGAAAAATATCAGCAGAGGATAGCGGAGGCAGCATGGTCAACAAAGCAACAAAGCCCACTGACGCTCTAATCGGCCACGATAGCTGGAATATTCAGTTAGATAAAAATGGCCAGTTAAAACATTTTCTCACAACCGAAGGCCTGGGCTCAGCGCTGCTGACACAAATTCTCGATACGGCCGAAAGTTTTGCCGATGTTAATGAAAAAAGAGTCAAAAAAGTACCATTGCTGCGAGGAAAAACCATCGTTAACCTGTTTTTTGAAGCCAGCACACGTACACGTACCACCTTCGAACTGGCAGCCAAACGACTTTCAGCAGATGTGTTAAACATCAACATCAGTACCTCAGCAACATCCAAAGGTGAGACCCTGCTTGATACCCTGCAAAATATTCAGGCAATGCACTGCGATATGTTCGTTGTCCGCCACAGTGACTCCGGTGCCGCACACTACATTGCCAATAATGTCGCCGAGAATATCAGTGTGATTAATGCCGGTGATGGCAGCCATGCCCACCCGACGCAGGCGATGCTGGACATGTTCACCATTCGCCGTAACAAAGGCACAAATTTTGGCAACCTGCGCGTCGCCATCGTTGGTGACATCAAGCACTCACGCGTTGCCCGCTCACAAATTCACGCACTCAACACCCTGAACACCGGTGAAGTTCGCGTCATTGCCCCCCGAACATTATTACCGGTTGATATCGAAAGCATGGGCGTCAATGTTTTTCATGATCTTTCTACCGGCATTCAGGATGCGGATGTAGTCATCATGTTACGTCTGCAAAAAGAACGCATGTCGGGCGCATTATTACCCAGCGAACAGGAATACTTCCAGCTTTACGGTCTGACTGAAAAGCGCTTAAAAGCCGCCCGGGACGATGCCATTGTTATGCACCCCGGACCGATCAATCGTGGCGTTGAAATTGATTCAAATGTGGCTGATGGACCACGCTCCGTTATTCTTGATCAGGTTTCATACGGTATTGCTGTGCGCATGGCCGTGATGACTATGACCCTGGGCCGGGAACGGGAAACAGCTGCAGACGGTGAAAAGGAGGACAACAAAACATGAGTAGCTCACCTGTTCTTATTAAAAACGGCCAGTTGCTTGACCCGGCAAATAACATTAATCAGGCGGCCGACCTGCTCATTATTGATGGCAGAATTTCTGCCATAGAAACACCGGGCATATTACAGGCCGACACAAACACACAAACCATCAACGCTGATAACCTGACGATAATACCCGGTCTGGTTGACTGCTGTGCACGCCTGCGTGAACCGGGACAGGAACACAAAGCCACCATTAGCAGTGAAGCCATTGCTGCCAGCAAAAACGGCATTACCACTTTATGCTGCCCGCCGGATACCGACCCGGTGATTGATGAACCGGCGGTGGTTGAACTGATCCACCAGAAAGCTGCACACACAGCACACAGCAATGTCGTTGTTCTGGGCGCATTAACCGCCGGACTTCGCGGCGAGCACCTGTCTGAAATGTATGCCCTGCAACAGGCAGGATGCGTTGGCCTCAGCAACAGCCGGCATCCTGTCGAAAACACACAGATTCTGAAACGGGCCTTTGCCTATGCCGCCACTTTTAATCTTCGTGTTTTTATTGAACCCGATGACCACTGGTTAAGTGCCGATGGTTGTGCGCATGATGGCAAGATTGCCACCCGCCTGGGCTTAAAAGGTATTCCTGTGTCAGCAGAAACCGTCGCCATTGGCAAAGTACTGCAGCTGGTCGCTGAAACCGGTGTCAGTGCTCATATCGGCCGGCTTTCCAGCGCGCATGCCGCCGAAATGATTAGACGCGCAAAAAACGAACAACTGCCGGTCACTGCAGATGTCAGCGCCCATCAACTGCATCTCACAGAACAGGACATCAGTAGTTTTAACAGTGCCTGCCACGTGATACCACCACTGCGTACAGAACGTGACCGTGAGGCCTTGCTTCATGCCCTGGCCGACAATACCATTGATGCGATTTGTTCAGATCACCAACCCCACGATGTTGATGCAAAACAATCTCCTTTCGCCAGTACCGAAGCTGGTATTTCTGCACTGGATACCCTGCTACCATTAAGTTTACGGCTGGCGCAGACATCATCATTAAGTCTGCCTGATATCATTAAAAAACTAACGCAGATACCGGCCAGCATTCTGAATATTGATGCCGGTTCACTGGCCATTGGTAAAAAAGCGGATATCTGTATCTTTGATGAGAACGAAGACTGGCAGCTAAACCATACGACTATTCAAAGTCAGGCTAAAAATACCCCCTTTCTCGGCTGGCATTTTCAGGGCAGGGTCAAACACACACTGGTCAATGGCAGGCTGTTATTCAGTGAGTAATCGTGGCTAACAAACAGCGGCCAGAGCAGGTCGAGACAATGAACAAAGCTGGCCTGACTTTGATCCAGTCAGGAAAATACCTGAAAGCCATTGAAATATTACAGCAAGCAATTCAATTATCGGCACAAGACCCACAGACAAACAGTTACCTGGCTTATGCCTGTGAACAGGCCGGTGATTACGAAAATGCTGAAAAATACACTCGCATTACCGTTGATTTACGTCCACAGTCGCCCGAGGCACATAATAATTTAGGCAATGTTCTCAAACTAAGAGGCAAGGCCAAAGAAGCGATACAATGTTTTCGCCAGGCACTTGCGATTCAGCCTGACTTCACCGGAGTTTACAGCAATTTGCTGTTATGTCTGAACTATGTTCCCGAGGTCAGCCTGGCAGAAATATTTGAAGAACATACCCGCTGGGCTTCCACTATTACGCAACCTGGCAACGGAGAAAAAATATCACCGACTGATAATGAACACAGAAAAATCAGGCTTGGTTATGTTTCACCTGACTTTCGCAACCATCCGGTAACAAACTTCTTTCTGCCCGTTATCACGCATCACAACAAACAGAAATTTGAAGTTTATTGTTACGCTGAAGTTGCCAACAGTGACCGTTTCAGCCAGGAAATTGCTGAACGTTGTCATTCATGGGTCAATACTTGTGCTTTATCCGACCATGAGCTTGCAGAAAAAATACGCAGTGACAAAATCGACATTCTGCTTGACCTGGCCGGCCATACCCGCGGCAACCGGCTCGGCGTATTTGCCATGAAGCCGGCAGCGGTACAGGTCACCTATCTTGGTTACCCGAATACCACCGGCCTGAAATCCATCGATTACCGCATCACCGATGAAGTCCTTGATCCGGTCGGCAGTGAACAGTTTTATACCGAGCAACTATACCGGCTGCCGGGCGGCATCAGCTGTTACCGGCCACCATTGTTTTATCCCGAACTGGAAACCCCGCCTTTCAACAAAAACGGCTATATCACCTTTGGCAGTTTCAACAACCCGGCCAAATTCAACGCCCGCACCTTCGCGCTCTGGGCAAAAGTACTGGACGCCGTACCGAACTCACGCCTGCTGTTATACCGTAACGTTTTTCGTGCTGCAGAAAAAGCCAGTCTCACCCGCTTATGTGCAGAACACGGTATAGCAAAGCAACGCCTCACCATCATGGACCAGCCGCCTGCCGATGACTCGCTGCCGCCAGCACGGCGATATTTACGGGTCATGAGCATGGTCGACATCTGTCTCGACACCTTCCCATGGAGCGGGCACACCACTGCATGTGAAGCATTATGGATGGGGGTACCGGTTATTACCTTATACGGCGACCGACCCTCATCACGTTTATGTTCAAGCGTATTAAAACAGCTGGATCTGTCACAGCTATCGGCAGCCACGGAAAACGACTATGTAAAAATCGCAGAAAAACTTGCCGGACAAGCGGAGACCTTAAACGAACTTCGCCACAATCTGCGGCATAAAATGCAGACATCCATCATTGGTAACGAGAAAGCATTTACCCGCTCACTGGAAACGTTTTATTGCTCAATATTGAAAAAACAAGCTTTACCGAATGTACGGTCAGACTCATAAGCCGCCTGAGAACGTCATAAAAATTTACACTCTGGAACAACGCTAAAATATTCTAGCGCTGAATAAAATTTCTGATCATCCCAATGTTGCTTTAGTATAGTGTCATAAATTTTTACAAAATAAACTTCTACACAATTCCACTTTTTTCTATCTTATTGAAAAATATTATCTTTATTTTTTAGGCATAAATTTTGCTTCTATATTAATGTTATTTTTATCGACACTCGGCCATTTTAAATGCAGATGATGAATGACTTTTACATGCGTATTTAGCTGGCAAATAGTTATCCATGAGGTGAAAAATGAAATTGAACAAAAAATTAGCCATTGGGGTAGCCGCCCTTGTTTTATCCGGAGCCGCTAATGCTGTCATTATTACCCAGGAAGATTTTGAGACCGGAGCAACCGGCTGGTCTGACAATCTGACGACTGACGGCGGCACAACCTTTACCCGTTTTCTCGGTCGCTTCAACGGTGCAGGGGGAGTGCAGCAAAACTCTAAAACCTATTCACTTTCCGGTAATCAGACCCAGGTCACCATTGAACTGGATTTTTATGAAATTGATTCCTGGGACTATGAGTATTTTAATATTTTTATCGATGATACCCAGGTCATCAGCAATGAGTTTAAGCATAACAGGGAAGATTTTGCCAACAGCCCGTTTATGGATGCCCAGGCGTTGTTATTTACCGGCGATGACGGCAATGTCAATTACGGCTTTGCCAGCTGGCCGGATCAGGGCTACCGTTATTCAATTACCATCAATACCACCGCAACGTCTCTTAAACTGGGTTTTGGCGCAACCATAAGCTCAGGCATCCCTGATGAAGCCTGGGGGGTTGATAATATATTGATTGTTGATAACGTCAGCACCATTCCGGTACCGGCCGCTGTCTGGTTATTTGGCACCGGGCTGTTAGCTTTAATCGGAGTAGCCAAGCGTAAAACAGCTTGAATGAATAAGCGCTGACGATTGGCAAAACTTTGCAACACAGCTCCTGCGGGAGCTGTGCTTGTATATTTTAAACTTACGCCATGTTCTGTATCAGTTCGCCGCTGCTTTTGTTAAAAATTTATCAAGATGTTGTGCAAAAGCTTTGCGGTCACCCTGGTTTAAAGGTGGCGGACCACCGGTATTAACACCACTGGCCCGCATGGTATCCATAAAGTCGCGCATTGTCAGCAAGGCTTTAATGTTACTGGCGTTGTACAACTCTCCCCGGGGACTTAAGGCCAACCCGCCTTTATCAATCACATCATTTGCTAACGGAATATCACCGGTAATCACCAGATCACCGGCCTGCATTCTTTTCA
>JAJRUQ010000145.1 GCA_024277705.1 Gammaproteobacteria bacterium
CAACCGGCACTAAAACCGCAAATCGATAACGCTGCAAAAATCATCTTCGACCGGCTCAACATCGAATGCATCGAACCGGAAACCAGCCGCTGCTGCGGCTCACTCAGCCATCACCTGAACGCTGAAGACGAAGCCATCACCATCATCAAAAATAACATTGATCACTGGCTGAGCATCGTCGAACAGCAAAAAATTGAAGCCATCTGCATGACCGCCAGCGGCTGCGGCGTGGCGATCAAGGAATATCAGCAGTTACTCGCCAGCGATAAAGACTATGCCGACAAGGCAAAACGCATCAGTAAACTTTACAAAGAACCCGCAGAAATCATCGCCGGGCTTCTCGAAACAGAGCCACAGGCGCTGACCCGGTTAACAGAAAACAGCCACAGCAAAAAACAACGCATCGCCTTCCATCCGCCATGCACCCTGCAACACGGCATGCAGCAAAAAAACCTGATCGAGCCTATTCTGCAAAAAGCCGGTTTCACACTGCTGCCATTTAATGAGGCGCACCTGTGCTGCGGCTCGGCAGGCACTTATTCGATTACACAGAAAAAATTATCGCAGCAGTTATTAGCCAACAAACTGGGCAATATAGAAAAAGTCGAGCCAGAGATAATCGCCACCGCAAATATCGGTTGCCACCTGCACCTGCAGAGCGGCACAAACACACCGGTAAAACACTGGCTGGAATTACTGATTTAGGCCAGCACAGAATAAAAGCTGATTCAGCCATTATCCACCCCATCGGCAATATACCGGCATTTCTTTCATTTCAAAATATCGCAAAAAATCGCTTATTGCACAAACATACTAAAACATTATCGCACGTGAGGTAGTTGAAACTCGTCATTTCTGGCAGAATACGCGCACTTAACTAACATCTCAAAGGCATAGAGCATGAATATCACTTCATTCAACCCTCCCGTCCGCACTTTAATGGGTCCCGGCCCTTCCGACGTACACCCTCGCGTCACCGGTGCCATGGCGCGCCCCTGCATCGGTCACCTGGACCCCGCTTTTGTCGGCATGATGGATGAAGTAAAAACCATGCTGCAATATGCTTTTCAGACTAAGAACCAGTTAACCATTCCGGTTTCGGCACCCGGCTCCGCCGGCATGGAAGCCACCTTCCAGAACCTTCTGGAACACGGTGACAAGGCCATTGTCTGCCAGAACGGTGTATTTGGCGGTCGCATGAAAGAAGTGGTTGAACGTTGCGGCGCGATCGCCGTCATGGTCGAAGATGACTGGGGCAAACCGGTTGATCCACAAAAAGTAGAAGAGGCTTTCAAAGCCAACCCGGATGCTAAATTATTAGCATTTGTTCATGCCGAAACATCGACTGGCGCACGTTCCGATGCACAAACTTTAAGCAAGATTGCACATGACAATGATGCGCTGGTGCTGATTGATGCCGTAACCTCGTTAGGCGGCAGTGAATTAAAAGTTGATGAATGGGAAATTGATGCCATTTATTCCGGCTCACAAAAATGCCTGTCCTGCACCCCCGGTATATCTCCGGTCAGTTTCAGCCAGCGCGCCATTGACGTTATCACCAGCCGTAAAACAAAAGTACAGAGCTGGTTTCTGGATACCAACCTGGTCATGGGCTACTGGGGGCCAAATGCGAAACGCGCCTACCACCACACCGCGCCGGTCAATTCATTATATGCACTGCATGAATCACTGGTGATGCTGCAGGATGAAGGCCTGGAGAATTCATGGGCACGCCACACTAACAACCACCTGGCGCTACGTGCTGGCATCGAGGCAATGGGATTATCTTTCATTGTTGACGAAGAATACCGGTTACCACAGCTAAACTCTGTGACCATTCCTGATGGTATTGACGAAGCAGCCGTTCGCAGTATTCTGCTGAATGAATTTAATCTGGAAATTGGTGCCGGTCTTGGTGCTCTGGCCGGCAAAGTATGGCGCATCGGTTTGATGGGACACAGTTCACGTGCAGAAAATATTCTGCTCTGTCTGGGGGCACTGGATGTGGTACTGACGGATATGGGTGCGGGCATCAACAGTGGCGCGGCTTTACCGGCAGCACAGGCGACTATGAAGTAACATCGTTTTACCCACAACAAATAAAAAAGGCTCCTGCTCAGGAGCCTTTTTTATGCTCAGGCATTGCACCATGTATCAGCACCCCTGAAGACTCATCGTTATTTCATAAGCCTTTATGATGCACTGTTTTAATAGCTATATCGTCCCCGAAATCTCGCGGAATATAAACCATATTTTTATAGTGGAAATCTCCTTTAGTAGTGGTAGTATTAAATTTCGCGATTGTAATATATTCAATAAAGAGAAATAAGTGATGTAATAACCACCAGCCATAAATGACTTTTTAAAGGGGTAGCAAGTATGTTTCTGTCTAAGATCAAGAGATTTATAGTTATATCGGTTCTACCATTAATAGTCTGCATGGTTTCAGTCGCTCAGGCTGCGATTACCTGGACACCAATGAATGGTCCGGGTGGTAGTGAAATTACCAGCTTTGAATTTGTATCCAGCTCAGAAATCTGGGCCAGTTCCAGAGAAGGTCTCGTCTACAAAACGATAGATGGAGGAACACCTGGAACAAAGTCGATACTTTAGTTGGTGATCATCTCGGTTTAAACAAATTAAAGTTGATGGTGGATAGTAGCGGTAAGTATTATGCACATCTTGGAAACAGGTTAGAGCTTTTCAGCAGTACCGACAATGGTGCGACCTGGAATGCTGTTGCCAGTGTAAGCGATTACGTCCATTACCTTTCCATTTCAGCAAACGATAATGTATATGTGAGTGTTGGCAGCAGTGTCATTGGCGGTGGTGCAAGCTACTGGTATAGCGTGGACCAGGGTGCAAACTGGTTGTCATACACGGTAGCGGAGG
>JAJRUQ010000146.1 GCA_024277705.1 Gammaproteobacteria bacterium
AAGTTTTAAGTTTTAAGTTGTAAGTAGCAAGTCAAAAACTGGATAACCTTATGTTTAACAAGCTTCTTTTGGTTTATGTTTTTAAACTTACAACTTAAAACTTAAAACTTCTCTTAATGGCCGGTTTATGTCATTAAACACTGCAAACAATCATCGCTGTAAACAACAAGTGTCGAGGTCGGTTTCCAATACTTCTTATTAATTACCATTGCGGCTAAGGTATCAAATAGTTGTGCGCGTGAATTTCCGGCTATCGCCCTGTCAGTAAAACCTGTCATTCTGTCATATTTTTAATGAAATTCACTGCATTGTCCGGTATACTACCTGTACTTTACATACAAATAGTGATTCTAATGAAATCGCACTGTCCACTGCACTCAAACCCATTACAGACAGGATACAATGCATGTCTGTCAGCTGTTTGAACGGGGCATTTTTATCTGTCAAAAGTATGAAAACTGATAACTTTTAACATCTTAAATCTATCGTTAATGATAGATTTAACTTACATTGCTGCAGTGACAGATAATCAGGAATTTTGTTATAATACAAAAGCTTAACAGGTATATAAAAATATGAAATTACGTTTGCACGCGCCACTATTATTTTCAGTTGTTCTGATTTTTAATCTCACTACAGCAACCGTCAGTTATGCAGTAGAGGTTATCCGCGCCAATTTTGAATTTAATGGTGCACAGCATCCTGTGGATATTTCATTGTTTGATGGTATCGTTAGCGGCACCGTCAATAACTTTCTTGCTTACGTAAATAGCGGTGACTATGACAATTTAATCATCAACAGGAATGTTCCCGGCTTTGTTATACAGGCCGGTGCCTACACTTATGACCCTGCTAACGGTGGTTTCACTTATGACGGTAACCTGCAATTCAGCGGTGGTTTGCAGTTAGTGCCACAAAGAGACAGCATCACCAACGAATTCAAGCTTTCAAACCTGAGAGGCACACTGTCCATGGCCAGGATCGGTGGTCAGATTGATAGTGCATCCAATCAGTGGTTTATTAATCTGGCTGATAACCTTAATCTGGATACCGTCGATGAAGGTTATACCGTGTTTGGTGAGATACTCGGCAATGGTATGGATGCCATTGATCTTATCTCAGACATAACACCTTATGATCTTTCCAGTGAGATCGATATCCCCGGTTCTTTTATTTCGATACCTCTCATTGATTTTACTATTTCATCGGTTATCAGTGAAATCAGCAGTCATAATCTGGTCACCATTAAAACCTTTGATCCATTGTTTAAAATAACGGATATCATTGATTTTGGCGATGCCGTCGCCAATACCACGCTGACAGAAAATATCATAATTGAAAACACCAGTAACTCAACCCTGCAAATTGGTGCTGTCGACACTTCATCAGTAGCCCAACCTTTTACCGTAACCAATCCCTGCCAGAATGTTAGCCTGGCACCGGCCGAACAATGCAGCATACAGGTTGATTTCAATCCGCTCACTGCTGATTTTTTTGCTGATACCTTTAACATCGAAATAGCCAGCTACAACTATACTTTTCCGGTAACCCTGAAAACACCGGCACCGGATATTTCTATTGATACCGAAGCCATCGACTTTGGTACGATTCCCATTTATGACCCTGAGGCTGACGCTCAAACAGACACCCAGAGGTTGGTATACATCTATAATGAAGGCGATCGTGATCTTGCACTGCCATCGATCACCTTCGACAGCGCAACGCCTGATGAATTTTACTTTATTGACAACTGTACAACGGGTAACCGATATAAGCCGGGCGCTGTCGATCCCGGTGGCTTTTGTATCCTGGTGCTCTTCTTCCGTCCGCAGGATCTCAACGAAAAATCTGCCACTATTACCATTAATTCAGATGATCCTGATACCGCGCAAATTGTTATCCCGGTAAAAGGCGGTGCATCCTCTGACGATGATGGTATTGATAATATCGTCGAAGACAGCGCACCGAATGCTGGCGATGGCAATAATGATGATATCCCTGACCGCTTACAAAGCCATGTGGCTTCTTTCGCTAATACAAACAGCACTTTTACCACGTTAATAACCAATACCGACACCCCTTTTAGCAATGTAGCAACGGTGCAACTATCTACCCTTGATACTTTGCCCGAGGGTGTCTCACTTGACAATGAGGCTTTTTCTTTTGAGTTATCCGGTTTTCCCGATGGCTCGGTCGCTGAATTCGGATTAATCCTGGCAGCAGGAAATAGTCCTGCCAACATTTACGCCTTCAGCGCGACCGCAAGCAATAGCACAGCTCACTGGTATGCACTTGAGCAAGATAACGTACCGGGTGTCATTATGTTTGGAAATGCACCACTAACGGCGATATCGGGTGATGTTATCAACAGAAATATTACGACCATTAGAATCATTGATGGTGGTGATGGTGATGCCGATCAACAGGTCAACGGCAGAATACTATTTGTTGGCGGACCTGAAATGTCCACCGCCACAGAAAATACCGATAGCCCGTTCGCAGGCAGCCTGTTATGGTTGATAATGTTTATTCCACTGACCATGGTTACCTTCAGAAAACATTAAAGAATCACTGAAATAAAACCTGTGGCGAATGGCTGAAATCGGCCAGAAAGAGAAGTTGCAAGTTTTAAGTTGGAAGTAGCAAATCAAAAACTGGATAAGCTTATGTTTAACAAGCTTCTTTTGATTTATGTTTTTAAACTTACAACTTGTAACTTAAAACTTGCAACTTCTCTTAAGACTCACTATCAGTTGTTAAACCTTTAGCTCCAGCTTTTTAATTAAATCATAAAGTGTCGGGCGGCTAACTCCCAGCAGTTCAGCGGCGGGGGCTACCTTGCCGTTCACATGCGACAGGGCGCGCAGAATGGCCTGCCTTTCGACTTTTTCGCGGATATCACGCAGATTGAAATTCATGGTTTCTGAGGCAGCTCTATCCAGTTCGAGATCACTGGCGGATATCTGTTTGCCATCGGTAATAATAACCGCACGCTTAATACGGTTCTGTAATTCACGTACGTTACCCGGCCATGAATAAGATTCCATTGAACTCAATGCATCTTTGGTAAAACCACGTAATTTCCGGCCATGATCTTCATTAAACTTTTCAAAAAAGAAACGTGCCAGGATAATAATATCGCCTTCCCTGTCACGTAATGGTGGAATTTCCAGAGGTATCTCACTGATACGATAAAACAAATCCTCTCTAAACTCACCATTCTCTATTTTTTCTCTTAGATTCTGATGCGTAGCACAAACCACCCGGACATTAACCGGAACCGGCTCATGGCCACCGACACGCTCAACCACACGTTCCTGCAGAAAGCGTAATAACTTCGCCTGCAATGCTATCGGCAAATCACCCATTTCATCAAGAAACAAGGTGCCGCCATTAGCATATTCAATTTTACCCAGGGTTTGTTTATTGGCACCGGTAAACGCACCTTTTTCATAACCGAACAACTCACTTTCAAGCAGAGTATCCGGAATCGCAGCACAGTTGATGGCAACAAATTTACCGTCTTTATTACTGCCCAGAGTATGCAAACCTTTGGCGCATAGTTCCTTACCGGTACCACTTTCACCCAGCAGTAAAACAGTGGCATCGGATGGCGCGACTTTCTCAACAGCTTTGCATACACTCTGCATTTGTGTACTACAGGCGATGACACCGTCAAACGGCTCGTTATGAGTAGTACCACTATTCTGCAGGCGTTGATTCTCATCTTCCAGCTCAAGCAGACGAAAAGCACGATTCACGATCAATCCGATAATCTCGGATTCAAAGGGTTTGCTATAAAAATCATAAGCCCCCATACCAATCGCTTTAACCGAATTTTCACGTTCTTCCTGGCCCGTAACCACAATCACTTTAATATTGTGGTCAATCTCCAGTATTTGTTCTAACGTCGCAAAACCTTCACTCGGATTATCTTCATGTGGCGGCAAACCCAGATCGAGCGTAACAACCGCAGGTTTATGTTTTCGTACCTGTTCTATTGCCGATTTTCGGTCATGAGCAAGAAATACCTCGTAGTTCTCAAAACACCAGCGAATTTGACTTTGTAGCCCGGGATCGTCTTCAACGACGAGTAATTTATTATTCATTGCGTGATTCTAGAATATATTATGATGTTTGTCGAAATATTTAACATGAGTTTTTGTTTATTTTTCAATAAGCTATTATATTACAGCTTATTATGTAAAGAATTCCTTACAAAACAGCATCGCTACAGGGATCGGAGTCATTTTTCATCACAGCACCTGATATTCCATCCGGCAGTAACAAAAATAACTCCGACCCCGGTGGAGTATACCCGACAAAGTAATCCAACAGACAAAGAGAAAAAGAGAAAACAGAAGTTAATACCTAAATGTCATCTCGACCAGCGGGAGAGATCTTTTACACCCAGGCCTTAAGATCTCTCCCGCTGGTCGAGATGACAGTATTAGCTTCACACGGCGCAATTCGCTTCAGAGAGCGCAGCGCGCTTCAATGAGTGCACTTCAGGGGTCGGAGTCATTTTTCATCACAGCACCTGATATTCCATCCGGCAGTAATAAAAATGACTCCGACCCCGGTAAAGTACCGACCCCGGCAAAAATTATCCAATATTCAGCTCAACTGGGCTCAACTTGCCGGCGGAATGATCAACTTGAAACAGGTACCCGTATTCACTTCACTTTGCACTTCAATCTTGCCACCAATCGCCAGTATTATTTCTCTTGCCTCATACACACCTATGCCCATTCCTTTGGTGCCCTTTGTGGTTTTAAAAGGTTTAAATAAATTATTGTTGATAAAATCTTCGCTCATGCCACAACCGTTATCTTCTATTTCTATTACCACACCATCGGTTGAACGCTTTTGTGAAATCGTTATTTTACCGCTATCCTCCGTCGCATCCTGTGCATTCTGTACAAGATGCCCCAGTATCGCCAGTAATTGATTTTTATCGGCTTTGACAAAATAGGAGGATGATTCACAACCAAGGATAGGTACAGGTTTGCCACCGGCAATCTGGCGATGATGTACCAGCTCCTCTAAAACAGAAATAATATCGACTTTACTGGAATGACTGGACTCCATTTTGCCGCTTAATACTTCCATCATTTTATTCATTTTTGACACAGAATTATTAATGGTTTTAAACACATCCTCCATAAATAAAGGATTGTCTTTGTGCTTTTCTGCATTACTTGAAATCAGGGAAAGCTGTGCCACAAGATTTTTGATGTCATGGACAACATAAGTAGACACCTTGTTAAAACTTTCAAACTGTTTTGCCTCGGCTAGTGCCATTGATGCATTCATCTGCTCCAGGAAGGCTGCTACCTGACGTGCAGCCGTTTTCAGCAGGTCACTGTCCTCCCAGTTAAAAGACTGCTTACGTGCCGTTGCATGGTCAAGGACAATAAAGCCGATTAACAAGTCATTATAAATGAGAGGCACAATCAACCATGGCTGAACCTTTTTCACCCATTCCGGCAATTCGAGATAGCCAAGACGATTATATACTTCCGGGTGGTCGATAAATTCATCAACACTGACAACAAATTCATGCTGTTCCATAAATTTAGGCAAAGAGGTTTCTGCCGGTTCCCGATCACTGACATGCTCCATTTGCCAGGTATCTACACAGACAAAAAATCCACTGTCCTCCCTTAACCAAAGCATGCCTCCCGGACTTTCAATAATCTGTGCGATTGACTTGATGGTATTGTGATATAACTCCTTCTCTTCACTGGATGTCGATATGGTTCGAATAAAACGCAACCATTCTTCACGATAGTCATATTTGTACGGGTAAAAATGCTTATTAACCAGTACATAGATACGCGCCCGTATACGCCGTGATGAAATAAATAATGCCAAAGACAATATGGTTATAAATAAAAATATTGCCTGTGCGACAACACCCCATTCACCACCGTATTCACGGACATAATAGCCGGCGATCCCCATCACCATTAAATAAATGCCACTGGCAAGTAATGTAGTAGTATGAAAAACCACGCGACGGGAAATAAAAATTTCAGGTGACCACAAAGGATCACGGGAAACAGTGATACCAAAAAGAGGAACCGTCAAGGCATAAACAAAACCTCTGGCCTGCCATAAAACAGGGTCAACTCGCTGGTATAAAAGTGCATCAGAATACATATAAAAGTCATACACAAACATTCCCAGCAAACCCAGGCACAGGTATTTAATTGCCCATTTTTGTTCGGTACGCGTATTCCGGTAAACCTGCTCTACAAAAACAATGCCAATAACGGCCATGAACAAATTCAATGCCGGAACATATTCAAACTTTGCCAGCACAGATATTTCACCGAAGACATATTCTGCCAATATCGGTAAAACCAGAATGCTTATAAAGATTAATATTGCATAATGAAATTTACGAATGGTTTCACTTTTAAAGCGATCGCTGTAAGTAAAACTTAAAAGGTGTATCAGTAAGACAAGCCAGAAGGCAGATTTAAGGTACTCAAGTAAAGATATCTTGATGACATCAACGGTTAATAATGTCTCATAGGCAAGCACAAAAGACCATATACAACTAACCGTGGCAGCCATTACCAGTGAGCGCTTAGTTACCCCTTTGTGTTTATCCGTTAGCAGTATTGCCAGGAAAATCAAAAATGTGAAGGCGCTTATTGAATAACTTATGGCACCAACATTCATACACTAAGACCTGAAATTACATTATGTAGATAAATCAGGGTGAGTAAAATACTCACCCTGATATTTTATAGATTTTTCAGCGCAGATTCAGCCTGGCTTTTTTCTTTGAATGGTTGTTTGTTTTCCAGACTTTTCTCCAGGTATTTTTTAGCATTAACCTTATCACCGGCTTTTTCATAAGCCATACCAAGATGGAAATTAAAAATGTTTACATCAGGTGATTTTTCTACCGCCTGCTTTAAATAAACAAGTGCCTTATCATAATCACCCGATTTATAATAAACCCAGCCAATCGTATCCTTAAACACAGACTGCTCACTGTCCTGTAATTTTTCACTAAGTGATATTGCCAGATCCATGTCTTCCTTGTTTTTTCCATACTCCGACAATAAAGAAGCATAATTATTGATAATAATTAAATTATCCGGTACCAGAGTATTAAGTTCACGATAAACATCAATCGCCTTCTGATAGCTCTCCTCAACTTCATATACTCTTGCCAGCGTCACTCTTATTTGTGAACCGGGAGTTACATTCGCCCTGCCTTTTTCCAGTATTGGTTTTATCAGGTCATCCTGTTTTTTAAACTTATAAATTTTTGCCAGCAATATGTATGGCTGCTCGACTTCCGGGTTAGTCGCTATTATTTCATTTAACAGTTTCTCTGCTTCAGCTGTTTTCTCACTGGAAAGATAAAGTCTGGTCAGTATCAGTTTAAGTTCAGCATCATCAGGGTTTGAAGCCAGTTCTGTTTTCACCCTCTTTTCGGCGGTATCAAATCTTTTATCCACAACTTCAAGAGAAACCAGCAAGGTTAGTATTTTTCTGTTCTCTGCAACATTAAGATATCCCTTCTCCAGATTGCTGATAGCGTCACCCCTTTTTCCCTGGTCTATCAGGTATTGTATGGACTGAATATATCCATTGGCTTTATCCGGATAGTCCTGCATTAATACTTCTGCAATTTTATATGCTTCTTCGTATTGTTTACGCTGATTCAAGCTTGCCGCTTTAATGGACATTCCCTCATAATCCTTCTGCTTCAGCGCATTATAATCATCAATAATTTTTTCAGCTTTAGCAGTGTCCTTCTGCAGGTAATATTTTGCCAGTATCATCAACGCATCTGCATTGCCTTTATTATTTAAATAAGCACTGTTTATTACAGAGTCAGACATTTCCTGTTTGCCTTCCTTCTGGTACGCACCGGCAAGCAGGAAATAGGCTTCTATGTTTTCAGGCTCGCCTTTGGTTACTATTTGCAGAGCGATGATAGCGGTTTCCAAATCATCGTTAAAAATAGCCAGTTTTGCTCTTAACAGATTAACTTTTGGGTTATTGGGTGAAACAGTAATAGCCTGTTCAACAAATTCACTCGCTTTATCATAATCTTTATTACCTAAATGAATAATAGCAATAGCAATTCTTGCATCAACACCTGTAGCATCATCCGGAAAATCTTTTATTGCTCTGTTAAAAACAGCCAGTGCTTGCTGCTGATTTTTCTCTAAAGTATATAATTCCCCCAGCGCCAGCCTCAATTTACCCAGACCGCTGTTTTCTTCGATCAAGCCTTTCAGTTTTTCAATGGCCGCATCGCCACCCTGAGACGCACGAATATATTTCACATAGGTTAACTGCCGCTCAACATCAGAAGGATCGCTGTCAATCGATGCCTTTAACACTTCTTCAGCTTTTGGTTTGTTACCTGTTTCTATATAAAATTTTGCCAAAGTATCATAACTGTTTCTGCTATCAGGATTTTTCTCCAGCAAATGTTTAAATATTGATTCAGCACGTTCATAATCTTTGGTATTAACCAGTATGGTAGCGAGTAATGAATTTAATTTATCATTGTCTTTTTTTACCGTTAAACCTGCATCTAAAACCGCAACAGCCTGATCAAGACTTTTCTCGCGTATGTACATGGTCGTTAAAAAAACGATGGCTTCGATATTACCGGGATCATTCGCAATAACACTTTTTGTAATATCTATAGCTTCAGCAAGTTTGTTTTGTTTCAGAATTATCGCAGCTTTCAGCAATAAACCATCCGGATTGCCCGGTTCTTTACCGAGGATATAATCCACTTTTTCCTGTGCTTTTTCCGGATCATTAGCAAGAAGCAGATAGATACGGCCCAACCTGGCCAGATTAGCCAGATTATCAGGATCAAGTGTTTCTGCTTTTTTATAATTTGAATACGCTTTTCTGTATTGCTTAAGCTGCTCATTCACATTGCCCAGCTGAAAATATGCCTCCGAATCTTTAGGATCGATTTGTAATACATTTTTCAATTCGATCCTGGCCTTGTCAAAATCACCTAATGCTATCGATGATTTTGCCTTTTCAAGATAGACCGCTTTTCTTTCTTCTGCACCGCCACACCCGGCCAGTGCCGCAACCATAATAATCCCTAGTAGCAATCGTAATTTCATTGTTCACCTGTGTTCAAAATAATTGTTATTTTAAAAATTGTTGACTCTATCCGGATAATACCCGGATAATTAAAATCCCCGGCAGTTTGTCGCCCGCTGCATCTGGCGTTGTTCTGTTTACCATACCGGGCTTTGCAAAAACTATCTGTCTACACTGATATAACCTTCACGGATTAAATACAGATAGATATCCTGGGCGGCCTGTACCGGTGTCATATTAACCGTATCAATCCTTATTTCAGGATTTTCCGGTACGTCATACGGGTCACTGATACCGGTAAACTCAGGAATAATTCCCTTTCTGGCTTTGGCATACAAACCTTTTCTGTCTCTACTTTCACATTCTTCGATACTGGTAGAAACATGTATTTCAATAAAAGCACCGTATTCTTCGATTTTATTTCTGACTTCGCGTCGAATTTCAGCATAAGGCGCTATCGGCGCACAAATGGCAACACCACGGTTCTTGGTGATTTCACTGGCAACATAACCAATTCTTCTAACATTGGTGTTTCTGTCTTTTTTCGAAAAGCCCAGTTCACTCGAAAGATTTAACCTGACCACATCACCATCAAGTAAGGTGGCCGGGCGTTTTCCTTCCTCGATAAATTTTGCATATATAATTCTTGCCAGCGTCGATTTACCCGATCCGGAAAAGCCGGTAAAAAACAGCGTTAAGCCCTGTTTCGGACGTGGTGGATAAGACTGTCGCAATGCTTCAAGAACACCGGGAAAGCTTACCCAGTGTGGAATATCTTCCTGTTTCAGCAAGGAATTTAACACACGGGTATTGGAAAATGATTCACTGCTGCACAAAGGCTGTTTAATATCAGATCGGGTAATAAACTTTTCTTTGTCTTCGTCATAACAAAGTTCCTCGATATCAATAATTTCAATATCAAGTTTATCTTTGTGCTGATTAACATATTGCTGCGAAAGCCCTGCCGTATAAAAACGCTTGCCGGAATCACGCACATTTGGCGGGGCAGCATGTTCAGGCCCGACAATATAATGAGTACAACCATAGTTCTGACGAATGATGGCATTCATCAATGCTTCACGCGGTCCTGCCATTCGCATTGCCATCGGTATTAATGCCAGAGAAACAAGGCTTTTAGGGTATTGTTTTAAAATCGCCTCATAACAATGCACCCGAGAGTAGTAATGAAGGTCACCCGGTTTTGCCATACCTACCACCGGATGAATCAGAATATGGGCACTGGCCTGTTTCGATGCCCGCATGGTCATTTCAAAATGCACCGCATGCATCGGTTTACTGGTATGGAAAGCAACGATTGAGCGCCAGCCCAATTTATCAAAATGCTGCCTTAACTCTGCAGGTGTATAACGCAAGGTTTCAAAGTCATAATGAAAGGGCAATTGAATAGCATCAACTTTGCCACCGATATAAACATTACCAACGCTGTTCATTAAATAGTCAACACCGGGGTGTGCTGTATCTAGTGTACCGTAAATATTTTCTGCTTCTTTATTTTTATCCGGCTGCCACTTGCTTTCTACAGTAAGTATGGCGGGCATAAAACCTTCAATATCACGTAACGCAATTTTATCACCGACATTAATCGATTCTGCCTGCTCTCCGGATATATCAAGATAATAAGGAACTGGCCAGAGCGTACCATCCTGCAAGGTGGCGTTATCGATAACCGATTCATAATCATGTTGATTCATGAAACCGGTTAATGGCGATAAAGCACCGGTCACCAGTAATTCGATGTCACATTGCTGACGCTGCGACAGGGTAATCGCCGGATAGGATTCAGACTCTACTTTAATCTTTTCTGCTTCTGCTTCTGCAAGCAACAGGTTGACCAGTGTGCCTTTATACGGCGTAATTAGGTGATCCATATTTGAATACTTATTTATTTATATTTCTATACAACAGGGTTTTAATATTTTGCTTTATTCAATACCGTACCCAGAACATTCGTTACCGATAACAGGTCTACTGTCTGTTTTAAATCACTTTCCTTGGTCACGTCATCTTCAATAACAATAAGCGCACAGTCAATACAGGGCGCAAATGACAATGTATCGGCAGTATTCAAAACCGGAGGCAGATCAAAAATAACCACACGTTTCGGGTAGCGATCTTTCAATTCCTGAACCAGGGTACACATTTTTGGTGAACCGATCATTTCAGTCGAATTAGTTAATGGTTTACCGCCCGGCAAAATAACAAAGTGATCCATATCTGCCGGCCTTATCAGCAGCTCTGACAGGTCAACATCATTCTGCAGGTAATCACTTAAGCCCCGTTCAGGCTCGATACCAAAATAAGAATGAACACTGGGATCTCTGAGGTTGGCATCAACCAGTAATACTGTATATTCAATTTCCTTGGCAATACTAATACCCAGGTTAATGGCAGTAGTTGTTTTACCTTCATCACCGGCAACACTGGTAATAGCCAGTGAGCTCCACTGATGCTCATCCATGCGATGCATCACCTGCGTGCTTAAAATTTTAAAAGCATCAGCATAGGTGCTGTGTTCCATCGCACTTAAAATACGGTTTTCTCTTTGCAGACCGGCATGGCCGGATACGGCCTGGGTCTTTGTATATATAATTGACTGAACATCGGTTGCCTGTGCATGACGGTCAGCGGTACTTATATTACCTGCATTTGCTTCACGCTGTTGTTTAGCCCGCTCTAATGCCTGTTGTATTTTTTCCATAGTACTAATCTCTAATATAAATAACTATGCTGTTAAAATTTCAAATTTACGAAATAACCTGAACCATAAAACATCCAGCGGGGTCACGACAAAGTGTATAAACAATAAAGCAAATACAATCACAGCCACAAATAAAATGACAATTCGTTTTTTAACCCGCCGGGTTTTCGCACGGTCTTCCAGGTTCATTTCATAAGGAATGACAGACAAAGGCAAAGCACCCAGAATACGCTGCACTCCCCTTGCACCTCGAACTGCGCCACTGATGGCATCTGCAACAATGGCAAAACCCAGACCGCAACCAATCGCCAGAATAAAGCCTAA
>JAJRUQ010000147.1 GCA_024277705.1 Gammaproteobacteria bacterium
ATCAGCCAATGCTGCCACACCTTCCAGCGCAATAACCGCATCTATCTGACGAGCACACACATCATTGGTTATCCCGGCTTCACGCTCTGCAAGACTTTCACCAATACAGAATATCGGCTTGATACCATTACGTCGCGCAGCAGCAAAGCGTCTGGCAACCAGCTCATCACTTTCACCGTACAGTGCGCGGCGCTCGGAGTGGCCGATAATGGCATATTCGCAACCGACATCTTTTAACATGTCAGCTGAAATTTCACCGGTGAAGGCACCTTTGTCCTGATCACAAACATTTTGTGAACCGACTTTGATAGCACTACCGTCCGCTGCACCACTAACCCGGGGAATGTATACCGCAGGAGGACAAACAACCACTTCAGCATTATTTACTGCAGCCATTCCCTCTTTGATACCTGCCATCAATTCTTTGACTGAGTCACTGGAACCATTCATTTTCCAGTTTCCAGCTACCATCACCTGACGCATTACATTCTCCAACCATATTTTAACGTATTTTAAAGGCTGTGAAGGATACCTGTCGGGGGGCAATAAATCAATATTGATAAAGGCTATTTAAAAGGCAATTTAGAGAGGAAACAGATAAATAAGTCGTATTCGCCGTTAGAAATGACAAGTTAGCCACTAATCGTCAGGAACCTGAACCAAATTAGCGATATCTTTTAAAATCAACAGGCGCGAAAATCAAATTGACTACACCCCTTCCGGTGAGTCAGATTTGAACTGCAACCCCTGATTATAACCTTTGGGATAATCAGTCAATCAGGCCGCTTTAGCCGCCTGCTCCACCTGTGCCGCGATATCATTCGCCAGTTGCGACACCAGCAGCTCATCTTCGCCTTCTACCATTACACGAATCAGTGGCTCGGTACCTGAAGGGCGTAACAATACCCGCCCGCGACCATTCAGTTTAGCTTCCGCCTGCACCACCGACTGCTGCACCACGGAAGACTGCATCGGATCGGCATGACCGGTTAGCGGTACATTGATCATCACCTGCGGGAACTGGCTCATACCGGATTTTGCCTCATGCAAACCGACACCTTCCTGTACCAGGTAGGCAAGTACCTGCAAAGCAGAAACAATACCGTCGCCGGTTGTGGTTCTATCCAGACAGATAATATGCCCGGAAGACTCACCACCAACTTTCCAGTTATTTTTATTCAGCGTTTCCAGCACATAGCGGTCACCCACATTACTGCGCTCAAAACCCAGCCCCAGTTCCTTTATTGCTATTTCCATGCCCAGGTTAGACATCAGGGTGCCGACAACACCGCCAATATCTTCTTTTTGCTGCAAACGTGAACGCGCAATAATATATAAAAGCCCGTCACCATCAACAACTTCACCCCGGTGATCGACCATTAACACACGGTCACCATCGCCATCAAACGCAATACCCAGGTCTGCGCCTTCAACTTTCACCCGGGTGACCAGGCGTGACGGATCGGTTGAACCACACTGATAATTAATATTAAGCCCGTCAGGCTGATCACCGGTAGCAATAACATCAGCACCTAACTCAGTGAATACTTTGGGTGCTATGTCATAAGTGGCACCGTTGGAACAATCCAGTACAATCTTTAAACCGTTTAATCGAATATTGATCGGAATAGAGGCTTTACAGGCTTCGATATAACGGCCTTCAGCATCACCGATACGACGTGCTTTTCCCAGTTTAGCTGAGTCCACGATATCCATGTCGGTATCAAACATGGCTTCAATCGCATGCTCAATCTCATCGTCCAGCTTCTCCCCCTGTGCCGAAAAGAATTTCAGACCATTGTCATAATAAGGATTATGGGAGGCACTGATAACAATGCCGGCAGAAGCACGCAGGGTTCGGGTTAAATAGGCAATACCCGGTGTTGGCATCGGCCCCAGCAACTCAATATCCACCCCGGCCGCAGACAAACCTGCCTCCAGCGCTGACTCGAACATATAACCAGAAATACGCGTATCCTTGCCGATAACTACTTTTTTAGCCCGCCCGTTAAGCTGACCATTATTATGCGAGGCCAGCACGCGACCCACTGCCCAACCCAGCTTAAGCACTTTTTCAGGGCTCATTAAACCCGTGCCAACCTTGCCTCGAATACCGTCTGTACCAAAATATTTTTTTGTCATGTTCCTACCGTAAATAACAACGCCCGTAAACCGACCGCTTCCAGAGTTACTGTTTTCAGGGTCGGAGTTAATTTAAAAAACAGGCTCAATCGATAATGCCGGTCATATTTAATTGACCCTGACCTCTGCTGATTTGCTACAAGTATAGTTAAAAATTTCGAGTTATTTATCCAACTACTTCACATAATTTAAGCGCATCACAGGTTTCTGCTACATCATGCACTCTGAAAAACCGCACACCTTTCTGATAAGCGATAAGCACTGCCGCCACGCTAGCAACCAGCCGTTCATCCGTTTTTCTGTCCAGCAGCAGGCCAAACATGCTTTTTCTGGAAATACCAAGCAGCACCGGGTATGGCAGGGCACAAAACTGAGGCATCTCTTTCAGCAGGGACAAATTATTTTACAGCGTTTTTCCAAAACCAAAACCGGGGTCAATAATGATATTGCTCTTATTAATACCGACATCGATACAGACTTTTGCCCGCTGCATTAAATACTGAGCGACTTCAGTAACCACGTCCCGGTACAACGGATTATCCTGCATCGTTTCAGGCTTACCCTGTTTATGCATGAGACAGACCGGCACCTCATAACGGGCACAGACCGCCAGCGCACCGCTTGTTTGCAATGCATTAACATCATTAACCATACTGGCACCTGCAGCCAGTGCTTCCTGCATAACCTGTGGTTTACTGGTATCAATAGAGATAGCCACATCAGAATTTTCGCGGATTTTTTCGATTACCGGAATAACACGGGAAAGTTCTTCATCAACAGAAACGACCATCGCTCCCGGTCGCGTTGACTCACCGCCAATATCAATAATATCAGCACCATCGCGTTGCATTTGCAATGCATGCTTCAGCGCATGATCAACGCGATTAAAGCGACCGCCATCGGAAAAAGAATCCGGGGTAACATTGAGAATACCCATCACTACCCAGTGATTGGAGCGTAGTTTATTGAGAAGATATTGCATGGTAATGAAAGTTGACAGTTGACAGTTGACAGTTGACAGTTGACAGTTGACAGTTGACAGTTGACAGTTGACAGTTGACAGTTGACAGTTGACAGTTGACAGTTGACAGTTGACAGTTGA